>CAYYKQ010000008.1:0-22346 GCA_964440965.1 uncultured Anaerolineae bacterium | reverse complement strand
CAGTAGTATGCCCTTGAAACCCTTATCTCCCTTTCCACCGTCTACACGCTCTTCCCCCGATACCCTTGGAACTTCATCATCTCCCCACATTTATCGCACTTAACCCCCCTAACCGAAAGCCGTTGCCTTTAAGTTCAATTGCCCCTCCATCACCTTCCCTACCAGCTCTTGCCTCATCTTCCCCGCTTGCTCCTCTATCTCCGCCAAGGTGGCATCAGTCAGAATTTGCTCCTTGCTCTTCACCATCGTGATATCCTTCCTTCCGAATTATTGTGCTTTCACCTCAGGGAGGTGATACTATAATTTATGTCTATTCACTAACTAATCCCACGTGCACTCCAGCGTCCACTTAAGCGAAGGCCCCAACACAGCAGCAGAAACCGCCAGGTTGGGGCTTTTCTGTGGAGGGAGAAAGCGATGTCCTCCAGGTTATGTATCGAATCTGAAGCGCCAGACGCCGATGGCGAAGAAGAGAGCGGCGAAGCCCAGCAGGGCAGCCGCCTCGGGCCACACCCCCGCCAGGCCATATCCCCGCACCAGTGCATCCTGGAAGCCCTGCATGGCCCAGCCGTGAGGGGTGAAGCGGGCCAGCGTCTGCATGAAATCGGGCATGACGAAGGTCGGCACCAGGCAGCCGCCCACAGCCGACATGGTCAGCGTCAGCAGCACCGAAAGCCCGCTGATCTGGGTCTGGGTCTTGCCGAAAGTGGCCACCAGCACGCCCAGTCCAGTGGCCGCTGCCGCCAGCGCCAGGCTGACCACCAGCAGCGCGGCTGGCTGTCTCAACGCCATCCCAAACAGGAAGTGAGCCACGCCGAACATGACCGCCACCTGGAGCAGGTTGACCAGGTAGTAGGGCAGTAGCTTCCCGGCCAGGAGCGCCGGCCTGGGCAGCGGCGCAGCCAGCAGGCGGCGGAAGGTGCCCTCCGTCTTCTCCCGCAGGATGGACTCGGCCATGGTGGCCACGATGAAGAAGACGCCGAAGACGGTGTAGCCGGGCACGTTCTGCTGATAACTGTCGGGGAAGACCTCGATGCCCATCCCCGGCGGCGCCACCTGCTCCACATGGACGACATTCGTCTCCTCCGCCTCGATCGTCATCTGGTCGAGGGGTATCTGTGCACTCCTGGGCAGATGGGCGAGCACTTCGGCCAGGCCGGCCTCGAGGCGGGCCGACGCCAGCCATCTCTCGGCCACACGCTCGGCGGCGCCCAGCACCATCCCCCGGATGGGAGCGATGAACTGGGTGGATACGGCGGGATCGGTGATCAACTCGATCGTGGCCCTGGCCTCGGCGTCGTCCAGCCTCTCCTCCACGCGGTCGGAGAAGTCGGCGGGGAAGACGACGGCCACCGCTCGCTCCCCATCGGTCACCAGCGCCTCAGCCCGCTCGCGGGTCAGCGTTTGGCCCTCCCAGGCTGTCTCCACCTCGATGCCATCCATATTATCCAGCTGGGCGATGACTTCAGCCGCCAGGTTACCACTATCAAGGTTGACCACCGGCAAGCGCCACGGCTGCCCGGTGTCACCGCTGTCAAACATGCCTTGTAAGGCGGTACTCATAACGATGATGAACATCATCGGCATCAGGAACAAAGTCGCCATGCCGCCGATGTCCTTGAACAGAATTTTCAGGTCTTTCCAGGTGATAGACAGGATTTGCATTGCACTTTCTCCTTTCTTGCTACAAGCTAAAAGCTAAATGCTGAAAGCTAATGACCAGCTTCCAGCTTTCAGTTTCCAGATTCTAGTCTCGCAGGCGTTTTCCCGTCAGGTGCAGGAAAACGCTCTCCAGGTTCGGCTCCAGTATCTCCAGTGAGGTGATGGCTGCATCGGCCTGGTTGAAGATGGCGATGATGTCCACCAGGGCACGTTGAGCGTCCACTGTCTCCACCTTGAGCTTGCCGTCGAGGGGAGCGACATCCTTGACGGTGGAGAGTTGCCGTATTTTGCTCAGCATCTCCTCCGATAGCCCATCCTGCACGCCGACGTGAATCACCCCGCCGCCCAGCACCTTGATGAGGTTCTGTGGCGTATCCAGGGCGATGATACGTCCCTCGTCCATGATGGCCACTCGATGGCATAACCTCTCGGCCTCCTCCATGTAGTGGGTGGTGTAGAGGATAGTCAACCCCTCTCGGTTAAGCCGCTCCACATTCTCGAAGATGTGGTTGCGGGATTGAGGGTCCACGCCCACGGTGGGCTCGTCCAGGAAGAGCACTTTGGGCTCATGTAGCAGCCCCGCGGCCAGGTTGAGGCGTCGCTTCATCCCCCCGGAGTAGGTCTGCACTGCATCCTTGGCCCGTTCGCTGAGCCCCACTATCTCCAGGGCGGCGTCCACCCGCTCTCGAAGGCGCCTTCCGCGCAGCCCGTAGATGCGCCCGAAGAAGTTGAGGTTGTCCCGGGCGCAGAGCGTGGGGTAGAGGGCGATCTCCTGAGGGACGAGGCCGATGATGCGCTTGACCTGGGCCGCGTCACGCACCACGTCCAGCCCGTCAATGGTCGCGGAGCCCGAGGTCGGCTCCAGGAGACAGGAGAGCATGGAGATGGTGGTCGTCTTGCCCGCCCCGTTGGGGCCCAGGAAGCCGAAGATCTCCCCCTGACGGATGTTGAAGTCAATCCCTTTGACGGCCACCAGCTCGCCGTACCGCTTGACGAGGCCCCTGGCCTCCACTATGTTCTCGGTCATTTTCGCTACCTCCTTCATTATTTTTCTTGGACATAGCATACCACAAAGCGGCCTGCTTGTGATGTGCCATCAGGTCATAGATCGGGACATAAAAAAGAGCGCTTTATCAGCGCTCTTTCACGCAAAGTCATATGTCTCGAGGGCGAAGGTTATGTGACTTGCATCACAGCAACCCCAGCTCCCGGGCTCGGCGCACCGCCTGGGCGCGATTCGACACGCCCAGCTTGCCCAGGATGTTGGACACGTGGTTCTTGACCGTCCCCTCGGTGATGCACAGCGCTTCGGCGATCTGACGGTTGCTGGCCCGGGCGGCCAGCAGCCGCAGCACCTCCATCTCACGCGGGGTCAGCTCCTCGTAGAGGGGCGCTGCTGGCTCCCGCCGAGCGGCCAGGCGGGAGAACTCGGTCACCACCTTGCTGGCGATACCTGGAGGCAGGAGGGCCTGGCCTTGGTGCACGGTGCGGATGGCCTCAGCCAGCTCGTCGGAGGAGACGTCCTTCAGGAGGTACCCCCTCGCCCCGGCGGCCAGCCCCTCGAAGATGTATTCGTCGTCGTCAAAGGTGCTGAGGATGATGACCTGCGTGTCGGGTAGCTCCCTGCGGATGCGCCGCGTGGCCTCCACCCCATCCATGACGGGCATGCGCACGTCCATCAGCACTACGTCGGGCCGCAGCTTTCGAGCCAGGGCCACCGCCTCCTCGCCATTGGCGGCCTGGCCCACCACTCGGATGCCGGGCGAAAGCTCCAGCAGGGTCTGCAGCCCCTCCCGCATCAACGCCTGGTCGTCGGCGATGAGCACCCTGATCTCGTCCATCGTCATCCTTCGGTCCCTCTCTACTCCCTGCGGGGAAGCGAAATCCTTAACTCGAATCCACCCTCAGCCCGGTTCTCCGCCGTCAGCGAGCCCCCCAGCAGCTCCGCCCGTTCGCGCAGGCCCCTCAGGCCGAAGCCCTCGCCGGCCTCCTTAGCCCCCACCCCATTATCGGCTACAGTCAGGGTCACCTCATGGGGGGCGAAGCACAGCGCCATCTCCACCCGGCTGGCGTGGGCGTGCTTCTGGACATTGGTGAGGGCCTCCTGGGCGGCCCGGTAAAGGGTCAGCTCGGCGGCAGGAGATAGGCGCTGCTCCTCCCCCTCAACCTTGAACTCCACCGGCAGGGCGGTGGTGGCCTCGAACTCCTCGATCATGGCCCGAAGCGATTGGGCCAGCGGTTCGCGCTCCAGCTTGCCAGGACGCAGGGCCCGTACCGAGCGGCGTACTTCTCTCAGGGCCTCCTTGACCGACCGCTGGGCCTTCTCGATTTGGGCACGGGCCTGCGCCGGATCCACCGCCAGCAATCCCCTGGCGGCCTCCAGTTGCACGCTGGCCACCGTCAGGTGGTGGCCCAGGCTGTCGTGGATCTCCCGAGCCAGGCGGTTGCGCTCCTCGGCCACGGCCAGCTCCTCCACCCGCCGGGCGTATTCCCGCAATTGCCGGTGGGCCTTCTCCAGTTCAGCCAGCAGCCTCTCCGCCCGCTCCCTTTCCTCGCGCTGGCGGGCGGCCATCAGGCTGACGGCGGCGAAGAAGACGAAGCCGCCGGAGTAGGGGAGCAGGATGCCAAGAACCTCCCTGGGTCCGCCGATGATGAGGTAGTCCAGCCCCAGGGCGAGGGTGAAGAAAAGGGTTGTGATCGAGGCCTCGCGGAAGGGCAGCAGCAGGTAGGCCTGGGCCACGACGATGAAATAGAGGATGGGCAGGAAGGTCTCCCCCCTGCCCACCAGGACAAGGGCAAAGACGAGGGCTCCCTGGATAGCAAGATAGAGGAGCCGGTGGAGCAATGGGGCATCCGACTCGGGTATGAAGCGTTGGCCCAGGGTGAAAGCCGCCGTCAGGCCGGTGAGCAGGATAAGGGAAGGCATGGGGAGAGAGCCCCAGCCGAGGATGAGGGTGATGAGATATATCGCCCCAACGGTGATATAGGCCGCCGCCATGAGGAGCTTCTCATAGTCGGGAGTGGAGCCCGCCGAAGGGTGGGTTGTCATGGCCTTGTTCAGATCCTTGTCTGGGCCTCTTTCAGTCAACTGAAGCACTTCCGCTCCCTGCACTTTTGTGCGATCATATCCATTGTAGCCCATATTGCCCTGTCTAGCAAACCGCTATCTCCTCCCATATCGCCATCGCTGTGATGCCATAGCAGGTCACGACGATAGCGATTTCCTTCGTAGATTGACTCCTTTCGGTTACCCCAGGTCAGCGGATTTACTGCGCCCTTAACGGTTGCCCACGCCGGTCTGCATCCTATCGTGCCGCCCGTAAGCGGAGCCTTCGGTTTCAAAACGCTACTTATGAAGATTAAACAAATTAATCCGGACATGGTATACTTGTGGTCAAACCCCTGTTGAGGAGGGCGCGCGATGGTACAGTCTTACAAACTGGTTTTGACCACCGAGCAATTAGGCGAACTGGAGTGGGCCCGTGATCATCATTCCAAGCCTTACGTCCGAGAGCGGGCTGCAGCCATTCTAAAGGTAGCCGAGGGCCAGAGCATCCGTCAAGTAGCCCTAAATGGGCTGTTGAAGCGCCGCGAACCTGCCTTTTCCCCTCAGCATACCGGTGCTGAAGAGGCTGCCGCTGAGCTACAAGAGGTGATACGACGTTCACCTCGGTTGTATGGTTTGAAGCGCAGTCGGTGGTGGCTGGATGGCTTACGACAAGTGGTGAACTGGCTCAGGGGGTTGAGCCTGGCTGGTGCGCACAAGCTTTTGCGTCGGCTGGGCATCCGCTACAAGCGTGGACGACGGTATGTTCACTCCCCGACCCAGAGTATGACCAGAAGATGGCCATCCTTCAAACCATTCGTGAGTTAATTGCTGCAGCGCTTCGTGTTGGTGTACGAGGACGAGCTGACCTACTATCGCCGTCCCACGGTGGCCCAGGGCTATGCTGTCCAGGGGAGTGATGAACCCCTGGCACGCCAGGGTCTGCGTGCCAATTTATTTCAGCGGATTGCCGCCAGTCTAGACGCGATGACCGGCGCTCTTTTCGCCTGGCAGCGTAAGCACTTCGACCGCTGGACTTTGATAATCAGGTTTTGGAAGCTTGCTACCTGGAGGCGGAATGCATCTTCGTAGCGCAGGACAACTGGCCGGTCCATTTTCATCCGGACGTTCTAGCCGCTTTGGCCGGCAGCAAAATCATCTTGGTGTCGTTGCCTACCTATGCACTCTGGACCAACCCGACGGAAAAAGTTTGGCGGAAGCTCTACCAAGAGGTCCTGCACCTTCACAAGTTTGCTGATCGGTGGGGTGAACTAGCCACCACCGTAAGCGATTGGCTTGATCAGTTTGCCGATGGCTCTCCAGAATTGCTCCGCTATGTCGGCCTATGTCCGAACTAATTTGTTAAAGTTCATTAACCTGCGGGAGGTTGCTTTTTGAGCCATTTATGGTATACTATGTGTAGTTTCGATTTGAGTAGCGGTGGACGACCCGTCCGCCCGCAGGGCGTCCATCAGGAAGGAGGTGGCGAGCCAAAGACTTCAAGGCGTAACTGGCGGGAGCCAGGCTCTTATCAAGGCTTTCTAGCGCGATTTAAAGGAGGTGCGAGATGGTGCGCAAAAGGTTTGCTTTTGTAGCCGCTTCGGTGGCTCTGTTGATTCTTCTTTGGGCCACGGGAGGGGTGGTGGCCGGTCCACCGGCCGAGGGGCCTGGGGGCGAGGTCAACATCGCCGGGACGGTGGCCTCCAAGATCAGCTATCAGGGAAGGCTGACCGATCCTGCGGGCAATCCACTGGATGGCACTTACACCATGCGGTTTCGGCTCTACGATGCCCAAAGTGGTGGCACGATGCTTTGGGACAGCGGTGCTCAGAGCGTGCAGGTGACCAATGGGCTGTTCAATGTCAAGCTGGATGTTGACCCAGGAGACTTCAACGGCCAGGAGTTGTGGCTAGAGGTGAGGGTAGGCGGCGAGATGCTTGCGCCCCGCCAGGAAATCCTGCCCGTGCCCTATGCCCTAAGCCTACGGCCGGGGGCAGTCATCAGCGACACCACGAGCTATGTGGAGCTTAATCGCTTCCGCGCCAAGCCGGGTGTGGGCTCGTGGAAGTATGGGGTGTATGCCAAATCCGAGGGGACGGGCCTCTTCGCTTTCTACTATGGCGTGTATGGCTCCGGCAGTACCACTGGCGTCTACGGCTCCAGCGACAGCGGCACTGGCGTGTACGGCTACAGCGACAGTGGCCACGCCGTCCACGCCCAGAGCAGTGGCGGTGCATTCGCAGGGGCCGCTCTATGGGCCCAGAACACAAATACAACAAACGGCATAGCCGTCTGGGCCGACAACGAGAGCTCCGATACGACTTTGGTCGTCCGCAATAAGGGCGCTGGGCCTCTCATCAAGGGCTTCGGCGGCGATGGTGGGGAGGACGAGTTCCGGGTGAGCAACAATGGCAAGATCGAGACAAAGGCCGACTCCTACATCTTCATCTCCGGAAATGAGTTCATAAAGAACAAGGATACCGACACCACCAGATGGGATTGCCGGATGAACGGCTCAGTCCGGATTTGGAGGGGTAGTGCGGCAGGCACAAAATGGATCTACATCCCGATCACCCTACCGGGCGTCCTTTACGGCCAAGAAGTGAAATTAAAGAGCATCACTGTATACTATAAGTGCCAAGACGGCTCAAAGAACTACATCACCTGGACTGAGCTTAGTAAGCAGACGGATGCCGATAGCGCTGTTACCCTCGTATCGGACACCACAGATCGAAAGAGCAACACGGCAACCAGCTACACTTTGGACGTCAATCATGCCCTGTCCAGCGATACAGGCATCCTTGGCCTCTACCTAGGGCTGCACTTCGAGGACGACACCCACTACATTCAGATAGGTGGGGTGAGGCTGCGGCTCGGCCATCACCATCTGTATTAAGGAGGGTAGCCATGAGGACCAAAATCGTGATTATGTCCGCCGTCCTCTTCTGCGGGCTGGTGGTGGCCGGTGTGGCCTGGGCTATGAGCTCGGCCAGCTACGTCATCGAGTGGGACGTGATCGGTGGAGGGGGAGGGCCCATGACATCGGCCAGTTACGCCGTGAACAGCACCGTTGGCCAAGCGGCCATCGGCGCAAAGAGCAGCGCCAGCTACCGCCTGGGGTCTGGCTACTGGTACGGAGTGGCGGTGCCGGCTCCGCCTCCGCCCGAGTACAAAATCTTCCTGCCCATCATCATGAAGCAGTTTGCCCACTAGACCGACCCCATTGAGAGCTCTCAGGAAGGTGAATTTCAAAAGCCCCCTCGAACGAGGGGGCTTTTGATGTGCTCATCCCTTCGATCTGATGCTATGAGGTGATCCCAGCGAGTCAGAGCCTGTTGGCAGGCGGGCGTCGGTCGCACCAACAGATCGTGGAGGGGCTCTAAACCCAGCCCGATCAGAAACCAGACGGGGCCGTAGTCCAGCCGGATGAGGCCGTGCACGTGCCGGCGGGCATGGCTGTAATCCCAGGGGCAGACGCCGGTGAGGAACTTGAGCGCCTGGCCAGGCAAATACCCCACGCCCAGAAATCCAACATGTAGGTAATGCCCCGCAGCGGCCAGGGCCAGGCGCAGACGGCATTGTGCGCAGGTTCATACGGGAGCACGAGAAGGCTGTAGATGGGGAACCTCTATAGATAGGTGGTGCCCCGGAGCTTCTAATCCCGCTGCTGACTGCTGAGTTCCCCTTCGTCGCCTAGGAAGATTGGGCGTATAACCTGACCCGCCCTCTCAAGAGCTTGCAGATTGAGGTCAATGACGGCCAACGCCGGTGGCAGCCTCCTTCGTCGGCCATAGCTGTCGGCTTGACGGATCATATCTGGACTGCTAAAGAGCTGCTGATGACAGTTGTGGCCCCTGATGTCACCAACACGAAAGTAGGGAGACTACCTTCTACGTGCACCCTCGCGTATCGTCATCGCTGTGATGCCATAGCAGGTCACGACGATAGCGATCTCCTTCGTAGATTGACTCCTTTCGGTCACCCCAGGTCAGCGGATTTACTGCGCCCTTAACGGTTGCCCACGCCGGTCTGCATCCTATCGTGCCGCCCGTAAGCGGAGCCTTCGGTTTCAAAACTATTTCAACGGCGGCACTCAAACCGGCGGGGCCGACTTCGCCGAGCAGATGTCCGTCAGAGGCAAGGAAAGGAAAACCTCACGTGGCCTTAGACGAAGGGGCAGAGGAGAGGGCCGATCGTCTTCTCTGCCCCTTTTGTTAGAATCCCTGCTGAGGCTAGATTATGCTTAACTTGCGCTGATTGCCGATTAGTGGTAAAGTTTAATTGCCAGGAGGGATGGCCGAGCGGTTTAAGGCGCGGCTCTCGAAAAGCCGTGTGCGTAAGCACCGTGGGTTCGAATCCCACTCCCTCCGCCATTAAAAGGGTCCCTGAGCGGGCCCTTTTTGCTTATGGTGGTTGTCCGTTTCGGTTTTCAGCAAAATATGGTAAAATGGATTGCAGACGAGAATCTCTTCTAAGGGGCTTTTGGCCTCGATAGAGGCGATATCAGTTCCCAGCTCGAGGTGGATCGCCATGCATTTCGATATCTTGACCCTTTTCCCTTCCATGTTCGAAGGGGTTTTCAGTGAGAGCATTGTGAAGCGCGCTATGGAGGCGGGCTTGGTCTCCATTGCCATCCACAATATCCGCGACTACACCTCCGACAAGCACCGTACCACCGATGATACCCCTTACGGCGGCGGTGGGGGGATGATTATGAAGCCGGAGCCTATCTTCGCCGCTGTGGAGGATATCCTCGGCTTGGAAGCGGGACGAAGGCCCGAGGTGCCGGTGATCCTGCTCACCCCTCAAGGGAGGCTCTTCACTCAGGAGGTGGCCAGAGAACTGGCTTCCCACCAGCGTTTAGTCCTTATCTGCGGCCATTATGAGGGGGTGGATGAGCGGGTGCGTCAGTACTTAGCCACCGACGAGATCTCCATCGGCGACTACGTCTTGACGGGCGGCGAGATACCGGCCATGGTCGTCGTGGACGCCGTAACCAGACTTCTCCCCGGCGTATTGGGCTATTCAGGCGCCGCCTCGGAGGATTCTCACGCCAGCGGGCTCCTGGAGTATCCCCACTACACTCGCCCGCGGATCTTCAGAGGTTGGGCTGTACCTGAAGTGCTCCTCTCTGGCGATCACGCTAAGATAGCTCGCTGGCGAAGGGAGCAGGCCCTGCGGCGCACCTTCGAACGCCGCCCCGACCTTTTGGCCAAAGCCAAATTATCGGAGGCCGATAGGGAATTCCTGGAGAAGCTAAAGCAGGAGTTGAGGTCCGATTAAGCAATTTGCCGCCTTCAGCCCTTTGTGGTACAATTTGTGGGTCGTTTTATCGGGCAAATCAGCGAAGAACGGTGAGGACAGATGGTAGACCTTCTGCGTTCCGTTGAGGAAAAGTATCTTAAGTCCGACGTCCCTCAGCTCAGGCCAGGGGATAAAGTGCGAGTATACAGCCGGATCATCGAGGGCGATCGAGAGCGAACTCAGGTTTTTCAAGGGACGGTGATACGCGTGCGCAAGGGGGGGACAAACGCCACCTTCACGGTGAGGAGGATCGCTGCCCACGGCATCGGTGTGGAGAGGACCTTCCCACTGCACTCCCCCCACCTGGAGAAGGTGGAGATCTTATCCCATGCCCATGTACGGCGGGCGAAGCTCTATTATCTGCGCCAGCGTCGGGGTAAAGCGGCCCGTCTCCGAGAGAAGCGACGCTAAAGGTGTGTTATCACCTCGAGGTGAGAAGTGCGAGGACCAGATCTCCACGAGGAAATGGCCCTCCGAGCCCAGGGATATCGCTTCATCGCTGGCCTGGACGAGGCAGGGAGAGGCTCCTGGGCAGGCCCAGTGGTGGCCGGGGCGGTCATCTTGCCCCTGGGTGTCCCCAGCTTAGCCGATGACTTGAAGGGCGTGCGGGATTCGAAGCAGCTTACCCCAAGACAGCGCGAACTCCTTTACGAATTCATAAAAACCAAGGCCCTGGCGGTGGGGATAGGCTTGGTACCGGCTGCTCAGATAGATAAGTTAGGGATCGTTCCCGCCACTCGTCAAGCTATGAGAGAGGCCATAGCTCAGCTCTCCCCTACCCCTGATTTCCTCCTGATCGATTTTCTCTCCCTCCCTACCCTGCTTATCCCTCAGAAAAGCATCGCCAATGGCGATAGCTTTTCCCTCTCCATCGCCGCGGCCAGCATAGTGGCTAAGGTGAGCAGGGATAGGATGATGGTGGAATTGGACAAGCGATTTCCTGGCTATGGATTCGCCCGCCATAAAGGTTATGGCACTCCTCAGCACCGGGCCGCCCTCCGTCGCTTAGGGCCATCGCCTATCCACCGCCTCTCCTTCAGGCCCATCGCCGAGCTCGTTAAGCCGTGATCGGGCCTTCTTTCCCCATCATTGCCGGCTGTTATTCGTGGGGATAGGGGAATGGGGACAGGAGTATGTTGGAGTTTCTCAAACAGGGCTTCGTCCCCTCCGCTCCATAACAGGCTCGCGTTAAGCCATTCGCTGGCCGAAATGATAAATAAGGGAACCCGATCAAGGAGAAAAAGCGATGAGGAAGCGAACGATTAAGCATCTCGCTTACCTCCTGATAGTTCTGGTATTGGTATACACATGGGCGACGGCATCCGGGCCTAGTCTCGCCCAAGAACCCACCTTCCAGGAAGCGCCGACCCGGCCACTGCCGTTGGAGCCGCTGCCCCTCGGCACCGGCTTCAGGCCGCCAGCGATAGACCTCTCCCACCTGACCGGGCGGAGGATGCCCAAAGGGGTCAGGGCCGCAGCGCTGCCCAGCAGGTTCGATTGGCGTGAGCAAGGCAAAGTAACCTCGGTGAAGAATCAGGGGGCTTGTGGATCATGCTACGCTTACGCCGCTATCGCTAACATCGAATCTAAGATGCTCATCGACGAGGCCGGCCTTTACGACTTTTCAGAGAACAACGCTAAGGAGTGCAACTGGCGCGAGCTAAACAACTACATCGACCCTTGGGGGTACCGTTGGGGTAGTTGCGACGGCGGGGATTACCGCATACTTGTTAGTCTGTTCTCCCAAAAGGGCTTAGTGCTGGAATTGTGTGACCCATACATACCCAGCGATGTCGACTGCAAGACCACCTGCCCCTACATAAAGACGTTGCTGGATTGGAGGATCATAAATGGCGATACGGTGCCCGACACGGACGTATTGAAAGGCTACATTTACAATTACGGCCCGGTCTACACGACGTTGTATGCGGGCTATTACGATGCCTGGGATACAGAGTTCTCACACTATGACGGTTCCTACACGCTCTACTACGCAGGGACAGAGGATCCAAACCACACAGTGCTCATCGTCGGCTGGGATGACAACCTCATTCACGCTGGAGGCAAGGGTGGCTGGATCGTGAAGAACAGTTGGGGCACCGGCTGGGGAGACAGGGGCTACTTTTATATCGCTTACGGCTCGGCCAATATCGGCATGTATTCCTCGTTCATGTACGACTGGCAGGACTACGATCCTAACGGTGATATCATGTATTACGATGACGACTGTTGCTCAGGGGCAAGAGGATACGGTGCCACGACCAGTTGGGGGCTATGCAAATTCATCCCCCCGAGAACCGTGAATGTCACACGGGTGGAGTTCTGGACCACTGACGCCACAACCGATATCGATGTGTATCTCTACGATGATTTCGACGGGATAGCGCCCAGCAACCTGCTGTGGAGCAGCCTAAACCACAGCTTCAATGAGGCTGGCTACCATGGCGTGGAAGTAAACCCGCCTCTGCTGGTGACCGCCGGCGACGATGTGATTGCAGTGGTGAAGTTCACTAATGATAGCTTCGAGTTCCCTATTCCAGTCGATAAGAATGGCCCATATGAGATTGGGCGCACGTATATGAGTTATTCGGGGAGCCCTGGCTCATGGGAAGACGTGGGAGCAAACTACCATGAAGACGTGGCCATCCGTCTGCGCACCTCCACTGCTGGACTCGAGCCAGAGATAGATGTGCGAGGCAAGGGCAATTCTATCGCCGACGGGGATACGACGCCCTCCCCAATGGATGGCACCGATTTCGGCATAGTCGATATCGCCGGCGGAAGGGCCGATCACACCTTTGCCATCGTAAATGTCGGGACAGGGGATCTGCATCTCACCGGCACGCCTAAGGTGGTGATCAGCGGCAGGGATGCCGCTGACTTTGCAGTGATATCCCAACCCTCCAGCCCTGTGGTACCCGGTGGTGTAGCCACCTTTACCGTGCGGTTTGACCCCAGTGCCCTCGGATTGCGCACGGCGATAGTCAATATCGCCAACGATGACGCCGACGAGAATCCCTATGACTTCGCCATCCAAGGAACAGGAGCAGCATTTCCCTTTAAATCCTACCTGCCTTCAGTCATGAAGGACCATGCCTCAGGGGCGAGCACCCCCTAAGTGAACTGCTCTCAACGAGGGATACCCGATAGGCAGATCGGGCATTTGATGGCTTTGTCCAATTGACTGGGGTTCCCTACGACGGTCGGCAAAGCGTGACGTTGAAATTTAGCCGAAAAGGGTGTATAATGCAATTGTACATCAACAGAAAGGGGGAATCATGAAGAAAGCACTATTAGCCCTGGCCGGGGCATTGATCCTGCAACTGGTGATCTCCGCTGGCTTGGGAGCTTCACCACCTATGGATCCCTGCTACCATGTGGTCAAGGGGGGTGAGACCCTGTCCTACATCGGCCGGCTTTACGGGGTAAGCCCATGGGCTATCGCCAAAGCCAATTGCATCCCTAATCCCAATCGCATCTATGTGGGACAAGTACTTTACATCCCCTGCAAGTGGGGCTATCCTCGGCCCGGATACGGGAGGCACATCCACGTGGTGATGCCCGGAGAGAATCTGAGCATGATAGCCTGGAGATATGGCACTACTGTCTGGGCCATCGCCAAAGCCAACAATCTCTATAACCCTAATCTCATCTACATCGGACAAAGGCTGATCATCCCTCGTCCTATCTGGATCGCCCCTCCTCCGGTGCCCACTTGCATGCCCAAGCTTACCTGGATGCCTAAACCCACGCTAACTCCCACGCCACATGTGGCCGCTTGCAATCCCCGGGTATGCATCACTTATCCTTACGTGAATACCAAGCTCGATTGCTGGGGGACCACATTCGTTAAGGGGACGGCAGCCATCGACAATTTCTGGTATTACAAGCTGGAGTTCGGCTTCGGTGAGAAGCCCATCGATTGGCACCTTATCGATGGCCTCCATTACCAACCGGTGGTCAATGGCATCCTAGGAGAGTGGAACACGGGGGCTTTGCCTGAAGGGGTCTATACCCTCCGTCTGGTAGTAGTGGATAATACAGGGAATTATCCGCAGCCCTGTGAGGTGCGAGTGATCATCGAGAGATAAGGCCAACAAATCCGGCAGGGAGTGACGTGTTCTCTTGCGCTCCATCTTCCCGCTAAAGCGGGAAACTTGGTAAGAGAGCGCATCAACCAAGCTCCATTGCATCATTAGATCCATTCCCTGAGATCGCTGCTCTGACATTCGATAAGGGGGTGGCTGAGTCCCGGTGGGCTCCGCGGTCTTCAAAACCGACGATGGGCAGCAAGGAGCTGGCCATGGTGGGTTCGACTCCCATCCACCCCCGTATCGAGGCGGAGATGGATCCGTGTCGAATCGTGATCCGTGTCCGCCTTTATTTTTCTCATCCCCTCGTATCTTGCAACATAATATTTCTTAAATTGACAAATCCCAGCCCTTCTGCTATCATATCCTTAAATGAAAGCTGAGATCAAGGGCTGAAATCCGCTAAGGGAAGATGGAAGATTGCCTCTCGGCCTTCGAAAAATATCTCAAGAAAGAGGGGAAGAGGCCGGCTACCATCGAGGGCTACCTCAACGACCTCCGCCTTTTCGTCCATTGGAGCAAGGAATTCCATGGAGAGGAGTTCAACCCCAAGGTAACCAAGGTGATGGTTAAGACATACATAAAGGGCTTAGAGGAGAGAGGATACAAACCATCCACCATAAATAGGAAGCTGTCAGCAATAAGGGGCTTCTTCAAGTGGGCCATGGAGGAGGGCATTTTACAGAGGGATCCCACAAAAGGGGTAAGAGGGCCCAGGCAGGTGCGACGGGGCTTGAGATCACTCTCCCGAGCCGAGCTCAATAAGCTGATAGAGGAGGCGGAGAGGAAAGGGAACAAACTCCACGAGGCGGTGGTCGTCTTCCTGGCAAACACAGGCCTGAGGGCCAGCGAGCTTGTCAGGCTGAGGATGGAGGATCTGGAGATAGGCCAGGGGAGAGGAGTGGTTAGGATCAGGGAAAAGCCAGGGACATTCAGGAAGGTCCCGCTCAATGCTGAGGCAAGGAGGGTGCTGAGAGAATACCTGGCCGAGAGGCCGGCCGGTTGGGATGAGGTGTTCGTCGGGCAGAGGGGACCGCTCTCCAAATCCGGAGTATACAGGCTGGTTAAGAGGCTTGCGGAGAGAGCAGGACTTAAAGGGGTGAGCCCCCATACCCTGAGGCATACCTTCGGCAAGATGTTGGTCGATGCGGGGGTGAGCTTGGACAGGGTGGCCATCCTCTTAGGGCATAAAAGCATGGAGGCGACGAGGATCTATGCCACCCCATCCGAGGAGGACTTAGAGGAGGCAGTGGAGAGGCTGGTTTAGATATCGGTTATGATAAGGGTAAGACAGATAAAAGGGGATATAATAGAACTTTTCTTCAACCCTAAGGAGAGGGATGAGGCCCTCAGGGTGGGGGAGAACCTTATCATAAAGGAGAGGAAGGGCACCCGCGGCCTCATAGTCCAGGTCGTGGGGCTGGAAACGGTGAGCTACCCCGCGCTCATCAGGGAGCAGATGGAGCTGGCAGCCGAGGGAGGAGCGCTTCCACCCCCTGAGTTGTTCGAGGTGGTGAGGCCGGAAGAGCCCGAGGCCCTCCTCGGGAACCTCCTGATCGCTAAGGCTAAGATAAGGAAGGTCGTAGAGGTGACGAGCCCCCGCGGGCGGGCCTCTCAGGAGGAAAGATGGAGCCATTGGGATGGATGGATACCAACTAGAGACGTGACCGTAGGGAAGGTCCCGGACGAGAGGATAGCCTCCTTCTGCTTCGGAGACCATGGCCACCCCCTCAGACTGGGAAAGATGGCCGGGGGGAGGGATTTCCAAGTCGAGGGAAGGGACCTGGAGAAGGTCTCTATCATCACTGGCGTGAAAGGGGCTGGGAAAAGCCACTTGGCGAAGGTGATCCTCCTCGAGCTCATCCGGCTCGGTGCCCCTTGCATCGTCTTCGACCTGAATAGGGAATATGTCCACCTCCCCAGACACGATGTCAACCCTGTGACCGGAAAGGGCCAGAAGGGAGTTCTGGTCCTATCGGCGGGGGGAAACCTCAAGCTGGATGTGAGGCAATTCGGATTGGTCCCCCTCTCCAGCATGCTCTCCAAGTTCGGCCTCCCTGAGGTATCACTTCTGCACTTCGAGAACCGCCTGGGAAGGCTCCTCAGAGAAGTTAAGGAATGGGAGAGGATGGGGAAGAGGCCCCCCTTCCTGGGGATACCTCAGCTCATACAGATGGCAGAGGAGGGGGAGTTTGCGACGGGCATGAACGCACCTGCAGTGAACGGGGCGATAAGGAGCCGCCTGAGGGCACTCATGGAGACGGGCATGTTCGCCAGGAACGAAATGGAGGTCACGGACCTCAAAAGTTATTACAGGCTGATACACGGAGGAGGCGCCCTGGTGATAGACATCTCCCGCTTGGGTAACAGGGCTCGCAGCGGCCTCGTTCAGGCGATGATTGAGATGGTGAAAGAGATATGCGAAGAAGAGATCGTTCGTGGCACGAACCGCTTCCCTTTCCTCTTCTTCGAGGAAGCTCACCTCTATGTATCAAGGGCCTCCATAGACTATCTGGTCACAAGGGCCCGCCACTTGGGAGCATCGAGCATCTTCATCACCAACATGGTAGGCGGGCTGGACGAAGCTGTCCTCCGCCAGGCCGATAACCTCTTCCTCCTGAGGCTCCCCTTCGAGGACGACGTGAGGCACGTGGCCAAGAGCGCAAAGACGGATTACGAAACCTTATCCTCCTTTGTGAGGAGACTGCCTGATCATCACGCTCTGGCTATAGGCGAGGTTACCGGAGGGTATCCGCTCATCTTCAGGGTCGATCCCCTGGAGGGGGTCGATACGGCCGGAGAGACGAAACTTTTCTTCGGTGAAAAGTTATCTCACGCCCAGACTGGTGGAAGCGCAACACCCCGACGAGGCAACCTTTCAGGAGATAGGCGTAGATCGGAGGGGGCGGGGAAGGCCCCGCCCGTCCAGGGCTCGCTATTCGCCGAGGGGGTGTAGATGACAAGTCCCGCTGAGATAGTGGCTTCGGCCATCGAAGGGAGGATACGGGAGGAGTACAATCCAGAAGAGAAGTACATCTCGGCCTCCTCACTCGCTCACGGGTGCATGCAACTCGTGGCCAGGGAGCTGCTCGGCTTCCCCAAGCCTGAACTTGAGCCCAGGGTGCAGAGGATGCTTGAGGTAGGAAGAGATGGCCACAGAAGGATCGAGGGATACCTTAAAGGGATATCCCTCGCCAGAGAGGTCTTCTTTAAGGACGAGGAATACAAAATAAAGGGGTACTGCGATGACCTGATTTACATCCCCCCTTCGCTCTCTGAGGAGCACTCCGGATTCTATGCGGTGGAGATAAAGACGGCGGGCAGCGCATCCTTCGAGAGGATAGCGGACGAGAGAGCGCCCAGGGAAGATCACGCCCGCCAGTGCATGATCTACATCTGGGGCCTGAGGCGATACTATAGAGGGGATATTCCCATTAAGGGAGGGATAATCCTTTACGAGAACAGAGATACGCTTGAGCATGTGCTCTTCGATGTGGCTTACGATGAGGCGGAGATGAATGAGCTGCTGAGACAGGTTTCGAGGATGTGGGATGCCTTAGCCAGAGGGCAACTCCCTGACGATCACCTTCCGAAGGAGCATTGGTACCATAACTATTGCCCTTATCTTGACATCTGCCCCGTTGGACAGGAGGCAGTTCGCTGGCAGAAGGAGCACAGGAAGGAACTCCCGGATGAAGTTCTGGCCCAGATCATCGGGAAAAGGATAGTGAGGAAGAGGAGAAGGGAAGGAGCAGGGAGGAAGAGGGAGAGGACACTCGAAGAGCTGGCTGAGGAGTTAGGATGGGAATAGAGCGGAAAGGCGACGAATTCTCTCCCTGTCCAAACGGACGGGAAGAAGTTAAGCGTCTTTCCGATGCACTTGGCGGATCTGCTTGCAGCAGCTGGAGAAAAGAGGGCTCGGGAACCTAAAGAGCCTTCTTTGCGTCTTAAAGGTGGAGTGATGTCGAGGTCCTTAAGGGGAAAACTCGGCTTCCTGACGCCTTAAGGAGGTAGAAAATGGTTAGGAAAATGCTGAGTCTAATACTGCTTCTCGTGTTGGCTACCGCCTGTGCCCCCGCACCCCCTGCTACGCCCACCCCCTCTCTCCCCACTGAGGTGAAAGGGCATATGGTCGTCCTTCCCAAAGTCCTGAAATGCGGAGGGAAGGAGTTCGCCAGCGTCACCCTCCTCGCCGCTCAGGGATTGGCCCAGGGCTTAGTCAAGCTTTCCCTCTGGCAAGAGGGGAGGAAACTGGAAGAGAAAAGCATGTTCATCTCCGGCAAAGGCATGATCCCCTTCGATGCCCCAGCCCAGCCAGGCGAGTACAAAGTGGTGGCCAGCGGCCCGGGCTTCAGGGAGGAGGCCAGCCTGACCGCTGTGGACAGGTTCCCTATCTTCCTCGAGACGGACAAACCCATCTACAAGCCAGGGCAGACGGTCCATATCCGGGTCGTTACCTTGGATAGCGACCTCCTGCCCCATCCGGCCGAGGTCATGGTGACTGTGCGGGACGCAAAGGGGAACAAGGTTTTTAAGAGGGCCCTTCAGACCGATGAGTACGGGATGGCCGAACTTGACCTTCCCCTCTCCAACGAGCCTAATCTCGGCACCTGGAAGATCATAGCGCAATCGGGCGAGAACTCCACCCAACTGGACATAGAGGTGGAGAAGTATGTCCTCCCCAAATATGAGGTGAAGATCGAGCTGGAGAAGGAGTGGTTCCTGGTGAACGAACCCATCGAAGGGGAGGTGACCGCCGAGTACAGCTTCGGGAAGAAGGTCAAGGGAAAACTGGAGGTCATAGCAAAGAGGTATGTTGGAGAGTGGGAGGAATACGCGACTTATGAGGACGAGATAGATGGCAGGGCGAAATTCAGGCTTCCCCCTGTAAAGTATGTCACCGGCGTCCCTGCTGCTAAGGGGATGGGGAATGTCCAGTTGGAGGTGAAGGTAGAGGAGCAGGCCACGGGGTACGAGCAGACCACCACCGAGCTCCTAACCATATCCCAGGCCCCTCTGTCCATCCAGGCTATCCCTGAATCCTCCTCCTTCAAGCCAGGGCTCCCCTTCGGTTTCCTCATAGTGACGGAGACTCCAGCTAATGAGCCTGTGGACGTGGCAGTGAAGATACACCTCACCTTCCAGGATAAGAACTTTAAGACGATCAGAGAGGAGGAAAGAGCGGTAACTACAAAGGGAGGGAAAGCACTGCTTTCCCTAAAACCTCCCAAGAACTGCGTGCTCTTAACCCTTGAAGCCTCCGCCCAAGGAGCATATGCGGTGGGGATGGCTCAGGCGGGATATTCGCCTTCGGGGAACTTCATCCATTTAGAGCAGGTCTCCAAAGGGCCATTGAAGGTGGGGAAAGAGGCCACCTTCAAAATCTATTCCACAAAGGGGACACCTACTTTCTATTATGAGGTCCTGAGCCGCGGTAAGGTCGTTTTCAGCGACTATACCCACTCCGACGAGATCTCCTTCGTGCTCACCCCCCAGATGGCCCCTTCGTCCAGGCTTCTAGCCTACCAGATCCTCCCCTCCTCAGAGGTCACAGCGGACTGGATCCCCTTCGATGTGGAAGGGGATTGGCCGCACAAACTGTCCATCTCCTTCAACGAGAGAGAGGTGGCCCCTGGAGATGAAGTGAACATAGACGTTCGGGCGGAAGGGAAAGCGAAGATCGGCTTAGGGGTCGTTGACCGCTCCGTCTACATCCTCGCCGAGAAGAGGCTGAACCTAAAGCAGGTGTTCGAGGCTTTGGAAAGGCTGTACATGAAGCCCCAGATCGAGCTCCACGAGGGACACTTTCTCAACAGGGTCTTCAACCCCGGCGCTAAAGATCTCTTCGAGGAGGCAGGGGTCATAGTGCTCACCGATAAGAAGGTCCCCGCGGGGGCGGAGATCGCCCTGCCCCGCCCTCCTCTCTGGGAGCGCCTCATGGGGGAGCTTGCGGTCCCCAAGGGAGGACCAATGGTCCTCATGGAGAGGGGGCCGGCTCCCGTCCCCTCCCCTCCGGGCGAATTGGCTGAGGTCAAAAGGGTAAGGCAATACTTCCCCGAAACCTGGCTTTGGGAGACCCTGACCACAGATGGGGAAGGAAAGGCTACTCTCTCAGTGGAAGCCCCCGATACCATAACCGAATGGAAGATGCGTGCTGTCGGCATCTCCAAGGAGAAAGGCTTAGGGGTGAGCGAGGACACACTCAAGGTGTTCCAGCCCTTCTTCCTCAAGCTGGATCTCCCTTACTCCTGCATAAGGGGGGAGGAATTCCCAGTGAAAGTGGCTCTGTACAACTACCTGGAAAGCCCGCAGGAGATCCATGTGAAGATCGAGGAGGCGGATTGGTTTAAACTGAAGGATGAGCCGGAGAAGGTCGTCTCCGTGGGGCCTCAAGAGGTCGGATCCTGCGAGTTCTTCATTAAACCCACCGAGCTCGGGAAGGGCAAGGTGAAGATCACCGCCAGGAGCGCTAAGGCCGCCGATGCGGTGGTAAAGAGCCTCCTTGTGGAGCCTGAGGGGGTGGAACGGGAGGAGGTGAGGAACATCATCCTCTCCGCTGGTGAGACGAAGACCCTAAATGCCTCCTTCCCCGAAGGCGTGGTGGAGGGATCAGAGAGGGCCTACCTCGCCCTCACCGCAAGCTATCTGGCCCAGACCATCGAGGGGCTCGAGAGGTTGCTGGTGATGCCCTTCGGCTGCGGGGAGCAAAACATCATGTGCCTTGCTCCTGACATCTTCATTGCCCACTACTTGGAGGAGACAGGACAGATGAAGCCCGAGGTCATGGCTAAAGCGGATATGCTCATGACTACCGGCTACCAGAGGCAGCTCACCTTCAGGAGGTCCGACGGAAGCTTCTCCGCCTTTGGGGAGAACGATAAGGAGGGCAGCCTCTTTCTCACGGCCTTCGTCCTGAAGACCTTTGCCCAGGCGAAGGGGTTAATGTACGTTGACCCGGAGGTCTTAGATACGGCCCGAGCCTGGATCATCTCCCACCAGAATGCGGATGGGAGCTTTCCCTCTGTGGGCTTCATTTGCCACAAGGAGATCATGGGAGGAGTTCAGGGGAGAGAGGCCCTCACGGCCTATGTGGCAGTTGCCCTCCTCGAAGCGGGGGAGGTGGATGCGAGCCGGAAGGCCCTGAATTATTTGGAGAAGAGGCTGCACAAGATCGAAGATCCGTTCACTATGGCGCTCACGAGCTATGCCCTCGAACTGGGAGGGAGTCCAGCTGCCGACGAGGCCATCGGCCGGCTCATGGATATGGCCATTGAGGACGAAAACGGCCTCCACTGGCAGGCCCGCTCACTGTCTGAACGGGAGGCAAAGCCGAGGCAACCACCCGCGAGCGAGCCTGCCACCCGGGGCAGCATGGAGCTCAAGAGTGCAGATATAGAGGCCACAGGCTATGGATGCCTCGCCCTTCTGAAGGCAGGGGACCGATTGAACGCCGGCCGTGCTGCTAAGTGGCTCGTTTCCCAACGCAATGCTTTCGGAGGGTTTAATTCGACCCAGGACACCGTGGTGGCGCTTCAGGCCTTGACCTCGTATGCGGCTTTCCAACATGCCGATGTGGACCTGCTGGTCACGGTGGAGACCTCCGAGGGGAAGAAGGAGCTGCGCATCACCCCCGAGAACTTCGATGTATTGCAGGTGTTTGAGCTCCCTGTGGGTGAGAGGGTAGAGATCTCGGCCGAGGGGAAAGGGGAAGCCATCGTCCAGCTTGTGAAAAGGTACAACCTCCCCAGCATCCCTGAGGAGATGGAGGTGTTCCATATCGATGTGGAATATGACACCCACCAGGTTGAGGTGAACGACAGGGTAGGAGTAAAAGTAAAAGTTAAGTTCAATCCCCCCATCCCGATCGAGGCTGGGATGAGCATATTGGACATCTCCGTCCCCACGGGATTCAGGCCGGTTCAGGAGACGCTCGAAGAGGTAGTGGATGAGATCGAGAGGATAACGAGGTATGACATCGCTCAAAGGAAAGTGATCTTCTACATCGAGGATATGGCCCCTGGGGACGAGTTAGAATTCGAATTCCAGGCCCAAGCCTGCTATCCGGTGAAGGCCAAGGGCGCCATCTCATCTGCCTACTCTTACTACAAGCCCGAGTGGAGGGGAGAGACCCTCTCGAAGCCCATGGTGATCATCGGCGATTGAGGATGACGGATCCCCGAGCGGCATTGGGGTGTGTCCCAAATTTGTCGGGATGTGGTAGAATAGGGGTGAAATTAGGAGGA
>CAYYKQ010000007.1:0-30423 GCA_964440965.1 uncultured Anaerolineae bacterium | reverse complement strand
GAAGGACAACCGCTTCGTGGAACAGAAGAACTCCAGCCTGGTGCGAGCCTATCTAGGCTACGATCGCCTGGACACCGTGGCCCAAACCCTGGCCGTCAACCAACTCTACGATAAGATCTGGGTGTATTACAACCTCTTCCAGCCGGTGATGCGTCTGAAGGAGAAGATCATCGTCGAGGGCCAATCAAGGCGGATAAAGCGCCGCTACGACGAGGCTCGCACCCCCTTCGACCGCCTCTGTCAAACCACAGCTATCCCTCAGGAACGCCGGGAACAGCTGGAGGCCTTACGAGACGGGACTAACCCCCGGCAATTGCGGCAAGGGATCTATGACCTGATCGACTACATCTTCTCCTTACCCAATGCCCTCCCAGAACAAACTGAAAACGTCCATGAAACACTGACTACCAATTTTGGCCTGGAGACTTTGCTTTTGAATCTCACTGTACCCAACCCTGATCTGGTTCCTGCTTTCTAGTGAGGAGGGCTGATGGATATGTGGACAACTCTCCGCTACGCTCCGAGTTGCTCACATATCCACAGCCCCTACTGCGATTTCAACTCAGCACTGCCCAGATCATTGAAAATCAAGGAAAGGAGGAGGACATCCCGGTAACATTATCTTTTGACTGAACAATCCCCTTTCGGTAACATTATCATTTGACTTGACACTCCCGTGGAACTCCTCAACACTAATGCCGGCATCACGCAATATAGCCCGCAAAGTACCTATCGGCACTATCCGCCCCTTGTGAACGGGCACGGTCACCCGCTTCCCATCCCTTGCCGGCGAAGATGCAAATGGCTGCCCCGTTGGCGCTGCTCCTCAAAACCGGCACGCTTAAATGCCTGAATCAATTGCCGACAATCAACTCGAGGAAGCTTTGGACTCATACGGCCACCGGTACCGATAATTGAGTGATGAACACCGGTTCACCTTCAACGGGAATCGGTTCCCCACTTTCTAACATACTTTCAACGTGAAGAGCTATCGCTTCGGCAATATTGGCATGCGCTTCCTCTACCGTGGCTCCAAACGTATGACACCCTGGCAAGGCAGGTACATAGGCGTGGAAAGCATCTTCATCCGGTTCTATCACCACCGTGAACCGATATACCGCCATCGCATACCTCCCCCTTGGTATGACACAAAATGATTCACACCTTCACTACCGCCTAACGAAAAAGCTTAGCCGCCCGCCGGAGCGAGAGCAGAGGCGGGTCGGCTGCAGCGGGTGTTAGGCGGCTCTCTGAGGGTGTATCCGAACTTCATGTTGACACAGGAGCCCTCTCCGTCAGGATCAGATTAACAACGGGAAGCGCTCTCAATTCCAACCTTGACAGATCAATGAACTTGCTGGCATCTTCAATTTCAATCCCAATGACACGGTTACGTTCATCGAAGTCCAGTACAACTCCTGGCGCAATCTCTTCAGATTCAGTGCTTATCCCTTCAACGAGTTTGATATACAACATGTCTGTTTCAGGATAGTATTCGAAAATCATCTTTTATCTCCCCCTCAAGGCTTGAAACGACGGTCGAAGAAAGCGTTATGCACGGTCTCCCCATCCGGTTCTGTGACAACTCGCAGGTACTTGTCCCTCTCAGCAATGTACCCCCAATGACGAATGCGCCCATTAGGCTGCACCTCAGTGCGAATAGGATTGTTAAGGACATGCTCAATCCATTCCATCTTGAGATAAGGGCGACGAGCCATGACGCTTGCTCTGAAGTAAGCCGTCGTTTTCATATGTCATTGCCAGCCATATCTGAATTCACATAGCAGCCTAACGGCACCGAGCTCAGCCGCCGCCCGGCTCTGGCAAAGTGCCCTCGCCTATGAGCACGGTGACGAGCAGTTTTTACCTCGCAAACCGCCACGATAGGGCGGTCGGCTGCGGCGACTTGTTAGGCACAACCTAAATCCGGCTCCAGCTCCTGTAGCACCTTTTCAGAACACATACCTGGGTATCTAAGGATCTTCTCTCCAGGAAACCGCAATACGAGCCACCCCTTACTGCGCAAATACCTGTCCCGCTCCTCGTCCTTAGCCTTGTCGTGATACCTAACTCCATCGCACTCAATGTTGAGCCTCCGCCTGGGTACCGCCATATCCAAGCGATATCGACCCACAACCCATTGCACCTGTAAGTCCGGGGGACGTAAGCCGTCAACTACTAACTGCATGTAAAGAACACTCTCAATGGGGGATTCGCACCGGCAAAAGCCGTCCAACACCTGATCATCCCTCAAGGCTATCGGGGTAAACCCTGGAATCCGCTCTTCCACACCCAACAGATCCAGTACCCTGTAGGCGGCCCAAAGCAAGTAACCCACCTCTTCTTTAGAGAAAGACAAAGCTTCAAACCACGTCTGTGTACGTTCGGCAACCTGCAAGAAATCCCACGCCCCTACGTCTACCCAGTCGAAGAAAGCAAGAGGAACTGGCACTTCCGAGAACTTCTGTCGCACAAGACGCCTGACCATTACACCGACATCGACAGTTGGCGACAAGAACCTCGCTTTGTCCGTAAGCCGCCAGCGCATCCCGGCCGCACAGAACTGCGCCAACAACTCTGTTACGATGTAAGCTCTCCCTTCAACGCTTTCTTTGAACTGGTCTCTGTCGTAGATATCCCACTCAGGATCATAATGACAAACCATTCCGGCTAGGTCGTTTAACTCTTGCCTGACCCACTCCAAATAACGTTGTTCAACCCCCGATGCTCGCCAATTGCTCTCGTACTTGATCAGCACCTGACCAGGAAGTATTGAATCGCTTGACCTCATTTCTACTGAAGTCCCTCCATACAGGAAAAGTCTAACGACAAAGCTCAGCCGCCCGCCGGAGCGCCAGCGGAGGCGGGTCGGCTGGAGCGGGTGTTGGGCGGCTTGCTAACATGTTAAGATTCGAGCACGTTATCACAACTCCATTCAATTCCAGCGTTCCATAGCGCAAGGATTTCTTTCTTAAAGAATTCATACCAGTATCCATCACTGGCACGAAGGACGAACTTAGGAACTGAATCAGATATAGTCCTAAAGGGATAATGCTCCAAGTAGAGAACTCCTGTGGCCAGATCTGGGTCTACGCATATTGCACCGAATGAAAGTGGATACTTTATGGTGCGAATCTCTAACCCATCTGGGTTAACCTTTTTCAAATTACAGAATAATTGTAAGCTTGCTTTTGTCTCAACCGCCCTTGCTTCGGGGTCTCTGTAGCTTGGTGCGTAGTTCCGAGTTGCAGCCATCGCTATCGGAGCGCCAATTGGATGTACGACAAGAACTTTGATATTGTGGCCCTGGCGTAGCTTCTCCTCTAATTTAGTGTAGTTGTTCTTAATGGTCCGACCCAAAGTTACACCAATAAGCCAAATTTCTTTGCCAGATTCAAAGTGGGATCTAAACTCTGACGGGAACTCGTTCGTGAAAATGCCAATCATCGACTGTGCCTGCTTGTGTTGAATTTCTTCAAGTCGACGCCGGTTAACCAGGCTTGATATTGCTAGCAGCCCAAGAGTGGCTAGCGTAAGCGGCGCGATGAAAGAAGAGACATTAATACCTAGCAAACTCAATATGGCAACCCCGAGAGCAATTAAAACTGTGAGGTAAAGGTCGATGTTCTCGCCATTGCGAATATCGCGCCATATTTCATCAAGTATACGCATTGGAACACTCCACATTTTAAGCTAGAAACTGTTCATATGTGTTACTAGCCGCCTAATAATGATTATACGGACTCCGCAATTTGCTCTTTCCGAGAGGAATATGCAGAATCCGTATATCCCTCCCCAAAATTGACTTTTACAATGTTATAAGGTAAAATGAAATCACCTTGAATTTAAAGACATTATAGCATAAAGGGAGCTAAGATGTCAATTCCATCTCCACGAAAGCCCGCCCAGGCTCCATCTTCTCCCAAACTCCTAGACCGCGTGCGGGAGACGTTGCGCCGCAAGCATTACTCCTATCGCACCGAGCAGGCTTACGTCCGCTGGATCAAACGCTTCATCCTCTTTCACAACAAGCGACACCCCAAAGGTATGGGCATCCCCGAAATCGAAGCCTTCCTCACCCACCTGGCCGTCCATGAGCAGGTGGCCGCCTCCACTCAGAACCAGGCCCTTCCTGAGCAGGGGCGCTGGGGTGCTAGGGTGCAGAGGAGAATTCGCCTCTGCTCCCCTGCTCCCTTGCTCCTCGGCCCTTCTGCTCCCTGGCTCCTCTACGGCAGCGGCCTCCGCCTCATGGAATGCCTCCGCCTGCGCGTGAAGGACCTGGACTTCAACTGCCGCACTATCACCGTCCGCGACGGCAAGGGCGAGAAGGACCGCATCACCATCCTGCCCGAATCCCTGATCAAACCCCTCCAAAAACACCTGCACCAGGTTAGACGCCTGCACAAGCACGACCTGGCCCGCGGTTACGGCGCCGTCTACCTGCCCAATGCCCTGGCCCGCAAGTACCCTAATGCCCAACGAGAGTGGGGCTGGCAATGGGTTTTCCCCTCCCCACGCCTCTCCGTGGACCCCCGCTCGGGCCTCGTCCGCCGTCACCACATGAGCCCGAGCGCCATCCAGCGCGCCATCCGCCGGGCCGCCCGCGCCGCCGGCATCCACAAGCCCGTCTCCCCCCACACGCTCCGCCACTCCTTCGCCACCCACCTCCTGGAGGCCGGCTACGACATCCGCACGGTGCAGGAGCTTCTGGGCCACAAGGATGTGCGAACGACGATGATCTATACCCACGTCCTCAACCGAGGTGCCATGGCGGTGCGCAGCCCGCTGGATTAGAGCGGAGGAAAACGATGGCTAAGTTCGACTTTCTGCTGGTCGGCGTCGGAGGGCAGGGGATCCTCCTGGCCGGAGACATTCTGGCCCAGGTGGGCCTCAGGGCCGGCTACGATGTCAAGAAGGCGGAGGTGCACGGCATGGCCCAGCGAGGGGGAAGCGTGGTCAGCCACGTGCGCTGGGCCGAGAAAGTGCTCTCGCCCCTCATCGGCCGGGGGGAGGTGGATTACCTGCTGGCCCTGGAGAAGTTGGAGGCCCTGCGCTACATCGAGATGCTGAGGCCGGGCGGCACAGCCCTGATCAACGACTACGCCATCCCGCCGCTCTCGGTCAGCACCGGCAAGGATGCATATCCCGACGATGAGCGTATGAGGCGGGTGATCTCCGAGGTGACGGAGGATTTCCACCTGCTGCGGGGCACAAAGCTGGCCGAGGAGCTGGGCGAGGCCCGCGCGGCCAACGTGGTCATGCTGGGCGCCCTCTCGGCCCTCCTCGACGTGCCGCCAGAGGTGTGGCTGGAGGTCATCGCCGAACGGGTGCCGGAGAGGTATGCGGAGCTGAACCGCCGCGCTTTCCTGAGGGGCCGGGAGGCGATGGAGGTCGCTAGGCTCCAAAGCTACATCGAAACCTGGCGGTCAAGAGGGCAGAAAACAAAACAATGAGCGCAAACAGGCAAACCTTATCCGCATTCCCAAGTTTCAGCTCCCTGAAATACGTCCTCTTGGCTCCGGGTTGGAATCCTCGAGCGGCGAGGGCCATGGAGAGATTGTCCATCATCCTCAGGGCGGTGATGATCAAAGCCACCAGGACGGGCACGTAGGATTTGAGCCTGACATAAAGGCTGCCTTTAGCCACCATCCAGCCCCTGGCCCGCTGGGCCTCGGAAACGGCAGTGTACGCCCCATAGAGTAGAGGCAGGTAACGCAGGGCAATGGCTAAGGTGAGCCCCCATTCGAAGGGCAAGCCCAGCTTCACTAGGCCCCGCACCAGCTTGGCCTGATCGGTGGAGAGGAGCAGGACGAAGAAGGCGAAGGCCAAAGCGTTCACCCGCAGGGCCATGGCCAGGCCCTGGATCAGGCCGGCTGAGGTGACCCTGATCCTCCAGAACTCCAGCAAGACGCGCTCGCCTTGGGGGTAAAAGAGGGGCCAGAGGAGGAAGATGAGCAGAGTCAATGGCCACATCTTGGACCATATCCACCCTATCCTGCTCCAGGGGATGCGGGCGGAGAGCAGGATCAGGTGAAACGCCAGGAGGAAACAAGCCATGACCGGCAGGCTGTTGAAGAGCAGCAGGGTACTCAGGCTCAGGGCCACGAACAGGAGCTTGACCCTGGGATCAAGGCTGTGAAGCCAGGAGCGGCGTTCCAGATAGAGGTCGAAGGAGAGGTCCATAGTTCGAATCATCTTGGTAGGGACGAAGCGCGCTTCGCCCTTACCACCAGACGGCTGTACTCCTCACAGAACTCCTCCACGGTCAAGCTATCCCCCCTCATCCCGCAGGGGATCATCCTCCTGGATAGCCTGGTTATCTGCGGCGGGGAGAGAGCCGCTTCCTCCAGTAGTTCGATCTCCTTGAAGACGCCTCTCGTAGGACCGTAGGTTAGGACCTCGCCATCGTGCAGGACCAGGACCTTCTGGGAGAAGCCGGCGGCGATCTTCATGTTATGGGTGATCAAAACGATGGTGTGCCCCTCCTCATGGAGGCGGTTGAGATTCTCCAAAAGCCTCTTGGTGGCCCCCCAATCTAAGCCCAGGTCGGGCTCGTCGAGGATCATTATCCGCGGCCGCATGGCATAGACCGCTGCCACGGCCACCTTCCTCCTGAGGCCGTAGCCGAGGATAGCCGGCGGCTTCGAGGCGTACCCTTCTAAGCCGAAGGCCCGCAACGCCTCCCAGGCCCTCCCCTCGATCTCCTCCCTCGAGAAGCCGAGGTTGCGCAGGCCGAAGCTGACCTCCTCCAGCGTCGTGGGGCAGAAGATCTGGTGGTCGGGATTCTGGAAGACATATCCCACCGTTCGAGCTAACTCCTCCACCCTCCGCTCGTTTGTATCCTCCCCGTAGATGAGGACCCGGCCACGCTTGGGCTTTAGCAGGCCATTGCAGTGCTTGGCCAAAGTGGTCTTCCCCGAGCCATTCTGCCCCACGATGGCTACCCAATCCCCCTCCTCCACGGCGAAGTTCACATCCCTCAGGGCCGGGATGGAATCCTCATACCAATACCAGACTTTCCTGAATTCGATGGCTGCTTTCATAGCTGAGTTAAGAGGCAACAGGTCAATGAAGGAAAGGCCCTTAATTCGTCACCCTTCGAGCAGCTGACTTAGCTTGCACAAAGCCTCCTCCTCGGTGAGGAAGGTGAAATTCGTGCCCCATTGCTGATTAAGCTTGTGGGCCAGCTCGCTCACCTGGGGGATGTCCAGCCCCATCTCTTGGACCAATTCGACCTGGGAGAAGAGCTCCTTGGGAGTCCCTTCCAGTTTGACCTTCCCATCCACGAGTACCACCACCCTGTCGGCGAACTCCGCCACCCTTTCGCCATCCTGCTCCACCATGATGACCGTGGTCTCCGCCTCGGCCCTCAACTCCCTCAGAGCGGCGAAGAACTCATCCCTCCCTAAAGGGTCCAGCTCGGCGGTCGGCTCGTCCAGCACCAATACCTGAGGGCGTATGGCCAGTATGGAGGCCAGAGCCACCCTTTGCTTCTGTCCGCCGGAGAGTTGGAGTGGGGATCTCCTCCTCAGATGCTCTATCCCGACTGCCCTTAAGGCCCAGTCGACCCTCTCCCTCAGTTCATTCCGGGGCAGGCCCAAGCCCTCCGGGCCGAAGGCCACCTCGTCTTCGACGGTCATATTGAAAAGCTGGCTTTCAGGGTTCTGAAAGACGATCCCCACGATGCGGCTCATCTCTCCGGGCCCGTGGTTCCTGGTGTTCATCCCGGCCACGGTGACACTCCCCTCGAAGGTTCCCCCAGTGAGATGAGGCACGATCCCGTTCAGGGCCAGGCAGAGGGTGGTCTTTCCCGCCCCTGTGGGGCCCATTATGGCTAGGCATTCGCCCCTTCTAACGCGCAAATTAATCCCCTTGAGCACGGGAACGGGTTCCTCTCCCGACATCAAGGGGGGATAAGCAAAGTGGAGCTCCTCCACCACCACTATGTCATCCACTGGAACTGTCGCTTCCTCCTGGTAATTGCCATGGCCTAATATTTGGGCTGTCACCAGGCCGTGATCGGCGGATAGGCTTTGCGCACGGCGATGGTCAGGGGGATGCTCACCAGTCCTCCGGCCACAACCTGGGGGATGTTGATGGTTAAGGCCTCAGCGCCCGCGGCGCCGATCCCCATCCCGAAGACGAACGCTTCCCCCACGAAGTAAAAGCTGAGCATCACCAGGGCACCCAATGCCCAACCCAGGGCCATTGTGGTCACCCCCCGGCCCTTTCCAATCGATCCGGCTACAAGTCCCTCCAGGCCGTGGGCTAAGAAACTCAGCGGGGCGTACATGGCATACCCGCCCGCGACATCCGCCAGAGCGGTTCCTATCCCCCCGGCGATCAGGCCGATCCAGGGACCGAAGGCAAAGCTGGCGAAAAAGACGGCCACGTCGGAGAGGTTAAAGTAGCCCCTGGTGGGCGCGAAAGGGACCCTGATGGCTAAGGTGAACACGGCCACAACGGCGATCATAACTCCGGCAACAGCTATCCTCCTGATGGTCATGGTAGATCTCCTTTCTTTGTAGCTCTCCTTAACTTCAAAGGCCTCTCGGGTTCGCGATCACACCCTGAAGAGCTCCTTTACTCTCTCGAGGAAGCCCTTCTCCTGAGGGATGACCTCTTTGCCCAGGGTCTTGGCCAGCTCTTTGAACAGCCTCCTCTGCTCTTTGGTCAGGTTAGTCGGCGTCCTCACCTGCACAACGACCAGCTGGTCGCCGCGGCCATTGCGCCTCAGATAAGGCACTCCCTTCCCCCTCAGACGGAAGACCTCGCCCGTTTGGGTCCCCGCAGGGATGATGAGCTTCTCCTCGCCATCGAGGGTGGGGACCATCACCTCATCTCCCAAGGCCGCCTGGGCGACGTTGATGGCCAGCTCGAGGACGATGTCGTTGTTGTGACGGCGGAAATAGGGGTGTTCCTCCACCGAAAGGGTCACGTAGAGATCGCCTGGGGGGCCGCCATTCTCGCCCGGCTCGCCCTGGCCGGCTAAGCGGATCTGCATTCCGTCCTCCACCCCTGCGGGGATTTCCACGGAGAGCTTGCGCTTCATCTTCACCCTTCCGCTGCCGCCACACCTATGGCAGGGGGTAGTGATGACCTCCCCCGTCCCTCCGCAGCGGGGGCAGGTGGTCACGGTGATCAGAGAGCCGAGGATGGACTGCCGCACCCGCCGCACCTCGCCTGTGCCGTTGCATTGAGGGCAGCGGATGGGGCTCGTGCCCGGCTCCGCTCCGCTCCCTCCACATTCGGGGCAGACCTCATAATGGGAGACTTCGATCTCCTTTTCGCACCCGAAGGCCGCCTCTCTGAAGGAGATAGTCAGATGCTGGTGGATGTCGGCGCCTCGACGGGGCTGCCGATAGGCTCTACGAGGGCCGAAACCGAAATCGAAGCCGAAGACTTCTCTGAAGATCTCGAAGGGGTCACGGAATTCGAAGCCCAAGCCGGGTGGGCCGGCATGGCCATAGCGGTCGTATTGGGCCCTCTTCTCCGGGTCAGAGAGGACTTCGTAGGCCTCGTTTATCTCCTTGAAGCGCTCCTCGGCGTCGGGGCTGTCGTTCACATCGGGATGATACTGGCGGGCCAGGCGTCGATAGGCTTTCTTTATCTCCTTCTGGCTGGCATTTCGAGGTACGCCAAGGATCTCATAATAGTCGCGTTTCGTACCCATGAACCTTCTTTTTCATCCTTCGTATTGTAGTTTACCGCAATATCCTCTGCCTGTCAAAAGCAAAATAGGGGTTAGGGGCTTTTAACCCCTAACCCCTGGCTTTCGATCACACCTCTCTGAATTCCCCTTCGACGGTCTCTCCTCCCGGTGGCTTCTTCTTTTTCTCCTCCCCTGTTGGCGGAGGCTGCTTGCCCGGTTGGCCGTACATGGCGGCGCCTATCTTCTGCATAGCCATGGATAGCTCCTGCGTCCTTCGTCTTATCTCGGCCACATCCTTCCCCTGCAGGGCTGTGCGGAGGGCCGCTATTTTGCCCTCCACATCGCTCCTCACACTCGCTGGCACTTTGTCGCCCTGCTCACGAAGGGTCTTCTCGGCGATATAGATGGTCGAGTCGGCGTTGTTGCGGGCCTCGGCCTCCTCTCTCTTCCTCCTGTCCTCCTCAGCGTAGCGTTCGGCCTCCTTGACCATGCGTTGCACTTCCTCCTCGGTGAGGCCGGTGGAAGGCTTGATGATCATGCTCTGCTCCTTGCCCGTGGCCTTGTCCCTGGCCGAGACGTTGAGGATGCCATCAGCGTTGATATCGAATGTGACCTCGATCTGAGGAACGCCCCGCGGCGCTGGCGGGATGCCGTCCAGGATAAAGCGGCCCAAGGATTTGTTGTCCGCGGCCATGGGCCTCTCTCCCTGCACCACATGGATTTCGACCTGCGTCTGGTTGTCCGTGGCGGTGGAGAATATCTGGGTCTTGCGCGTAGGGATGGTGGTGTTGCGCTCGATCATCGGCGTTGCCACCCCTCCCAAGGTCTCGATGGAAAGGGTGAGAGGCGTCACGTCAAGGAGCAGCACCTCCTTGACTTCGCCGGCCAGCACGCCCGCCTGGATGGCTGCTCCTATGCCTACCACCTCATCGGGGTTGATCCCCTTGTGCGGCTCCCTGCCGAAGAACCTTCTCACTGCCTCCCTGATGGCGGGCATCCTGGTCTGCCCTCCGACGAGAAGCACCTCGTCTATATCTTCGGGGGAGAGCTTAGCATCGGCCAGGGCCTGCTTGCAGGGGCCTAAACTCTTCTCGATGAGGTCGTAGGTCAGCTCCTCTAACTTGGCGCGGGTCAGGGTCATCTGGAGGTGTTTGGGACCAGAGGCGTCGGCGGTGATGTAGGGGAGGTTGATCTCCGCCTCATACTTGCTCGAAAGCTCACACTTGGCCTTCTCGCATGCCTCCTTCAGCCTCTGCAAAGCTATGCGATCCTGACGGAGGTCGATCCCATGCTCCTTTTGGAATTCGTCGCAGACCCAGTTGATGATGCGCTGGTCGAAATCGTCCCCTCCTAAGAACGTGTCGCCGCTGGTGGAGCGGACCTCGAAGACGCCGTCGCCGACATCCAAGATGGAGATATCGAAAGTTCCCCCTCCCATGTCATAGACGGCGATGGTCTTGTCTATGTGCTTGTCCATGCCATAGGCTAAGGAGGAGGCGGTGGGCTCGTTGATGATGCGTACAACCTCCAACCCGGCGATCCTGCCAGCGTCCTTGGTCGCTTGGCGCTGGGCATCGTTGAAATAAGCGGGGACGGTGATCACTGCTTTCGTTATCTTTTCGCCCAGGAAATCCTCCGCATCGGCCTTGATCTTCTGCAGGATCATGGCTGAGATCTCGGGAGGGGAATACTCCTTCCCCCCCATCACTACCCAGGCGTCGCCATTGGGCCTCTCAATGATCTTGTAAGGCAATACCTTTCTGGCTTTCTGCACCTCAGGATCGTTAAACTTGCGCCCCATGAGGCGCTTGATGGAGTAGATGGTGTTCTCAGGGTTGGTGATGGCCTGTCGTTTGGCCATCCTACCTACTAACCTCTCGCCAGTCTTGGGATCGATCGCCACCACCGAGGGGAACAACCTCTCCCCCTCGGCGCTGGGGATCACTATGGGCTCGCCGCCCTCTACCACAGCAGCACAGCAGTTAGTCGTTCCTAAATCGATGCCGATTATCTTGCCCATATCAATCGCCTCCTTTGTCACATTTTCGAGCTACCCACCTTCCTTGGGCGAGCCTTTCCCTTCCTCCGATTCGAGCTTCTCCTTCGAGGCGGGTTTCCCTTTCGAAACCCTCACCAGAGCAGGCCTCAGGACCCGGTCACGGAGCTTGTAGCCTTTCTGCACATCTTCGATGATCTTGCCCTCCTCGTACTCCTCGCTCTCCTCGTAGCTGATGGCCTCATGGAACTTGGGGTCGAAGGACTCCCCCGCCGTCTCTATAGGGGTCAGTCCTTCCGCCTCGAGGATGGCCTGCAGCTTGCGATATATGAGGCCAATCCCATCTATCCAGGTCAAATTCATAAGGCTGCTCGGCAGGGTCTTGAAGGCCCGCTCGAAATCATCCAGGATCGGCAGGAGCTTGGTGATGAGTCCAGCGTTGGCGAACTCGATCAGCTCCTTCCGCTCCTTCTCGTTGCGCTTTTTGTAGTTGGCAAACTCGGCTTGCGTCCGCTGCCAACCCTCCAGGTATTCGGCCGCTTTGGCCTTGGCCTCCTCTAAGGCCTTACGCAAGGCTTCGAGGTCTTCTGACTTCTCGGCCTCCTCTGAAACCTCAGCTGTTTTCTTCTCGCTCTCCTTTGCCATCTTCCTTGCCTCCTAAGCATGATTTCCATACAGCCTTCGGACCATATCGCTCATCAGGTCTGCCACGTAGCGGACGGCGGAGATGACCCGCTCGTAAGCCATGCGCTTGGGTCCGATGACCCCCAGGGCGCCGCTGGCGCTTTCGTCCACGCCATAGCGGGCCAAGACGAGGCTGCACTCTTTAAACTCATCCCAGGGGCTTTCCTTGCCGATGATCACCTGCACCTTCCCCATGGCCAGATCCGATGCCTCAGCCATAAGGGCCTTCAGGATGCTCCGTTCCTCCCAAACATTCACCAGCCGCCGCGCATTCTCCACGGTGGCGAATTCCGGTTGATGGAGAAGGTTAGCCAATCCGCCACGGTAGATCTCCCCATTAGCCCATTCACCTACCTGCTTCATCACTTCCATCACCGAGGCGGCCACCTGCTTCCCCAAAGGAGACAGTTGCGGCAGCTTCATGGCTATCTCCCTTGGCCCTCGGCCCTCGAAAAGGCTGTTTAGCTGCGATGCCGTTCGGTTCAGCTCCGCTTGAGCGTAAGGTCGAGCCAAGGTGAGCATCCGCTGTTTGACCATTCCCCCTTGCAGAACCAGGATCAGGAGCGCCATCGAGCCGTGGAGGGAGATCAATTTCAGGTGTTTGAAGCGAGAGCGGGGCGGGTGAGGGGCAGCCACCAGGGCCGCGCTCTCAGCGATCTGGGATAAGACTGCCGCCGCCAGCCTTAGCCACTGCCCCATCTCCAAAGGCATTTGGTAGAGTCGATCCCGAATTATCTGCCGCTCAGCTGGGGGCAGTTCCACCTCCTCCATCAGATGCTCGACGAAATAGCGATACCCTTCATCGGTGGGGATGCGCCCCGCTGATGTATAAGGGTGGGTCAGATACCCTCGCTCCTCCAGATAGGCTAGCTCATTGCGGATAGTGGCCGGGCTGAGGCCCAAACCACAGCGCTCGGCGATGGTCTTCGAGCCGATGGGAGTGGCCGTGGCGATGAATTCTCGCACTACCGATTCCAAAATAGCTCGCCTTCTAGGGGTTAGATCCTCCACTTCCCGCCTCGCTTTTAGCACTCTCATGGTGAGAGTGCTAAAATGATGATACCACAAACCCGCTATCCTGTCAAGTCGCAGGGGGCGCTTGGGGGCACCTCGAGTGGGGGAACATCAACCCCTGCTCAGCCATCGGGATGGGCTTGAAGCTCCTTCTCCAGAGCGGCCATTAGCTTCTCGTAGGTCTCATCGAGCAGCTCAGGGATGACTTTGGTCTCCCCAAGGACGGGCATGAAGTTCGTATCGCCTTCCCAGCGGGGCACAACGTGGATGTGGACATGTCCTTCGACCCCTGCCCCAGCTACTTTGCCCAGATTGATCCCTATGTTAAAGCCCTGGGGATTCATCACCCGGTGCAGGAGGCGTAGGCTCCTGTTAAGGAGGAGCATCAATTCGGTCAATGTACCTTGGTCCAGATCCTCGGTGCTGGCCACATGCTTGTAAGGGACGATCATCAGATGCCCATTGTTGTAAGGGTAGAGGTTGAGCACGATAAAGCCCGTCCGCCCACGATAGAGGATGTAGTTGTCGCGGTCCTTATCCTCCTTGGCTATGGCGCAGAAGAAGCACCCTTCCCTCTTCTCGCTGAGGATGTATCTCATCCGCCAGGGTGCCCATAACCTCTTCATCGCTTTCCTCCCTTCTGCAGTGGATGCGGGATGCTTTCAGCCTTTAGAGGTTCAATTTTTCCACGATGGCCTCCGCCTCCCTCACCATTTGGGGGTCCATGTCGAAGACCGAGACCCCCCTCAGATCGGCCTCGATGGCCAAGGGACTCATGGAGATGAACCCCACCACCTCGAAGTCGGCCAAATGATCCAGGATGAAGCGGCGATCCCCCTCATTCCGAACCTTGTTCCCCACCACATAGACTCTCTCGATCCCTATATCCCCAGCCAGCTTCCTTATCCTGCGGGCGGTCTGCAGGCTGCGGAGACCAGGCTCAACCACGATGATCAGGGCATCGACCGCCTGAGCTGTGGCCCTGCCCAGATGCTCGGTCCCAGCATACATGTCCATGATCAGGACCTCATCTCTATAGAGGAGCAGGTGGGTAACCAAGGCCCTGAGCAGGGCGCTCTCAGGACAAATGCAGCCCCTCCCCCCTTCCTTGATGGTCCCCAACACCAGGAGCTTCACCCCCCGATGGGTGACCGAGAAGCGATCGGGGATATCGTCCACGCGGGGATTCAGCTTGAAGAAAGTTCCGTATGTCCCCGGCCTGGCCCCAGTGCGCTCATAGATGAGCTCATCCATCTCCGAGATGGGGGTGATCCCAGCCACCAGCTCCTCAGGGAAGCCCAGGGAGGAGGCCAGATTGGCATTGGGATCGGCATCTATGGCCAGAACCCTCCTCCCCCTCCCAGCATAGATGTAGGCCAACAGAGTGGCCAAAGTGGTCTTCCCCACCCCTCCCTTACCACTTATGGCAATCTTGGGCATCTCACTCTTCTCCTAAGAAGCGCTCGATGGTGGCTTCCTCCCGCTGCTTGTACAGCCACTGATTCCAACGACTCCTCCTTATCTCGTTTATCACCTCCGGCGAAAGGGGGCGTTGGGGATCCCTTTCCAGGACTTCGAGGATGTGGTAGCCCCATTGGCTGCGCACGACCTTCCTCCCCCCTGGGGGGAGGGAGAAGGCCGCTTCCTCGAGCTCGGGAGCGATGATCAGACCGCCTCGTGGAAAGAAGCCTAAGTCGCCGCCGTTTTCCTTAGTGAATTCATCCTGGGAGTACCTTTTAGCCAAAAGTGCGAAATCCTCCCCCTTTTGCAGCCGAGCCAGTATCTCCTGGGCCTCTTCCGCTGTTCCCACCAGGATGTGTCGGGCGTGCACCTGCTCAGCGGTGGTGGGGATAGGGCCCGTGACCTTCTCCATAAGGGCCGCGGTCAACATCTGGTGGCGTAGCAACTCCCTGTGCTCATCGTAGGTCATGTTACTGGCCCGAAGCCATTCCTCGAACTTCTCCTTTCCACCCGCTATCTCAATCTCCTGCTGAACCTCCGCCTCCAACTCCTCCTCGGGGATGACAATACCCTCCCTGGCTGCGGCCTGCTCGATGAGCACCTCATTGATCATCTCCTCCAGCACCTGACGGCGCACCCCCTCAAGCCTGGCCTTCCCCTCCTCGCTCTGCGGGTCGAGGCCCTGCTCGATCAGAGCTTCCTGGAATTGAGCCAGCCGGTCCTGATATTCGGCCATGGAGATGGATTGCCCATTCACCATGGCCACAGGCGGCGAGGTCGGTGTAGGGGAAGGCGGGGTAGGAGTCGGCGTAGGAGGGAGGGGCATAGAGACCGTGGTCGGTGTGACCTTCTCGATCGAGGGAGTTGTCGCTCCCCTGCACCCCAAAAGGATCGCCAGAATCAGAATTGAGCTTGGAAGCAGCTTCCTCACACCATCTCCTCTTATGAACAACAGCGAATGTATTCGTCAAGATGGACTGGGCGAAGTCAGATCTCGCATCCTGCGGCTATTGGGTTAACCACTCTATTGTACCCGCGTCAAGCCGTTTGTGCAAATGACCTGCGGGCCGATGAGCCGCTGCCTTTGACAGGAGCCATGAGATGGAGTAAACTAATGTCAGTGAATCACAATTATCGCTAGTGGACAGGCCTGAAACCAATCCCCGAATCGCCTGAACTTTGGGAACTTTTGTCCCCGCGAAGCGATCTTGGAGGCTAGGTCACCCCATTTCTGCGCATGGTTTGGCCTTCGCAGGAGAAAATCGTGCTTTTGGAGCCAATCGGTCAATTGTGCAACAACTCTACTGAGGGAGGCTATGGGATCATATGTCTTAGCCATCGATACATCCACTCGGCTAGCCAGTTTGGCCCTGTACGACGGGGAGAAGGTATGCAGCGAGGAAAGCTGGCATTCCGAGGACGGCCATACGGTGGAGCTGGCTCCCCGCTTGGAGCGGATGCTGAGGCAACATAGGCTATCCCCTGAGCATCTCGGAGGGATAGCCGTGGCCTTAGGCCCGGGCTCTTTCACTGGGCTGCGCATCGGGCTGAGCATAGCTAAGGGGTTGGCCCTAGCCCTGAGTGTACCTTTAATCGGGATACCTACCTTAGACATCCTGGCTTATGCCCAGCCCTATAAGCGGCAGCTGCTCTATCCCATCATCCAAGCAGGGAGAGGCCGTGTTTGCACAGCCCCTTACCGCTGGAAGCGAGGACGATGGAGATGTCAGGGCGATCCGCGCATCACCACTATGGCCGAGCTGTGCAAAGGGTTGGAGGAGAAGGCCTTCTTCTGTGGGGAGCTCGACGCCCCTGCCGCCCAGATGATCCGAGAGCGCCTGGGCGAGAAGGCGACTGTGGCTAAGCCTGCTTTCTCCCTGCGGCGGGCCGGCTTCCTGGCCGAGCTGGGTTATGAGCGCCTGAAGCGCAATGAGGTGGATGATCCGGCGACGTTGAGTCCCATCTACCTCAGCGCTCTAACCGAGGATCCCTGAGAATGGATTACTCAGGTCTGCCTTATCTGATCGAACCTATGCGGCTTGAGGACATCGATGAGGTGATACGCATCGAGAGGGCCTCCTTCCCCTCGCCTTGGTCGGCTTATTCCTACCGCTATGAGCTGCTGTACAACCCCGTCGCCTATTATTTTGTGGTTCGCTGGCAGGGGAAGGGGCTGTGGCTGCCGAACCCCGCTCGATGGGCGGAGGAGCTGGCCATCCTTGGCTACGGCGGCTTCCGGTTGATCGCCAAGGAGGCCCATATCTGTACCTTGGCTGTGCGTCCTTCGTGGCGCGGACTGGGTATAGGCGAGCTGCTGCTCGCTATCATGCTGGGCAAGGCGGTGGAGCTGGGGGCTGAGGTGGCTACTTTAGAGGTGCGCCCCTCTAACATCGTGGCTCAGAACCTCTACCGCAAATATGGATTTGAGTTGGTCGGTTTGCGTCGCTTCTACTATCGCGATACCGGCGAGGATGCCCTCCTCATGTCCACCGAACGCCTCACTTCAGCCACCTTCCAAAGCCGCTTCCGAACCCTCACTCGGGAACTGAAGGAGAAGCTGATCGAGAGGTTGGACGAAGTCCTTCAAAGGCGATATAACTCAGCTTAGTGCGGGGATGCTCAGGTGATAAAGGGGCATGGAGGTAGTCATGTCCAGATTAACCGAGCTTTACGAGGAGATCGCTCGCTGCCAACGGTGCGAATTAGCTAAATCCCGTACCAATACGGTGCCAGGCGAGGGGCCGGAGGATGCCGAGATCATGTTCATAGGCGAGGCACCGGGCTTCTACGAGGACCAGCAGGGGAGGCCGTTTGTGGGAGCAGCAGGGAGGTTCTTAGAGGAGCTCCTGAGCAAGATCGGCCTGAAGCGTGAGGACGTCTACATCTGCAATGTCCTCAAGTGCCGCCCACCTGGGAATCGGGATCCTTTGGCCAGCGAGCTGGAGGCCTGTAGGCCCTTCCTCGAGAGGCAGATCGAGATCATCAAACCTAAGCTGATCGTCACGCTGGGGCGTTTCGCCTTAACCCACTTCTTCCCCGAGGCCAAGATCACACGCGTGCACGGTCAGCCTCGCAAGGTGGGCGGGGTCATCTACTATCCCATGTATCACCCCGCTGCCGCCTTGCATCAGCCCAGGTGGCGGTCGGCTGTGGAGGAGGATTTCCTTAGGATACCCGAGCTTTTAGCTAAAGTGGAAGAAATGGAGGAGGCCCAACCGCCCGAGCAGGCCGAACAGTTGAGCCTCTTCTGATGCCCCTGGCAGGAATCGAACCTGCAACCAAAGGTTTAGGAGACCTCTGCTCTATCCGTTGAGCTACAGGGGCTTCGCTTTCTCCGAGCAAGATTATACCATATAAAAGCCGAAATGGCAAACGGAAAGGGAAACGCTCAATGGCTTCTCGTCGGATGCTTTCGCTTATCACCTCCCTCTGCCTTCTCCTGCTGATTGGGGCATCGGGGTGCAGGCCTTCCCCCACACCTCAACCTCGGAGGGCTCCTACGGCGACCCCTACATCCACTCCTACCCCCCTTCCCACGCCTGCCCCTCCGACTCCTACCTCGGCTATCACTTTGACCCTTTGGGTCACCGAATCCTTCTCCCCTGCGCGGGAGGATGCCAGCGGCCAACTCCTGGCCCGCCAGCTCGACGCCTTCACCAGGGCTCATCCTAACATCTCCATCGAAAGGGCTCTCAAGAAGCCTTACGGTAAGGGAGGCATCCTCGACTTCCTCCTTACCACCAGCGCTGCCGTGCCCGCCCTCCTACCAGACCTGGTGACCATCGATTCCACTGAGCTGAGGGAGGCAGCTGAGGCTGAGGTGATCCAACCCTTGGACGAGCTTGTATCCGATGAACTCCAGAGAGACCTCTTCCCCTTCGCCAGGAAAGCTGGGCGTTTCCAGGGGCGACTTGTGGGCATCCCCTTCAGGGCCGACATCCAGCACCTCGTGTATAACGCCAATGAGGTGGAAAAGCCGCCCTTAACCTGGGATGAGGTGCTGGCCGGCAAGGCCACTTACATCTTCCCAGCGGGAGGACGGAACGGCTTGGTTAACGATGCCTTCTTGATCCAATATCTGGCCTTAGGAGGAAGACTGCTCGACGAGAACGGCCAGCCGGCCCTCGACGAGGGGAAACTGGCGGAGGTATTGGAGTTCTACGCTCGGGGCCGACGGATGGGCATCATTCCCCTCTCGGTCTTGGGATTGAGAAGCTTAGAGGATTGCTGGCCCCTTTACCTCTCGGGCAAAGCGGCTATGAGCAATGTGAGCTCTCAACGTTATCTGGCCGATAGGAAGCTCCTCGAAAACACCGGCTTCTCCACCATCCCGACCCGCGATGGGAATGTGGCCACTCTGGGCCGCAGTTGGGCCCTGGCCATAGCGACCAAGGATCCCGTGCGGCGAGTCGCTGCTGTCCAGCTTATGGAGTGGCTGCTTGAACCGCAGAACAACGCTGCCTGGAATCAGACGGCTGGGCATCTGCCCACGCGCCGCACCGCCTTCGATTTTTGGGAGAAGGACGATTACGCCGCCTTCCTGAAGCGGGAGTTGGAAGGAGCTTACCCCTATCCCTCCGGACCAGCTTACGAGGAGGTGGCCAAGGTACTGCAAAGGGCTGTGCAGGAGGTGCTGACGGGCGAGATCACCCCTCAGGAGGCGGCTGCCAGGGCGGTGGTCGCTCTGGAGCAGAGTTACGCACCCTGACCCATCCCTTGGCAGGCGAATGCACGAGGAGGACGATGATGACGACCGAGCGCGAGAGAAAGGAGCTGATGGAAACCGTTTGGAACGCTGCCCTTAAAGCCGTAGACCCAGCCGAGGCCGTGCGTAAGAATGTGAATCTGATGGGGGAGACCCTCACCATCGGCCAGCGGACATATGATCTGACCAACTATGAGCGCATCTTTGTGGTGGGAGGGGGGAAGGCTGGCTCCCCTATGGCCGCTGCGCTGGAGGACATCCTGGGCGATCGCATCACCGCTGGCTTGGTCAATGTTAAGCGTGGCTACGTCCAGAGGAGGGAAGGGAGGATCAAGCTCGTCGAGGCGGGCCATCCCACCCCCGATGAGGCGGGAAGGCAGGGCGCGCAGCGGATAGTCGAGATGTTGGCCGATCTGACGGAGAAAGATCTGGTCATCTGCCTCATCTCAGGCGGAGGCTCAGCCCTCTTGACCATGCCCGTCCCGGGCATCAGCCTTGCCGATGTCCAGGCCCTTACCGATGTCCTGCTCAGATGTGGGGCGACCATCAACGAGGTCAACGCCGTGCGTAAGCATATCTCACGCATCAAAGGGGGGAATCTGGCGCGGATGGCCTACCCGGCTCAGGTGGTCTCCCTCATCCTCTCCGATGTGGTGGGCAGTCCTTTGGACGTCATCGCCTCCGGCCCCACCGTGCCCGACACCACCACCTTTCAGGATGCTTACAGGGTACTGGAGCGCTACGGGATCCTGAACGAGGTGCCAGCCTCGGTCGTTAAGCATTTAGCGGCGGGAAAGGCGGGGGAGGTGGAGGAGACACCCAAGGAGGGCGATAAGGTCTTCGACAAGGTGTATAACCTCGTCATAGGCAGCAACGAGGTGGCGGCTAAGGCGGCTGTGGGGAAGGCAAAGGAGTTGGGCTTGGCGAGCATGCTCCTCTCCACCTACGTGGAGGGCGAGGCCAGGGAGGTGGGCAAGGTCTTCGCCGCCTTGGGTAAGGAGATCGTGCGCTACGGACGACCCCTGACGCGGCCGGCCTGCCTGGTGGCCGGAGGGGAGACCACGGTGACTATCAGGGGCAAGGGGAAGGGAGGACGCAATCAGGAGCTGGCCTTGGCGGCAGCATTGGCCCTCGATGGTTGGGAGGATGTCTACGTGGTGGGCCTAGCCACCGACGGCACCGATGGCCCCACCGATGCCGCCGGGGCCATCGCCAGCGGCTCCACTGTGGCCCGCGCCCGCGCGCTGGGCCTCTCCGCTGAGGAGTACCTGGCTGACAATGATTCCTACCATTTCTTCGAAGCCCTGGGCGAACTCATCGTCACCGGCCCCACCAACACCAACGTCAACGATCTGATCTTCGTGTTTGTCTTCTAACGTGTCAACGGATGGCCTTCGGCCCAACAGATACCTCGGCTGCCATCCGCTAATCCGTTTTGGTTATCCGTTGACAGATCGTTTGCAATGGGGGATAGGCTTATGGCCATCAAATTCGGCACCGATGGCTGGAGGGCGGTCATCGGAGAGGAGTTCACCTTCGGAAACGTGCGACTGGTAACCCAGGCCATTGCGGATTTCGTAAAGGGATCGCTGGGGGATAAGCCAAGGGAGCCTGCGCCTTGCCTGGTGGTTGGCTTCGACACCCGTTTCCTCTCCGACCGCTTCGCCATCGAGGTGGCACAGGTCTTAGCAGCCAATGGCATCCGCGTCTATCTCACCGAAGCGGATTGTCCCACCCCAGTCCTCTCCTACGCCGTTAAGAGCTTAGGCGCGGATGGCGGGGTAATGATCACTGCCAGTCATAATCCACCCCGCTACAACGGCATCAAGCTCAAGGCCTCCTACGGAGGTGCGGTCGGCCCGGACGTCGCCCAGCGCGTGGAGGAGTGCCTGGCGGCCAATCTGGCGCAGGGCAGGGAGCCCCGCACCGTCGGCTACGAGGAGGCTTTAGCTGGTGGAGCTATCCAACGCTTCGACCCTTCGCCTGACTACCTCTCCCATCTGCGCACTTTGGTGGATTTGGAGGCCATCGCTCGCAGCGGATTGAGGGTGCTCGTCGATCCCATGTATGGAGCGGGCCGTGGTTACCTCAGGGGATTGCTTGAGGAAGCCGGCTGTCGGGTTAAGGAGATCCACGGAGAGATGAATCCGGGCTTCGGGGGCATCCACCCCGAGCCCATCGAGCGATACCTCAGGGCCCTCATCGAGGAGGTAAAGGGAGGGGATTGGGACGTGGGGCTGGCTACCGATGGGGATGCCGACCGCATCGGGGCTGTGGATGGAGATGGCGATTTCGTTGACCCTCATCACATCTTCGCCCTGGCCCTTCGTTACTTGGTGGAGGAGCGCGGCTGGAGTGGGGCGGTGGTCAAGACCGTTTCCACTACCCAGATGGTCAACCGGCTGGCTGAGCGTTACAATCTGCCGCTTTACGAGACCCCGGTCGGCTTCAACCACATCTGCGACCTGATGCTCACCCAAGACGTCCTCATCGGTGGGGAGGAATCGGGCGGCATGAGCATCAAGGGGCACATCCCGGAGGGGGATGGCATCCTGATGGGGCTTTTACTCTTAGAGATCATGGCCTCTTACGGCAGGCCGCTTAAGGCCATCCTGGATGATCTGGAAGCTGAGATCGGCCGCTTTCACTGCGCCCGCCGCGATCTGCGGGTCAGGGCCCTCGCCAAGGCGGAGATGGTGGAACGCCTGAAAGCGAAGGCCCCCTCTCAGATCGAAGGCCTTAAGGTGAGAGGGATAGACGACAGAGATGGAGTTAAATATCTGTTGGAAGACGAGAGTTGGCTGCTCATCCGGCCCTCAGGCACGGAACCTGTGCTGCGGATCTATGCCGAGGCCAGCAGTCCAGAGGCTGTGGAAAGGTTGCTGAGGTTCGGAGAGAACCTGGCGGACATAGCATAGAGGGATGCCCATCGCGGGAGTTGAGAGGAGATGTCTGAGAACCTGATCCTGATCACCAACGACGATGGCATACATTCTCCCGGGCTGCGGGCGGCGATCGAGGCTGTGCGTGACTTGGGGGAGATCCTGGTGGTAGCCCCCAAGCACCAGCAGAGCGGTGCGGGGAGAAGCCTTCCCCATTCCTCAGATGGCCGCATCTATGAGGAGCGCATTGAGGTGGGAGGGGAGGAACTGGTCGTTTTCTCCATCGAGGGCTCCCCGGCCCAAGCGGTGCAGCATGGGGTCTTGGAGCTGGCCCCTCGCAGAGGCAAACCCCCGCTCGTCCCTACCCTGGCCATTTCCGGCATCAATTACGGTGAGAATCTGGGCACGGGCATCACCGTCTCCGGCACCATCGGGGCGGCCCTGGAGATGGCCGATTTCGGCATCCCCTGTCTGGCCGTCTCCTTGGAGACGGCTCAGAAGTACCATTACAGCCACTCGGAGGAGATAGATTTCACTGCAGCGGCCTTCTTCACCCGCTACTTCGCCCAAATCCTCCTGGAAGTCCCCTTGCCTTTCGACGTAGATATCCTGAAGGTCGAGGTGCCCAAGGATGCCACCCCGGAGACGCCCTGGCGGCTTACCAGAGTCTCCCGTCAGAGGTATCACCATCCCATCGCGGGCCATCGCCGCAGCTTGGCCGACAGCTGCCCCCTCGGCTATGAGGTGCGGGTTGAGGATTTCGCCACCTTGGAGCCGGATTCGGACATCTACGCTGTGGTGGTGGACAGGGTGGTCTCCGTCTCGCCCCTCAGCCTGGATCTGACCTCCAGGGTGGATATAGCTCGCCTGGCCGATCTACTGGCCAAGCGGGCCGATTCAGTCTAATAGCCAATGGACTGCTCTGGGTCGGGTTGTTTCTGCTGCTGAGCGGAGTGCCACAGCGGCCGTTAATCGCATTTGACAAGGGGGAAAATTTGTGGTATGCTTAGGTGCGAAGGGTACGGCGAGTTCCTCTGCGCGAAATCGTCAGTCGATTTACCGCCAGAGCTTACCGCCCTGGCGGTTTTTAGTTTAGTGGTGCCTTCGAGCTCGATTTGGATCGAGCATTGAGGGCGGAAGATGGGAGGAAAGCGAGAAAATGGAAAGAGTGAAAGGCACGGTCAAGTGGTTCAGTCGCGCCAAGGGCTACGGCTTCATCCAGCCTGATGGTGAGAGCGAGGATGTGTTCGTGCACTACTCGGCCATCAGAGGCACGGGGTTCAGAAACCTGGAGAAGGGTGATAGGGTAGAATTCTCCATCGAGGAGACCCCCAAAGGCCCTCAGGCCGTGGATGTCCAAAAGTTGGGCACCTAAGCGCCAGGGAGGTGAATTTAGAAGGGAAGAAGACGAGAGTGTAAACATTGTGAGCCCCGGTGCGGCTGACCGCATCGGGGCTCCTTTGCGTTTTCTCCAATTTTTGCTATTATAATCGCAGGAGTGTGAATGAAATGGCTAACAAACTGAGAATCATCCCCTTAGGGGGATTAGGGGAAGTCGGCAAGAACATGATGATCATGGAGTATGGCAAGAACATCGTCATCATCGATGCGGGGGTGATGTTCCCCGAGAACAGCATGCTGGGGGTCGACCTTGTCATCCCCGATTTCGGATACTTGAGGGATAAGAAGGAATTCGTGAGGGGCATCGTGGTCACCCACGGCCATGAGGACCACATAGGGGCCTTGCCTTATGTGCTTCGGGAGATCAACGTGCCCGTCTATGCCACCAAGCTGACCCGAGGGCTTATCGAGGTCAAGCTTAAGGAGCACAAGCTGCTGGGGGATGTCCAATTGAACACCATCCAGCCCGGCGATCGCTTAACCCTGGGTCCTTTCCACTTCGAGTTCTTCCATGTTTGCCATAGCATCCCCGATGGGGTGGGGCTGGCTATCGAGACCCCTGTGGGCTTGGTGGTCCATTCAGGCGATTTCAAATTCGATCAGACTCCGGTCGATGGAAAGCCCACGGACTTCGCTAAGCTGGCCGAGCTGGGTGGAAGGGGCGTATTGGCCCTGCTCTCCGATTCCACCAACGCCGAGCAGCCAGGCTTCACCCCTTCGGAGCGGGTGGTTGAGGAGGCCTTCGAAAGCGTGTTCCGCGAGGCGAGGGGCCGCATCATCGTGGCCACCTTTGCTTCCCTCATCTCCCGCATCCAACAGGTCGTTCACTGCGCCGTCCGTCACAAGCGCAAGGTGGCCTTAGCCGGCTACAGCATGGTGGAGAACGTGCGTATCGCCCAGAAGTTGGGCTACCTTTCCATTCCATCCGACCTCATAGTCGATCTGGCGGAGATCGATCGCCTTCCCCCTCGCAAGATAGTCATCATTGCCACCGGCACCCAAGGCGAACCCTCGTCCGCCTTAGCCCGCATGGCTGTCGGCAAGCATCCCAAGATCGAGATCACCCCCGGGGACACGGTCATTATCTCGGCTCGTTCCATCCCAGGGAACGAGGAGATGGTCAATCGCACCATCAACCGCCTCTTTCAACGGGGGGCCAATGTTTTCTACGAGAAGATCGCCCCCGTGCATGTCTCGGGCCACGCCAGCCAGGAAGAGCAGAGATTGCTCCTGAATCTGATCAAGCCCCGGTACTTCATCCCCATCCACGGTGAGCTCCGCCACCTCAAAGCCCATGCCCGTATAGCTCGGGAGTTGGGCATCCCCTCCTCCAACATCCTGGTGGTGGAGAATGGTTACATCCTGGAATTCGATGGGAGGAAGGGGAGGATCGGCGAGCGGGTGCCCGGCGGCTACGTCTTTGTGGATGGATCCGGTGTAGGAGACGTCGGGCCAGCTGTATTGCGCGAGAGGGAGATCCTGGCCCGGGATGGTTTCGTCGTCGCCATAGTCGAGTTGGACGAGGATAAAGGCCAAGTGGTGGGTAAACCTCGAATCATCTCGCGAGGGTTCGTCTTCATGCGGGATTCGGAGGAGCTGTTCGAAAGGGCGCGGGAGGAGATCCTCAGGGCTCTGCAGGGTAAGAACAACAGGGATCGCTCCAAAGTTGAGAAGAGGATATGCAATGCACTGGCCAAATTCTTCTATGAGGAGACCAAACGCCGGCCGATGATCATCGCTGCGGTGGATTAGCGACTGCTCAGTTTCGATATTTGCTTGTCGCAGGGGTCTATGATATACTAAAAACAACAATGATTGCTTTGCCTTAACTTTAAGGAGGGGAAATTGGCTGTAGTTTCCATAAAGGAGCTATTGGAGGCAGGAGTTCATTTCGGCCATCGCACCAGGCGTTGGCACCCGAAGATGAAGCCTTACATATTCGCCGAGCGCAGTGGCATCCACATCCTCGATCTGCAGAAGACCGTAGAGGGGTTAGAGAGGGCCTGCGAGGTGGTCAAAGATGTGGTTAGCAAAGGGGGGATCGTTCTCTTTGTGGGGACTAAGAAGCAGGCCCAGGAGACAATCGCCCAGCAGGCCACGCGCTGCAACATGCCTTATGTGAATCACCATTGGCTTGGAGGGACTTTGACCAATTGGCATACCATCCGCAAGCGCATCGATTACCTAATCCAATTGGAGGAGCGCAGAGAGCGGGGCGAATTCGAGGTATTGCCTAAGAAAGAGGCCCTGAGGTTGGAAAGGAAGATAGAGAAACTGAACCGTCGCCTCGGAGGCATCAAAAACATGGAACGCTTGCCGGACTTGCTCTTCGTGGTCGATGTTAAAAGGGAGGCCATCGCTGTCAAAGAGGCCAATGACTTGGGCATCCCCATCATCGCCATAGTGGACACCAATTGCAATCCGGATCCCATTGACTATGTCATCCCCTCTAACGACGACGCCATCCGAAGCATTAGGTTGATCACTACCAAAATAGCCGACGCCGTCCTCGAGGGGGAGGCGATGCGGGAAACGCTCCAGGCTGAGGAGGAAACGGGGTTAGAGGAGGAGAAATACTTAGGGGAGTCCACGTTGGCCAAATTAAGGTCAGGGGAGCTCAAGTTCGAGGAGAAAGAAGCTGAAAGCGAGGCAGAGGAACCAGCCGAGGAAGAGGAGGCCGCATGACTGTCGTCACCATTGAGATGATAAAGGAGCTGCGCCAGGCCACCGGCGCCGGGGTGTTGGATTGCAAAAAGGCCCTCGAGATCGCAGGGGGCGATCTGGAGAAGGCCATCTCCTATCTGCGACGAAGGGGCCTGGCCATAGCCGCTAAAAAAGCCCACCGAGCCACCAAGGAGGGCCTGATCGAATGTTACGTGCATTCCGATGGCCGTTTAGCGGCCATGGTGGAGCTGAACTGCGAGACCGACTTCGTGGCCAGGACGGAAGAGTTCCGAAGATTGGCCCACGAGTTGGCTATGCAGGTGGCGGCCACCAACCCCCAGTACCTCTCCCCCGAGGAGATACCCCCAGAGGTCCTGGCAGCCAAACGGGACGAATACCGAGCCCAGGCCATGGAGGAGGGCAAGCCCGAGCAGGTCATCGAGAGGATCGTGGAAGGCAAGCTGGAAAAGTTCTATCAGGATGTCTGCCTCCTTAAGCAGCCTTTCATCAAAGACGATGATCTGACTGTGGAACAGCTGATCGCGCAGACGATAGCCAAAGTAGGCGAGAACATCGTACTGCGGCGCTTCGTAAGGTATGAATTAGGGGATTGAAGGTGAGGATGAAAGGGGCTAAAGGGCAGGGGAGGGGCAGGGAGGGTGCGGATGGCCAAGGTTAAATACCATCGGATCATGCTCAAGCTGGGTGGCGAGGCCTTAGCCGGGCCTGGGGGGGTTGGCATCGACCCCGAGAGGGCCGAAGAGGTGGCGGCTAAGATCAAGAGGGTCAAAGAGCATGGGGTGGAGATAGCCCTCGTCCTGGGGGCTGGCAACATCTGGCGGGGAAGGGATGGGATGGCCCATGGCATGGACCGGGCCACAGCTGACCAGATGGGGATGTTGGCTACGGTGATGAATTCCCTGGCCCTGCGGGATGCCTTGGAGAGGCAGGGAGTGCCTACCCGCGTGCAGACGGCCATCGAGATGAAAGCCATAGCCGAGCCTTACATCCGCCTTCGGGCCATCCGCCATCTGGAGAAGGGGAGAGTAGTGATCATCGGTGCGGGAACGGGCAACCCCTATTTCACCACTGATACGGCAGCTGCGCTGCGGGCCATGGAGATCGGCGCCGAAGTCCTGATCAAAGCCACTAAAGTCGATGGAGTTTATGAGGAGGATCCCCAGCTTAATCCCCGAGCTAAGAGATTCGAACGGCTGAGCTATATCGAGGCCCTTAACCTAAAAGTGGGGGTTTTAGATTCCACTGCCCTCTCCCTGTGCATGGATAACCATCTGCCTATCCTGGTGATTGATCTCTGGCAGCCTCGGAGCCTGGAAAGGGCTGTCCTGGGGGAAAAGGTAGGGACCATCATCAGCGAGTAGCCGGTTGAGGCCCCAGAGCGTTTACTTACTTTTGAAGAGGAAGTGGGAAAGGCGATCGAGGAAGCAGGACCCATAAGCCTGTTTAAGAAGAAGCCTGTGAAGGCGAATGAATCTCATCAGAAATCCATCCTGGACTAAAGGGGAGAGGTGTTTCGCCATGATCGAAGATATCCTTAAAGAGGCTGAAGAGAAGATGAGCAAGGCTGTTGAGGCCCTTCGCAGGGACCTGGTGACCATCAGGACGGGTCGCGCATCTCCGGCTTTGGTGGAAGGATTGCAGGTTGAGTGCTATGGCGCCTCGGCTCCCCTTAGTCAGTTAGCCGCGATCTCCGTCCCTGAACCCCGCCTGATAGCCATCCGCCCTTGGGATCCTAGTATTATAGAGAACATCGAGAGGGCCATCTTGAAATCGGACTTGGGGCTAACCCCCGTTAATGACGGCAAGATAATCCGCCTTTCCATCCCCCGTTTGACCGAGGAACGTCGCCGGGAGCTGACCAAGTTGGTGAGCCAGCGGGTCGAGGAGGGGAAGGTGGCCGTCCGCATCCATCGCCGCGATGCCTTAAAGGAGCTGCGTGAACTGCAGAAAGAGGGTGAGATCTCCGAGGATGAGTTCTACCGAGCCAAAGATGACCTCCAGGAGATAACCGACAAGTTCACCGCCAAGATGGACGAGCTCGGGCAGAAGAAGGAAAAGGAGATCATGGAATTTTAGAACATGGATGGCTTGACCAACATCCCTAAGCATCTGGCCATAATCATGGATGGAAATGGGCGCTGGGCTGAGGCTCAGGGTCTACCTCGGGTGGCTGGTTACTTAGCCGGCCTGAGGAACATCCATCGCTTGGCCAAGGATTGCTTAGAATACAAAATTGAGGTTTTAACTCTTTATGCCCCTCCCACCGAGGAATGGTGGCATCCCGAGCTGGAACAAGCCCTCGACGAGGAGTTACAAGAGCTCCACCGAATGGATGCAAAGCTGAGCTTCCTCGGCCGTTTGGAGACGCTCCCTGGGACTTGGCGGCGGAAGATACGCAAGGCCATGGAGCTGACCGCAGGCAACGGAGGCATCAGGCTCAACTTGGCTTTTAATTACAGTGGCCGGGCTGAGATAGTGGATGCCGTCAGACGGATGGCTGAGGAGGGGATCGACCCCTCTCAGTTGGACGAGGACCTCTTCGGCCAGTACCTCTACATGCCTGACCTCCCTGAACCGGACCTCATCATCCACACAGGAGGAGAGATACGCCTCTTTGATATCTTCATCTGGCAAGGAGCTTATGCTGAGCATTATGCCACCTCTGTTTGTTGGCCAGATTTCGACAGCGAGGAACTCCACAAAGCCCTCCTGGATTACAGCAAGCGCGAGCGGAGGTTTGGCCTCTTGAAAACATAAGAGAGGGCTCCGTGCTGAGACGTCGAGTCATAAGCGTTGCCTTTCTGATCCCCCTTGTAGCCTGTTTGGCCTATTTAGGCGGACTGTGGTGGTTCTTCACTGTGGTGGTCGCCTTCTGCCTGGCTGGCTATGAATTTTTCCAAATAATGACCACCGGAGGTTATAAGCCCTCTCATGCCCTTGGGTTGGCCTTTATCCTTCTCCTACTCGCCAGCGCCCATTACCACTTGTGGCCGTTCATCAGACCAACTTTAGCGGTTACCCTTATCCTCTCCTTGATTTGGCAGGTCTTCCAGAAACACACTTCGACCCCGGCCGTGGATTGGGCTTTGACCATGGCTGGGGGGTTGTACTTGGGCTGGATCGGAGGTTTTCTCATCTCCCTGCGGAACATGGAAGGGGGGATGGGCTGGCTGGCTCTGGTCTTCCTTCCCACCTGGGCCTGCGATACCGCCGCCTACTTCGTCGGCCTGTCCTTTGGACGGCATAAACTCCTCCCTCGCCTAAGCCCGGGCAAGACATGGGAGGGGACGGTTGGAGGATGGTTGGCCGGATTGTCCATCGCCTTCCTGGTAGGATGGTTCATCGATCTGAATCCCCTCCATGCCCTCGCCTTAGGCTCTTTGATAGGCGTTGTGGCCCCGTTAGGAGACCTGGCTATCTCCATGGTGAAGCGTCAGGTTGGAGTTAAGGATTCGAGCCGCCTCATTCCCGGCCATGGGGGAATGTTGGATCGCATCGACAGCCTGTTATTCGTGATCGTGGTGGTATACTGTTACACCGTTTGGGCAATGCATTGATTCGCCCACGTCTTTCAGGCAATTTGACTACTTTGACAGGGTGTATTACAATTTAGGCCAAAGAAGGCTTATGTGAAACCCTCAAGCCTCTGCTGATACCCCATTGGATCCATCCGAAATCGGCTTATGGTCCCCTTTGCTTAACGTTTTGAGGGATATCCTCAGCGATGCAAGCCACAGATTTGTTTCCAGTGTGAGTTGATAGCTAAGTGCAAGCCCTTTTGTTGGGGGTATGAGCTCCGATTTCGCATCGCGGCGGGATAGATGGCCATAATGCTGCTAACCTTCGATAGTAGAGTTGTTGCACAATTGATGATGAGCTCGCTCGCCTTGTGAAATAGATATTTCACAGGGCTCGCGGTAGGTTGGCAAAACCCCTTCACCTG
>CAYYKQ010000006.1:0-31094 GCA_964440965.1 uncultured Anaerolineae bacterium | reverse complement strand
ATAGGAGAAAATCGTACTATCAAGGCCAGTCAGCCAATTGTGCAACAACTCTAGTGATGAAACCGGCGGTACGAATGCGAACTCCCCGGTAGCAGCAACTCCGCCGTGCTGGCTTCCTTCTAAAGGCTTACCCCGAGATCAGTCCGATTTGCCCTTGCCCGTGAGGTATGCTACAATGGTTCCGCTGATGAGCTCGCTCGCCCTGTGAAATAAATATTTCACAGGGCTCGCGGCAGGTTGGCAAAACCCCCTCACCTGATGAGCTCGCTCGCTGGTGGCCGGGGTGATGAGCTCGCTCGCTGCTGACTGGGGTGAAAGAATTTCGCGAACTTACCGCGAGCGAGCTCATCAGCAGCAGGGAAAGGATGGGGCAGATGTCTGAGACTGTGCGCGATTTCCTAAGGGTATTGATTGTAGCTGTTCTGGCCATTGCGATAGTCAGCGCTGCTTTCTTAGCTGGCTTTGTAACCAGTTTATCCCTGCACGCTGCACCGCCGACGGCTGAGCAGCGTGCAGGCCCAGAGGTGGAGGGTTTCGATCTCTTTTGGGAGGCTTGGCGGATCCTGAAGCGGGATTTCTACGGCGATCTGCCATCACCCAAGGAGATGACCTATGGAGCTATCCGTGGCGTCTTAGCCACTTTAGATGATGAATACACCGTCTTCGTGACCCCTAAGCAGGCAGCCGTCTTCCGGGAGGATATGAAAGGCAGCTTCGAAGGCATTGGGGCCCTGGTCAGGATGCGTGCCGATGGAAGATTGGTCATCGTACAGCCTTTCGAGGGACAGCCAGCCGCTAAGGCGGGCCTCATGCCAGGCGACATCATCTTGAAGGTGGACGATACGATGATTAAAGACATGAGCGTGACCGAAGCCGTCTCGCTCATCCGAGGTCCTGCAGGCACTAAGGTCCGTTTGACCATCCTTCGTCCAGGGGTGAAGGAGCCCTTCGTAGTGGAGATAGTGCGCCAGAAGATCGAGATCCCCGTTATCAAAGCACGCATGTTGGAGGGTGATATCGCTTACGTGAGATTGATAGAGTTCAGCACTGGAGCGACAAATAAACTCAGGGAGGCCTTACGGAACCTCCTGGCCCAGGAACCCCGAGGATTGATTTTAGACTTGCGAGGCAATCCAGGAGGCATGTTGGATGAAGCCATTGGGGTGAGCAGTCAGTTTGTGGATAAGGGCCCTATCCTGGTGGAGAGGCGTAAGGGCGGGGAGGAGAAGGGGTATCTTGCTCAGGGTGGTGGCTTGGCCCTGGATATCCCCTTGGTGGTGTTGGTTAACGAAGGCACGGCCAGCGCATCGGAGATCGTGGCCGGTGCCATCCAGGATCACCACCGAGGGGTCATCATCGGCGATAGGACCTTCGGCAAAGGTTCGGTACAAGTTCCCCATACTCTGAGCGATGGCTCAGAGCTCAGGGTAACCACCGCCTATTGGCTTACCCCCAAAGGACGTGACATCGAAGGCCAGGGTCTCATTCCGGACATTGTGGTAAAGATGACCAGAGAGGATCTGGCCGCCGGCCGCGATCCGCAACTGGATCGAGCTATCCAGTATCTTCTGAATCAATAAATATGATCGAAAAGGTCGTTGCCACCAACCGCAAGGCATATCATGATTACTTCATTGAGGAGACCTATGAGGCTGGCCTCGTCCTCACAGGCTCAGAGATCAAATCTATCCGAGATGGCCGGGTGAATTTGCGAGGCAGTTACGTCCAGGCTAAGGACGACGAGCTTTGGCTTATTGACGCCCACATCGCTCCCTACGAGCTGGCCGGCCGGCAGGGCCATGAGCCTAAGCGTCCCCGCAAGCTGCTCATGCATCGGCGGGAGATCGATCGCTTGCAGAGCAAAGCTCAGGAGAAAGGCTATACCATCGTCCCTCTGCGTCTCTATCTCAAAAACGGTTGGGCCAAGGTGGAGATAGCTCTGGTTAAAGGCAAGAAGCTTTATGACAAGCGTCGTCTCATCCGCGAGCGGGAAGCTAGGCGGGAGGCAGAGCGCGCGCTGGCCAGGCGATGGTGATAATGCTTTGAAATTCCCTGCCCTTCAGTGTTAGAGCAGGAGGAAGGTGTAATGCCGATCTTTTCCAGGCCACCTAACGTTGAGAAGCTGAAAGCTGAGGGCGACGTCAAGGGGCTGATCGAAGCTCTGGGTCATAAGGGGGACCCAGACATCCGCAGGGCCGCTGTCCGGGCGCTGAGCGAGATCGGCGATCAACGGATCGTAGAACCGCTCATTGCTGCTTTGAAGGACTGGAACGAGCATGTGCGCGAGGCCGCTATCTATGCCCTGGGTGAGATCGGCGATCCACAGGCAGTAGAACCCCTCATCGCTTCTCTCAAAGATGGGGAGGCGATGGTGAGGCGAGCTGCCGCCTATGCACTGGAGCGAATCGGCGACCTGCAGGCCGTTGGGCCACTCATCTCCGCCCTCAGGGATGAGTTGGCTTCTGTGCGCCAGGCCGCCGCCTATGCCCTGGGTGAGATCGGCGATCCACAGGCGGTGGAACCCCTCATCGCTTCTCTTAAAGACGGAGATGATGATGTGCGCAGCGCTGCTGCCTATTCGCTGGGGCTGATCGGCGATGCCGGAGCGATTGAGCCGCTTATCATCGCCCTCGAGGACGAGAGCAGATGGGTACGCGGTGCCGCTGCTTACGCGTTAGGATTGATCGGCAGCACCCAGGCTGTGGAACCCCTCATCGTTGCCCTCGAGGACCTGGACAGTTATGTGCGTGAGGCTGCCATTTATGCCCTGGGTGAGATCAGCGATCCACGAGCAGTTGAGCCGCTCATCGCTGCCCTTGAGGATTGGGACGAATATGTGCGCGAGGCTGCGGCCTATGCCTTAGGTGAGATCGGCGATACCCGGGCGGTCGAACCGCTCCGAGCTGCTCTTAAGGACGAGGTAGAGGATGTATGCAGAGCCGCTGCTAAGGCGTTGGAAAGCCTCGGCCAACCCTCAGGGGAGGAATCATCGATAGGGCTCTACAATTGCTCAGATTTCCCGTATCAGGGCGAACAAGCGCCTGATCTCGCTCGTTAGGCAAGTTATAGTTGCGGAAAATTCAAAAGTATGCTATAAATAAAAAGGGGATGACAGGTTTCGACAGGGAAGGCTGACCACGGATTGCAAGCCGAGGTGCCCTATCCTCGTAAAACAGGGGTTAAAAATAAGTGCCAACTTAACACCAGCATGGGCGATGGGAGCGGTTGCATAGCCTTAACCATCGCTCGTTAGCCACCTGAGAGAGTGGCTACGTCTAACTTGGTTTTCCCGACGGACCAGGTTAGGCGCCACATAGTCGGGTGCGGCATTCTGGACGCCGATAAAGGATGCCTAAGTTCTATCGGCTGGCTTAAGGCAACTTTGTCGGTTGAGGTTGCCTTAAGTGAGAGGAAAAACCGACTAAGCTTGTAGACGTCCTTGGTCGAATTCCCTGGACCCGGGTTCGATTCCCGGCATCTCCATTAGAAGGGCGAGGGGTAGCCCTCGCTATTTTTATGTCAATAACTCGGCTGAGGGAGGGGAAAATGGCTCAGGAGGTAAAGATTGGAGTCATCGGAGGCACTGGAGTCTATGAAATGGAGGACTTAGTGGACGTCGAGGAGGTACGGGTTGAGACGCCTTTCGGCGATCCCAGTGATGCTATCGTAGTGGGGACACTCGAAGGGATGCGCGTGGCCTTTCTCTCCCGCCATGGCAGAGGTCATCGCATCATGCCCACCGAGGTCAATTCGAGAGCCAACATCTGGGCTTTGAAAAGTTTGGGGGTGGAGCGCATCATCTCCATCACTGCCTGTGGCAGTATGCGTGAGGGGATCGCTCCTCGGGATATCGTCATCCCTGATCAGATATTCGATTATACTAAGGAGCGCGGCCATTACACTTTCTTCGGCAATGGCTTGGTTGTGCATATCAGCTTCGCTGAGCCCTTCTGCCCAGAGCTCTCCCGGCTTCTCTACGAGGCAGTCAAGAAGACGGGAGCCAGAGTGCATAGGGGAGGGACCTTTCTAACCATTGAGGGGCCTCGCTTTTCCACCAAGGCTGAATCGCGCGTCTACCGGCAGTGGGGGGTAGACATCATCGGCATGACCGCTGCCCCTGAGGCTCAGCTGGCGCGGGAAGCGGAGATCTGCTACGCTGCCATGGCCCATGTCACTGACTATGATGTCTGGCATAGGAGGGCGAGGCCAGTAACGGTGGAGATGGTAGTTCAGAATCTTCAGGCCAATATTGCCGTGGCTCAGAAAGCTATCCGATATCTGCTGCCTACCATCCCTGCCAAGCGCACCTGCGCCTGTGCCACTGCCCTCCAGAATGCCATCATTACCCAGCGGGATATGATCCCCACTGAGACAAGGGAAAAACTAAAGCTTCTCATCGGAAAATATCTATGAGATCGTTCTTCGCATAGCCTTCTAACCCCTTTTACAGCGATTTTTAGTTAAACCAAGTCTAAGGTGTAATGAAACCGCTATACGAAGCAACTACAGCTCAACGTAATCCTGCTTCAGCAACTCACCATGCTCCACTCCGAATATCTCCAGCAGCTCGCCAATCAATCGGGCCTTGTAGATAGCATCGTTCTTTGACCAGGTGCGCGCCTTGATCTCCAAGAAGGTGCCCTCAACCGGCTTGGTGAGCTCATCCAAGTTGATGGCGAACTCCACTCCCTTGTAGCCAATGTGCCATCTCCTCCTGCGTTTATTGACCTCTTTAGTCGCATCGGGCTTAAAGTACTCTAAGTAGAAACGGAGGCTCCGATCGGCAGGGGAAGTGAAACGGGAGCGGGAAAGAAGAACAGAATTCCCGTACTCCTCCCTCTCAGCAGGGCCGGCCAGCGTCAGGCTGTAGATGGATTGGACTATCTCCTTCCCTTTCAGCACGTAATCCTCACGATAGCGGATCCACCCCTTTCCTTCGAAGAGCAGATAGGTGTCGTATTGATCGCGGATCGTGGGCTTCCACACATCGATATCTGGCCTGGCCAGCACCTCCTCTATGGGCAACTCCTCCTTCAACCGCACCTTAACCTGCACTTCAAAGGTCTCGTGCTCCTTCAGACCACCTATGGTTACCAACTTCCCTAAAAGGTCCTCCTCCCTATGTATCAGAAAGGTGCTTATCCCATCAGCTATACGCTGAGCTTCGGCCCTGACGGCGTCTAAGTCTACAGTGAGAAGCTCCCTATCCCTCATCAAAAGCTTACCATCCACCACGACGTGGCATACATCAGCGCTCTTGGCTGCGTAAACCAACTGCCCATAGAGATTCTCATCCGAGAGGGTGAACCTGGGCATCACATGGGGTTCGTCCAAATCGATCACGGCCAAATCGGCCCGCTTGCCCACCTCGATAGAGCCAATGATGTCCTCCATATGCAGAGCGAACGCTCCGCCGATAGTGGCCATGGCCAGCGCAACCTGAGCGGGCACAGCTGTGGGGTCGCCGGTGATGCCCTTGGCCAGCAGGGCTGCCAATCGCATCTCCTCGAACATATCCTGATCGTTATTGTTAACCGGGCCATCGGTGCCCAAGCCCACCCTTAAGCCCAGATCGAGCATCCGTTTTACATCAGCTATACCATTAGCCAATTTCAGATTGCTGGTAGGGTTATGCACCACTCCCGTCCCCCGGCGAGCCATTAATTCCATCTCCTCCTGACTAACGTGGACGCAATGGGCAGCCACGGCTTTCACCTCCAGCACTCCATATCGGTCCACGTAAGCCACTGGACCACAACCATTAAGCCTGTAACTCTCCTCCACCTCCTCCTTCGATTCAGAGAGATGGATGAGCAGCGGCACATCGTATCCTTTAGCCAAGCGCGCTGCCTCCACCAAGAGCTCCGGAGTGCACATGTAGCTTGAATAGGGGCCAATAGCAGGGATGATGAGCTCGTGGTCTTTCCAACGCTCGATAAATCTCCGGCAGCGATCCAGGCCCTCATCGTAGCTGGCTGCGTCAGGGGTGGACAACTTCATGAGTGTCTCGGCACAGACTGCTCTCATCCCTGCCTCCGCAATCGCTCTGGCCACTTCATCTTCGTAGTAATACATGTCAGCAAAGCAGGTCACCCCTGAGCGGATCATCTCCGCACAAGAGAGCAGAGTACCCCAGTAGCAGAATTCCGAACTCACAAATTCCCGTTCCACAGGCAGCATGTAGCCGTGCAGCCAAAGTTCAGGGCGTAGGTCATCAGCTAAACCCCGAAGCAAGCTCATAGGCGCATGGGTATGCGCATTCACTAACCCCGGTATGACCACTTGCCCGGTGCAATCGAGTACCTCCTTCGCCTCGTATCGCCCCGCTAGGTCTGCAGCCGGCCCCACAGCCGCTATGGCATTCCCTTTAACGACCACTGCCCCCTCGGGAAAAATCTCACGCCGATCATCCATAGTGATCACCGTGCCACCCGACAAGATCAAATCCGCCTCCATTTAGCCTCCTTTCGCGGGATTGTCAAGATGACCCCTTGCTGATATAATCAGCATCTGGAAAGAGAGGTCAGATCATGGCTTGGCTCTCCGCCAAAATCGTCGACTTTTTCACCGCCCTCTCCAATTTCTACTATTCTAAAAAGTATGAAACGCTCCTCAAACGAACGGGCCTGCGGGAGGAGGCTGGAGAGGATCAGCGGGGTTTCATCATCGTTCAGATAGACGGTCTCTCTTACGAACATCTTTTAGAGGCCATGGATCGGGGTTTCGCCCCCTATATGAAGCAGATGGCGGAAAGAGGGGATGCCAAGCTGGCCCGTTGGCGCTGCGGCCTGCCCAGCACCACTCCCGCTGTTCAAGCGGGCATCATGTTCGGCAATAACTTCGATATCCCTGCCTTCCGCTGGTACGAAAAGGAAACCCGCACCCATATGAGCTGTAACAGGGTCGGACCCGCCACGGTCATGCAAAACCGCATTTCCCATGGGCGAAGGGGGGTCCTGAAAGGCGGCTCCAGCTATACGAACATCATAGATGGAGAGGCCAGGCTATCCCTTTTCACCTTGAGCGCCCTGAGCAGCCAGCGTTTCTTCGAAAACGTGCGTGGATTAGGCTTCTTCCTCCTCTTCATGCTCAACCCCCTGAGGGTGGCAAGGATCCTCCTCCTATCCCTTTGGGAATATCTGATCTGCCTCTTCAAACGCCTTCTGGCGCCCGCTCATCACCATCCCCCCAGCATCTTCCTCCAAATCGCTAACAATGTGCTTATCCGCGAGATCCAGACTTTCGCCTGCCTGCTTGACATCTACCGGGGTATGCCCTCCATCTATATCAATTATAACAGCTATGATGAGGTGGCCCACTATTACAGACCTTCCAGCATAGAGGCCCTCAAAGCTCTGCGAACCATTGACAAGCAGATCAAGCAGATCGACCGCATGAGAAACCGATGCCGGCGGCGAAAGTACGATCTATATATCCTCTCAGACCACGGCATGACCCCTTCACTCCCCTTTAAAGACCTTTATGGCTACCAGTTAGGGGATTATATCGCTGAACAGACGGGTAAAGTGGTCCTCGCTGAGGGCAAAGGGGAATCGGCCCTCAGAGCTCGGGTCCTGCTTAGCGAGATCGAAGGGATAGAGAAGAGACTGCCCGAAGCTGGGGCCGTCCTCATGCAAGCCGCCCGCCGCTACCTCGAAGAAAAGATAGCCCTCGATCCATCGGAGAGGGAATTGGACCTGGATAAACAGGATGATATCGTGGTCAAATGCTCAGGATCCTTGGCTCATGTCTACTTCAATATCACTTCCCGTCGCATGGATCTGAGTGAGATCGTCGCCCTTTACCCTGGCCTACTGAGAAAGCTCATCGAGCATCCAGGGATCGGACTGGTGGTAGGCCGAGAAGGGGAAGAGGTGGTGATCATGGGCAAGGAAGGTGTTCTGATGCTGAACCGGGAGCTGGATCTCAAAGGAAAACACCCCCTTCGCTCCCTGCCGGAGCCAGAGATCGCTGCCGTTGAACTACGGAATCTAGCCTCTTTCCCCCACAGCGGCGACCTCATTCTCTTAGGAGCCTGGCATGGCGATCCCATCGAGGTAGTCTGCTTCGAAGATCAGATGGCCTGTCACGGGGGCCTGGGCGGCCCTCAGGATTATCCTTTCATCATCTACCCCAGCCGATTCGATCTCCACCTGGAGAGGATAACCAATGCCCGGCAATTGTATCCTCACTTCGCCACCACCTACGGCAATTCATGAGACACAGCAGCGCCGGGGCCTTGGTACCAGGTGGGCTCCGTATCATCGCAGGCGTTATCCGTTAATCTCAGCTGGTAACCTCCATCGGCAGGCATCAGATAGATCTCCCGGGCATCGAAGCGCTTCCCATGGCCGGTGTAGGCGATAAAGACTATCCAGCTCCCGTCGGGCGACCAGTCGGGCTGCTCAGCTCCCGATGGAAAATCGGTCAGTTTTGTCTGGTGGGAGCCATCGGCTCCCATCACGTAGATTTGGTAGGTGCCGCCACGGTTAGAGACGAAGGCTATCTTATCCCCCTTAGGCGACCACGCGGGAAACCAATCCTTAGCGGGGTGGTCGGTAAGCCTGACAAGGCCGGTGCCATCTGCCCTCACCTTGTAGATGTCCCAATTTCCGTCTCGCTCGGAGGTAAACGCCAGCTCAAGGCCATCTGGAGACCAGGTTGGCTGCCCGGCGTAAGTGCCCCCTTGGGTCAGCTTCAGTCGCTCACCCCCCTCCTTATCCATTACATAGACTTGGCACCGCCCACTTAGATCGGAGGAGAAAGCGATGGCTTCCCCATCGGGCGACCAGACAGGATCGTGATCGTCCGCAGAGTCATCGGTGAGCTTCCGCAGCCCACTCCCATCGGCCTCCATAAGCCAGATATCATCGGTGCCATCCTGAGAGGTGGAGGAGAAAGCTAAGCGACCATCAGAGGCGAAGCTCGGCTCCCTTCCCTTAACCTTCCCGGAGGCGAAGGCGACCTGCTCGCTCCCATCGGTGAACATGGTGTAAATCCGATAAAAGCCATCTCGGTTGGTGGCGAAGGCGATCTTGCCCTCGGGCACAACGGTGATAGAGAGGGAAGGGGAGGTTCCCACCTGACCTGCTTCATCGCAGGCCCTGACGAAGAGGATGTGACGCCCACATCCCTCCGCCTTCCACCGCTGAGTGGCCGAGAAGCCTCCTTCCTGCGGATGGGGGTTGACCGTCGCTGTGAGTGGGATCCCGTCAACCCACAGTTCGATGCGCACCACTCCCCTGCCGATGGCGACAGAGTGGACAATGAGCTCCTGTCCCTCCCGAACTAAGGCCCCGTCGAAAGGGGAGGCGATTTGAATTAACGGCGTCTCCCGTTTGGGGAGCACTGCATCCTTCCAAATGAGCGCCACAAATGCCCCGTAAGCTATAGCGATGAGGATAATTAAGAAGACAGCTCTCCCCTTCCACTCGCTTCTCATTTCCCCCTACCTCAAAGGCCGTTCGATGGCGATTATACTACACATTGGCGATTGTGACAATCAGGCAACCATATCTCAATACCCTGGCAGAGCGTGGACTTTCATGCTATAATCCCGGTGGGAGGGTGATCATGGAGTTGACCCATTTGGACGAACGAGGACGAGCCCGGATGGTGGATATAGGAGGCAAGCCGGACACGAACAGGGTGGCTGTGGCCAGAGGGGAGGTGAGAATGAAGCCGGAGACGCTCGCCCTTATCCAGGAGGGCGGGGTTCCCAAAGGGGATGTCCTAGCGGTGGCCCAGGTGGCAGGCATCATGGCTGCCAAGCGCACCTCCGAGCTGATACCGATGTGCCACCCCCTGCTCCTCACCAATGTTAAGGTCGATCTCACCCCCAATGAGGAAGAAAGCCTCATCGAGATCGAGGCTACCGTTAAGACTACTGGCAAGACAGGGGTGGAGATGGAGGCCCTGACCGCGGTGACAGTAGCCGGCCTGACCATCTACGATATGTGTAAAGCCGTAGAGAGGACCATGCGCATCACTAACATCCGCTTGGTCAGGAAGAGCGGGGGCAAGAGCGGGGAGATAGTGTTAGAATGAACTTCCGCTGCACGGCGTGTGGACGAATCTATCCTCCCACCACATACTTATGGCGCTGCGACTGCGGCGCTCCCTTCGAGCTCACGGGTATGCCTCCCTTTGACAAGGAGGCCATTGAAGTCAAGGACCTCACCCTCTGGCGTTACCGCGCCATGCTCCCTGTAGAGGACGAGGAAAACATCGTCTCCTTGGGGGAAGGCTATACCCCTCTGGTTGAGGCGATGTTCCAGGGACTGAGCCTCCATTGGAAACTGGAATTCCTCTCTCCAACGGGGTCTTTTAAAGACCGGGGAGCGACGGTTCTGGTCAGTAAGTTAAAGGAGATGGGCGTGGGAAGTGTGGTGGAGGATTCGTCCGGGAACGCCGGGGCAGCCTTAGCTGCCTACTGTGCCCGGGCCGGGATAGAGGCCGAGATCTACGTGCCTGCTCATGCCTCGCCTCTCAAACTTGCCCAGATCTCCGCTTACGGGGCCAAGCTGGTAACCGTGGAGGGCCTGCGGCGCGCTCATCCGCTTCCCAATGAGCGAGCGGATTCAATCAACAAGGGCACCAGAAGGGACACAGCCGAAGCTGCCCAGAAGGCTGCGGCCGAGGGGACCTATTACGCCAGCCATTACTATAACCCTTTCTTCATCGACGGCCTGAAGACCATCGCCTACGAGCTCTGGGAGCAACTAGGAGGCCGAGCGCCTTACAACCTGATCCTGCCTGCAGGCCATGGTACCCTGCTGCTGGGAGCCTATCGGGGCTTCAAAGACCTGCAAGAAGCAGGCCTCATCGAGGGCCTTCCGCGCTTCTTCGCCGTCCAGGCGTGGAGGTGTGCCCCGCTGTATGAGGCTTACCGAAAAGGGCTGAGGGAGGCTAAGCCTGTAGCGGAGGGAGAGACCATCGCCGAGGGCATCCGCATCGCCGAGCCGGTTCGTGGCCGCCAGGTCCTTGCCGCGGTGAGAGAGACGGGCGGGGCAGTGCTGGCGGTGAGCGAGGAGGAGATCAAGCAGGCCCAGGAGGAGTTAGCTCTTCGCGGTTTTTATGTCGAGCCCACTTCGGCAGTAGCTGCAGCCGCCCTGAGAGAGCTGAGCCCAGCCCTCGCCTCCGACCAGATCACGGTGGTTCCCCTCACCGGCAGTGGCCTCAAAAGCGCTCGGCCTGTGTCCCCGATCTGGCCCGAAAGAATGCGAAAGGAGACCGATGATCCAAGCCGATTTGCTGGTCCACAGCGCGGCCCAACTGCTCACCGTCGCCTCACCTGAGGGCCCCAAGCGAGGTGAGGAGATGGGGGAGTTGGGGATAATCGAGGATGGGGCGGTGGCCATCAAGGATGGACGCATCGCCATGGTGGGAAAGACAGAGGAATTGCAGGGGCAGGTAGAGGCGGAAGAGCAGATCGACGCCAGCGGCAGGGTGGTGATGCCTGGCTTCGTCGACCCTCACACCCACGTGGTCTTCGCTGGAAGCCGCGAGGGCGAATTTGAGCAGCAGATCAGAGGGGCAACTTACATGGAGATTATGGCCAGGAGAGGCGGTGTGATGAACACCGTGCGAGCCACTCGAGAGGCAACTTTGGACGAGCTGATCGCTCAAAGCCGGAAGCGCTTAGACACCATGCTCGCCTATGGGACCACCACAGCCGAAGTCAAGACGGGCTATGGCCTGGACATCGAAAACGAATTGAAGATGCTGGAGGCCATTCGCATCTTGGACAGAACCCATCCTATGGACCTGGTTCCCACCTTCCTAGGCGCCCGCGCCGTACCCGATGAGTACGCCGGCCGGCCAGGCGAGTACCTGGATTTCGTCATCGAGGAGATGCTGCCTCGCGTGACCAAAGAGGAGTGGCGGACCATCTGGGAGAAAGAGATGCCTCCCCATCGCTCCCTCTTCTTCTGCGACGTCTATTGTGAGGAAGGGCTCTTCACTGTGGAGGAGGCCCGCCGTCTCCTAACGGCAGCTAAGGATCTGGGTCTGGGATTGAAGATCCATGCTGACGAGTTCAGTTCCATAGGAGGAGCCGCCTTAGCTGCAGAGTTGGAAGTTACCTCCGCTGACCATCTGGTGTGCACGCCGCCAGAGGAGATAGAGCTGCTGGCCAAGACGGACACGGTAGCTGTTCTCCTCCCCGGCACATCCTTCGGCCTGGGAAGGAGAGCTTACGCCAACGCCAGGGCCTTCATCTCAGCTGGTGTCCCCGTGGCCTTAGCCACCGACATCAACCCCGGCACATGCTGGTGTGAGTCCATGCAGTTCATCATAGCTCTGGCCTGCCGCCAGATGGGGATGACCCCTGCCGAGGCCATATCTGCGGCCACTATCAACGCCGCCCACGCTATCGAACTCGGCGGGGAGGGGGGAAGCTTAGAGGTGGGGAAGAAGGCCGACATCCTCATCCTGGACATCCCCAATTACTCCCACCTGGCCTATCGCTTCGGCGTGAATCTGGTGAAGACGGTGATCAAAGGAGGGAAAGTGGTGAAAAGATCGGCTTAGCGATCCTTCGCCTCGCTCTGTTTAACAAGATATTGCACGCTTATCCGATTGGGTAACCGCTCTAACATAAAAAGCCCTTACCGAACGTAAGGGCTTAGACCACAGCGCCCCTGGAGGGATTTGAACCCCCGACCCGCTGCTTAGAAGGCAGCTGCTCTCTTCCGCTGAGCTACAGGGGCGTTCTCTGTTTACTATTTTAGCGCAAATGACCGAATGAGTCAAACCGCTTTCGGTCCGAGAGGCTCACTCGCCCTCCTCCTCAAGCCTTACAGGCCTGATGCCCTTGTAAACCCTCCCGCCGGTCAGGGTGCGCAGGATGACCTCTGGCGTCTTCTTATCGATGATCCGGTGCAACTCGACAGGGGAGAGGGGGGTATTGCCGTTAGCCAAGAAGACGCGAAAGATGGCCGTGGTCAGAGGGGTCTCTTTGGTGATGTAATCGGGCTTCTTGCTGCAGCAGGTACGCAAGGAGTGCCAAAGGCCATCTACCTGCTTCACCTCCGCCGTCTCCGGGTCTATCCAATCGATCTTCTCCGTCCCTCGATGGGTAGTGTAGACTTTCCGACACTCGGGGCAGAGCTGAGCCCAGAGGTAGATGCGGAAATCTTTCCCCTCCTTCTCCCACCACTCGAAATCGATATGAAATCTGGTATTGATATCCGGCTTCAACGGTCTGACCATTCCCTCAGATTTTCATCGTAAATCCAGTAGCCATCGCCTACAGGGATGAAACAGGGCCTGGTGGCCAATTCAGCCAGGATAGGACCCGGCGGGCAGCGCCTCTCGATGTTAATAGCACTGTAGAGAGTCCTGAAGTGAACGGTGCCCTGGGGGCTAAGCTTAGCCAACTCGGGGAAGATATCGCACATCAGCTGGAAGAGGGGAATACCCTCCTCCTCGACCTTCCTCGAGAGCTCATCGAGCTCCGCAGGATCCTCCCAATCCACGATCATCAGTTCGTCGTAGTCACAGGCTAAAGCCCTCATCTGCAGCTCGAAGGCCAGCTTCCCTTCCAAAGCCTTAGCCACCCTCACCCATCCTCTCCTCCTGGGCTTAGGAAGGTAACTCACCCGCACCGAGAGAGGGTCTTCCGTGCACTCCAGCTGGATATAGGCCCCGGTGGGGAGCTCATGCTCCTCATACCATTCGCCCAGCCCATAGACGTAGCCGGCTTTGTGGACCACCCATCCCGGCATGTGCTTTCCCGTATGGCCATCGATGAAGGTGACGAATGTGCGTTGAGTGGAGGTCTGGTTGCTCGAGTCACCCCAGGGGAAAAGCCCTCTGACCTCGGCCGTCAAAGGGATAGTCCCCGCACGACGATGAGGATAAGTAAGGACAATGGTGACCTGGCCAATCGAACCTTCGCCCGGAGCGGGTGCCTCCACCAACTCATCGGCTATCTCCCTTTCCAGCCCGAGCATCTCCTCGTCCAAGACGGACCGATCATAAGGCTCGGGCCGATAACGAAGGTGAAATGGCAACTCTACAGCCTGTGGAGGCTCCAGGCGGTGCAGGAACCAAAGGATCTGCTCCTTAGTGCCCACCTCATCGAAGCGATCGTCATGGGACAGGGCATAGTTAAGGGAGAATAGGAGGGCCTCTCTCTTCATTTTGGTGGGGAAGTCCAGCTCCTTGAGCAGCTCCTCGGGGGAAAGCGGGACCCCTTTGACCTCGATGGCAGCCTCCGCGATGTTCAAATGGCCCACATGGATGTCGGCCAGCAGCCCATCCAAAAACCATTGATCCCTGAAGTTCACGAACTCCTTGCTGGTCTGCAAGCTCTCTATCAGCTTAGGTTTGATCTCCTCGCCGAAGCGGGCAAACAGCTCCTCCGGAGAAGCCAAAACGAGCTCGCTGCCCTCCTTCAGGGCATCGGGAGCCTTAAGCTCAGAGGCGAATTCCCGCTCCTCTTGGCTTTCTTCAAAGCGCACCCGGATGACTTTGAAGGGCTCGTACTTGGGATTGCGACCGGGCCGGACGTTGATCACAGTGCCTAAGGCGTAATCGAAAGCGGGGAAGACGAGCCTTTCACCTACTTCGTAGCTCTCCTTAGGCTGGAAGAGGCGTCCCTGCTCTAACTTCCCCTTGATAAGCTTCTCCTCCCTCTTACATCGCCCTTCTATCACCGCTAATGCCAGCTCATCTATGCTTAAGGGCACCTCCTTCTCCAGCAGAACCCCATAGAGGTATTCGAGGTCGAATCCTTGGACAGCGAATTTCTCCCAATAGCTCTGCTTCTGAGTCTCCCTTCTGACCATGGTTTTCTCCATTGCATGGATGATCTGAAGGGCTGCGCTCCCGTGTCAACTCCATTCACGCAGGTAATTATATCAATTTCCACCCCTCTTGACAAATATCGCCTGCAAGGTCAGGTGGATTCGCCTAAAATCCTCCGCGCCTCCTGAGCGAACTTCTCAGGCACCATCACCTGGACTTCGCCGAGTCCGTCCACGGTGATGCCAAAGAGAATGCCGGCGCTCTCATAGCGTAAGAGGACGGGGATGCCCGCGCTCTCCAATTTGGCCTTCACCAGATGGGCCCGCAGTTGACCGGGGGCATAATAGATAGTGACCAATCTCGATCCCTCTCCTTCAAGCTGCGACATGAGATTATCCTTTCCACCTCCATTCTACACCCCGCACACTTAGATAGCAAGCCTGAAGGGGCCATTTAACCCTTCGCCCTCATCGACCGGATTCGAACCGGTAGCGACGGCCCTTCCATATCACGCCTTGGCCGGTGAGGGTCCAGCGGATCGAGTTCAAGGAGATGAGCACCCCCACCAACACGGTCAAGGGATGCAGGAAAGCCATCGCATAGGACATCCGAAAACGGTGAGCCAGCACGAGTCTGATAGCCCAGGCGATGGAAATCTGCGCTAAGGGCAGCCAACAGCCTGCTAAAGTTATCTCCCCGCATCCCAGGCTGTGGGCCAGGAAGCCGTAGGGGGCAACGAAGGCCGCGAAGTTGAAGGCCACCAATCCTAAGAGGGGAGGGAGCGAGTAATCGAAAGCGGCAAAAGCGCTCTTGGATAAGCCCAACCATATCTCCTGCCAGCCCCGGTAAAATCGCACTGCCATCACATCCGTGCCATCCATCAATACCAGCCGTCCGCCAGCCCTTTTAACCAATCGGCCCAGCCCCATATCCTCGACGATCTCCCGTCTGACGGCCGCGTGCCCTCCGATCCGAAAGTAGAAATCCCGTCGGAAGAGCATGAATGGCCCCAGTGCAGCTGAGATGAGTGGCTCCTTGCTCTTAGTTATCAGACCAATGGGGAGGTAGCTGAGGAAGAAAAAAGAGACCAAAGGGAGAGCAACCCTCTCCCAAAAGGTCTCGGTGATGCAATAAGGCAAGAGGGTTAGGAGATCGGCCCCCTCTCGAAGCGCCGCTCCGATGACAGACGAGACCGAACGAGGGGAATGCACGGTGTCCGCGTCGGTGAAGAGGAACCAATCTCCTTTGGCTGCCTGGGCCAGTTGATGGCAGGCATATGCCTTGCCGTGCCAGCCTTGGGGAAGCGGTCGCCCGCGGATGAGCTTGAGTGTAGGATGATCTTTGGCCAATTCCTCAACGATGTCCGCCGTCCGATCGGCCGAGCCATCATCCAAGACCAGGATTTCCAAGCGGGGATAGTCCTGCTTCAGCAGAGATTTCACGCATCGAGCAATGTTCCGCCCCTCGTTTCGAGCCGGGATGAGCACTGAGACCAGGGGTGGAGGGTCAGGCAATGGCCCCTTTACGAGGGGTTTCTTTAGGATGCGGAGGTTATGGCAAGCGTTGAGGAGGATAAGCCCCAAAACCGCCGTCAGGCTTAGCTGGTAGAAAAGCAGCATTGAGAACCTCGGCTAAGGGTGAACATCATTGTTGCGATACCCTTTCCTCTCACCCCGGGGGTGATACCAACCCGGCTTAGCATCCCCTTTCCAACCGCTCCTGGCCCATACCTCTCGCTCGTGGGGTAGGTCGAGGATTTTCTTAACCCCCATCCAGAGGAAGAGGGAGAGAACATAGAGCACCGTCCAGGGAGACTGGCCGAAAGCGAGGGGCAAGAAGATGATGGCCGCCACCCCGACGTTCACGCTGCGGTTGAAATCCCGAAGCAATAGATGGGCTAAACCGAAGAAGGTTAGTCCGACTAAAGTAGAGATGGGCAGGAGGCCCAGCAAAAAGCCGATGGTGACGGCCACCCCTTTGCCGCCCCGCCCTTGCAGGAAGATGGGGAAGCCGTGGCCCAAAAGCAGGGCGAATCCGACCCAGAGGAGCGTGCCCTCGGATGCACCCAGCTTCTCTGCTACTTCTAAGGCCAGATAGCCTTTGAAAGCATCGAGAGCAGCTACTAGCGCACCCCAGCCAGGCCCTACCACATGCCACACGTTCCTGGCCCCCACATTCCCCTCCCCTACTTCTCTGATGTCGAGGCCGGCGCGCCATCTGGTCACGATGTAAGCGAAGGGTATGGAACCCAGAAGATAAGCCATTACCAGGATGGGAAGATCGCTTCTAATCATATTCGCTCCTATCGATTCCGAAGCTTGGAACGACGCACCTCTGGGGATGCCCCCTATCTAGCCGAGGAGCCCTGCGATTTGCTGCTGGGGTCATCGGGGATTAATCGCCAGAACCATCAGGGCGTTTCCCACCAATGCCTAGCCCCGTCTCGGGGCAACTCGTGAAGCACGCCAGACCAAGAGATGGCCACCATGAACACGCCTCGCAGCGCCATCAGCGCCTAAAACCGATAGCAGCCAGTCCAGCCAGCGCCGTCTAAGTTGGGGCCATCTGTAGGGGCTGGAGTGGAAACCCCATCGCTCTAAGAAAAGCTCCTTGGGAGGGGAGGCCAACTCATAAAGCTCCACTGATACCTGATAGGGGGCCAGCTTGTCCCAGCGGCAGTGAACGAAGAGAAGGGGACGGGGCGACATCTCCCTCACGGCCCTTTTAGCCCCCGTCGCTCCCCAGGCGGCTACAGCACGCGGCCAGTCGATGGTGAGGCGAAAGCCGTTCCGCTGCATAGAGGTGATCATCCAACGGTTCTGGAGGGCATTAGCCACCGGCAGGCGGTCAAACTGAGGATAATGGCAGAGAGCGTGTCCCTCTTTAGCCAGCTCCTCAGCGAAATGCTCCATCCATTCCTTTGTCTTCCCCTCCAGGTCAGGAGCGCAGGCTAAGGAGACCACCGCCTTCGCCCTGGGATCGCGGGCGGCAGCCTGAAGGACTGTGCGGGCGCCCATGCTATGGCCCACTAAGGCGATGCGCTGGGGATCAATTCTGGGGAGATGGGCGAGGTGATCGATGGCCGCCAACACGTCATCCACCGGGTCACCGACATACACGCCCCCGCTCTGTCCATGCCCTCGAAAATCGAAGGTCAACACCGCCATCCCCCATCTGGCCGCATCCAGGGCGGTAACCCGCATAACCCGCCTATCGGAGCCGAAGCCATGGCAGAGAAGGATCGCCGGCCAAGGCCCCTCTCCCTGAGGAAGAAAAAGGCTCCCTTGAAGGAGCACTCCACTGCTTTCGAACTCGACATGGGAGACGTGAATCGCGGCTTTCATTTTCCATCTTCAGCCCAGAAAGCCAATCCCACCAGGCCTGGCCCGGTGTGGACGCCCATTACTGGGGTGAACTCGGTGATGTAAAGCTCAGCGCAGCGGAAACGGGAGGCGATCTCCTCCCTCAGCCTCTCGGCCCTCTGGAGCGCATCGGCATGGAAGACGGCGACGTGCACCGTCTTCCCTTCCACCCTCTCCTCCATCAGCTCCAACATGCGGGATATGGCCCTGGAGATGGTCCTAGGCTTCTCCATCAGGCCTGTCTGACCGTCCTTAAGGTAGAAGATGGGTTTTATCTGCAGGAGGGAGCCCATCAGCGCCGCTATGGCGGGCACTCGACCGGAGTGATGGAGGTACTCGAGGGTGTCGATGGCGGCGAAGAGATTCACCTTGGGGGCGATCTCCTCTATCCGCCGCAGGATCGTCTGGAGGTCTGCCCCCGAGGCCGCCGCCCTGGCCGCCTCAATGACGATGAGTCCTTGGCCAGCGGCGGCCGTACGGCAATCTATGACCTGGACGGGGGCTTCGTCGATCAGCCTCCCGGCGGCCAGGGCGGTGTTGTAGATGGCGCTCAGCTCCGCGGGGAGATGGATGGAGACGATGGCCTCCGCCTCGCGGGCGAGCTTAGCATAGAGCCGCAGGAAATCGCCCACCGAAGGCGCCGAAGTGGTAGGCAGATGCTTGTCCTCCCGCAGACGGCGATAGACCTCGGCGGCTGTGATGTCCACTTCATCGCGGAGGGTCTTCCGCTCGAAGTTCAAAAGGATAGGCACGATATGGATGTCGTATTTCCTCACCAACTCTTTGGGCACACAGGCGCTGCTGTCGGTGACAATGGCGATCTTGGCCATGATCTCCCCCTTATCTCCCTTACTCCGCCCAGAAGGTCAAACCGATCACCCCTGGACCGGTGGCCGCGCCCATCACAGGGGTGAATTCGGTGATGTACAACTCCACGCAATCGAAGCAGGAGGCCACTTCATCCCTGAGCCTCTTCGCCTCCTCAAGGGCGTCGGCGTGCATTACGGCGGCGTGTACGGGCCTCGACCCCACCCTCTCCTCCATGATCTCCAGCATACGTCGCACCGCCCTGGCCTTGGTCCTGGGCTTCTCCAAAACGTAGGCCCGTCCATCTTTAGCGATGTGGAGGATGGGTTTGATCTTCAGCAGCGAGCCGATGAGGGCTGCCAATGCTGGGATACGCCCAGTTCGAGGGAGGTATTTCAGGGTGTCGATAGCGACAAGGACGGTCACCTTGGGGCGCACCTCCCTGGCCCTTTTCATTATCTCCCGTAGGTTCCTCCCCTCCGCAGCCGCCCTGGCCGCCTCCAGGACGACGAAGCCCTGCCCTGTGGTCGCCGTTAAGGAATCCATCACCTGGATGGTCACACCGTTAACCATCTTCGAGGCGGTGAGCGCCGCGCTATAGGTCGCGCTCAGCACCGATGAGACATGGATAGAGACGATCGCTTCCACCTTCCGGCTCAGTCTGGCATAGACCCTCAGGAAATCGCCTACAGAGGGAGCAGAGAGGGTGGGGAAGAAATCCTCCTCCCGCATTCGGCGGTAGACCTCCATCGGCGTGATATCCACCCCGTCGCGGAATTCCTTCCCGTTCCAGATCAAAACGACGGGTACGATGTGGATGTCGTATCTCTCCACCAGCTCCTTAGGCACACAAGAGACGCTATCGGTGACGATGGCGATCTTACCCATCTCTTAAACCTCGGCCTTCCTAACGAGCAGCCCGTCCAACCACCCTTCGATCCTCCAAATGGGCTGGAGCACCCAACGGGGCAATGCCCTCGGAGCAGCCAGCGGCTCCGGAGAGCGTAGATATCCCTCCATCACGCGCCGCCCTTCCTCGATCATCTCCGCGGTATGGTCGAAGTCCCAGAACGAGAGGTTTTGAAAAGCCTCCAGTTTGATGTAGTGGATCGTCACACCCGGCCTGCTGGCGGCTTCCTCCAGCTCATGTGAGAGTTGCCGAGAAAGCATAGCGGCGATGGACTGGGAGGCAATGCTCAGAAGGCCGCGGACGGACGGCCTCCTCTCTGAACCAGCAACGTGGATGGCGTAGATCTCGGTAGCGCCCCTCTCCAAGGCCACGTCTACCGCCAAATTAGCCGTGACGCCGCCGTCAACATATTGCCATCCATTGTAATTCCAAGGTGGAAAGTAGGGCGGGATAGCAGCGCTGGCCATCAAGGCGTCAATGAGCGGCACCGAGGGGTCATCGCCGAAGATTTCGAGCCTACATGTGTTCAGATTAGTGGCAGTGATGTACAATCGAACGCCCTTGATATCCCCAAAACATCGCACTCCTGGTGGCATGTGAGCCTCAACAAAGCGCTTGAGATTTTCATTGGGGAATAAGCTGTCCTTGCCCCTCATCAGCCGCCAAGCCATGGTAAGGTAATTGCCGGGATAAACGTCCTCCTTAGTGAGCTTCAGCCAGAGTTCAGCCAGCTCCTGCGCTCCCTCTAAGGTGGGGTTGGTGGCGATGTAGGCCGCGTTCATCGCCCCAGCCGAGGTGCCGACGAGGATCTGGGGGCGAATGCCCTGCTCGAAGAGCACCTGTAAGGCTCCCACTTCCAAAGCTCCTCGATTTCCCCCTCCACTTAACACAAAAGCTATCATTTCTACCTCAACTCGACTTTCTCCCTCCTTCCTCAGCCCAAAAAGCTAATCCCAATACGCCTGGACCGGTGTGGGTGCCCATCACGGGGGTGAAATCGGTGACATAGAGCTCCGCGCAGTCGAAGCGGGAGGCCACTTCATCCCTGAGCCTCTCCGCTTCCTCTAAGGCATCGGCATGGACCACGGCCATGTGCACTGGCTTTGATCCCACTTTCTCCTCCGCAATCTCCAGTATACGTCGCACTGCCCTGGCCTTGGTCCTGGGCTTCTCCAAAACATCCACCACCCCATCCTCGGCTACGTAGAGGATGGGTTTTATCCTCAACATGGAACCCATCAAGGCCGCTGCCCGGCCGATACGTCCGCCCCGGTGGAGATACTCCAACGTATCCAAAACGGCAAAGATGTATACCCGAGGCATCATCCACCTGGCCCTTTCGACCACCTCCTCCAAACTCGCCCCTCTGGCAGCAGCTCTGGCTGCCTCAAGGACGATAAACCCCTGGGCCATAGCAGCGGTGCGGGTATCTATAACATGGATCGGAAGCTCGGAAAGGACCTTGGCAGCGGCTCCCGCCACCTCCACGGTGGCACTGAGCTTGCTGGACAGGTGGATGGAGACGATGCCCTCGGCCTCTTGACCCACTCGACGATAAAGTTCCACGAACTCCTCCATGGAGGGCACAGCGGTGGTAGGGAGTTCATCGCTCTCCCTAAGGCGGCGGTAGAACTCCCTGGGAGTTATATCAACCCCATCGCGGAACGTCTCGTGGCCGAACATCACCAGGATGGGGATGACGTGGATGTGGTACCTCTCCACCAGCTCGGCGGGGATGTTGGCTAAACTATCGGTGACCACGGCGATCTTGCCCATGTAACCACCCCCGTAGAGGCGACGAACCCTACCCTGCTACCTGCCAGGCAGATAGGAGAGCACACCGAAGACGGCGCTGGCGGCCAGCATGATCAAGACAAGCAAGATAACGATAGTCCGGAGGCCCAACTTAGGCATCGAGCTTCCCTTCCATCTCCATTGTGTATCAAATCGGTTAAAGAAAGGGGAAAAAGGAGGTAAAAATACGTTAAAAAACGCGAAAGGGGCCTGGCGGTTAGCAGTTAAAAAGAAAAAAACCGCCCTTTCGAGGCGGTTAATTCGGAGCTGAGCGGCCAGTCCTTCCATTGAGGTTCAGGGCCGCCTGAACCTGTAGCCCAGGCCACGCTCGGTGAGGATGTACTGAGGGTTGCTGGGGTCTTCCTCCAGCTTGGCCCGCAGGCGGCTGATGTAGACCTTGAGGTAGTCGATCTCGTCGATGTACTCCCTTCCCCATACGCGAGCCAATAAAGCCTCGTGGGAGAGGGTACGGCCGGCATTGCGCACCAGGTGGTAAAGCAGCTTGTACTCCGTATTGGTCAAATCCACAGGCTTACCTTTCAAAGTGACCTGGCGGCGGACGAAATCGACGCGGATATCCCCACACACGAAGGGCTCCTCGTGAGCTAAGGGCAAGCTTTGAGCCCGTCTCAACACGGCCCGCACCCGGGCCAGAAGCTCCAAATGGCTGAACGGCTTGGTGATGTAGTCATCGGCTCCGAGCTCCAACCCCCGCACCTTGCTCAGCTCATCGTCTTTGACGGTCACCATGATCACCGGCACATCAGAGAAGCGGCGGATCTCCTTCAAAACGCGGAAGCCATCCATCTCAGGCATAGCCACATCCAGGAGGACGATGTCCGGGTTCTCGCTGGCCACTAAATCGAGGGCCCTCTCCCCATCGTAAGCGGGAAGGACCTCCCAATCCGGCTCCTGCAGATGGAAGCTCATGGCGATGAGCTTGACCACATCGGGCTCGTCGTCGACGACCAAGACCTTCATGTCTGCGCCCCTTTGGGCAGAGTGAAACGAAAGGTGCTGCCCTCCCCCAATTTACTCTCCACCCAGATGTGCCCTCCGTGCAGCTCTACAAGACGGCGGGCGATGTAAAGCCCCAAGCCCACTCCGGTCCGATCTCGCCCATCATCTATCACGTAAAACTTCTCGAAGATACGCTCCTGCTCAGAAGGGGGGATGCCCGGCCCATCATCATTGACCGAGACCTCCAAATAATCGTCCCTCTCCACCAAGGTCACCTCGATGTGCCCCCCTTTAGGGGCGAATTTATGGGCATTGGAGAGGAGATTGGTGAGAACCTGCTCGATGCGCCTTCGATCCACCATGACTGAACCGATCTTGGAGGGGAGGTTCAAGCCGATGGTCTGCCCCTTCCCCTCGAAGAGGGGGGAGAGGGCCTCAACTGCCCTTTTCACGATGACCCGTAGATCGGTAGGCTGGGGGGAGAGAGCTAACTGGCCCGCTTCCAGCTTGGTGACGTCCAAAAGCTCGGTCACCAGCGTTTCGAGCCGGTCTGTATGGTGAGCGATGGTGCGCAGGAGCTCCTCTTGGGTATCTGAGATGGCCCCCGCTCCGGTCTCCTGGAGCAGTTCCACCGAGGCCTTGATGCAAGTGAGAGGAGTGCTTAACTCATGAGAGACGGCGGAGACGAAGCCATCTCGCATCTTCTCTAAGGTTTGGAGCTGCTTAACCTGCCTCCTTTCCTCCTCATAGAGGCGAGCGTTGCGGATAGCCAGCGCCGTCTCCCGCCCTAAGGAGCTGAGCAGGGCCATATCCTCCTCACCGAAGGCGTTAGGCTGGCGGCGGCCCACACATAGGAGACCTATGGGTTCCGCTTCCCCAGCCAGGGGCAGAGGTACCCAGGCGAAGGAGGCGATCCCCTTCCGGGCGAGGAAGGAATAGCCCGGCTCCGATCGCTGGGAGAGATCTCCGATGACAAGGGGCCGGTTCAATTTGCCATCGATCCCCAGATTGGCGATTGGAGGATGGCCCTTGATGCCACTGGCGGCGGCCAGATGGAGGTCGTTTCCGCCGTCGCCGCGCAGGAAGAGGAAGGTGACATCGGCATCCAAGAGCTGGCGAGAGAAGTCGGTCACCGTCTGCAGGATGTAATCCAAATCCAAACTGGCGCTGAGCCGCTGAAAGAGCTCGTTTAAAGCCGAAAGGCGGGCGGTCAGGGCCTTCTCACGCTCGATTTCCTGGTGCTCCCGACGCAGCTGTTCTAAGAGCAGAGCGCAGAGGAGGGCCACTATCAGGAGCAAGGCCACTTTAGCGGAGAGCATATAGGCAGCGTAAGGGTTCCAGACGCCCGCCGGGTTGACGAAGCAAGCGGCCACGTAGATCACGCCGATGATTAGAGCCACCAGGATGGTGGAGACCATGCTCAGATGGAAGGCGGCCCCGATGATGGCGAAGAAGTAGATGATGAAAAAGCTGGAATGGAAGCCCCCGGTGAGGTAGATAGCCAGGGTAGCCACGATCGTGTCCAAGGCCAGGACGTTAAGGAGACGCCTAAACCAGGTCAGAGGGTAACGCAAGGAGAAGACGAGCAGGTTATAGCCGGCCACAGCGGGGATAACGTAGAGGGTGGGCATCAAAACGCCCTCTAGCGAATGATCGAAGAGGGAGAGGACGAAAACTAAGGCCAGGGCCAGCCAACGCAGGCCCAGGATAATGCTATCGATCCTCTCCAAATGGGGTAGATGCTCGATCGACTCATGCATAGGAAAAAAACGGGAACCCTTAACCTCTTAGAGCACGGCCACTGAATCACAGAGGGCGCGAACTCAATGCTCCAGGAGGTAACTTAGCAGGATGCACACCAATCCCGCCCCCAGCATCCTCAGTCCGGAGATGAGGAGGTTCACCTTGGAGATCGTCCCTAAAAACACCCCCAGGGCGAAGAGGATAGCCAAGGCCAAGCCCAGGGAGGAATAGTAGCTGATAACGACGTCGAGGTGGAGGAAGAAGGGCAAGAGCGTCACCAGGGCCGACAGAAGAGGAGCTAAACCGTCGGTGAGGGCCACGATGATCGCCGCCACCCCCGAGGCGCGGCCGATCTTGGTCTTGTCCAACTTAGTTAGGGTATAGCTTTCCAGCTCGTTCAGGGCCCTTTTCCGCTCGGCGGTCTCGGTGAGATAAGCCCCCCAAAGTCCAGAGATGGCCATGGCAAAGCAGGTGGACAGCCCTGTGGAGATGACGATCGCCGCATTGCGCACGCCAGCGACGTAATTTCCCATGAGTACACCCACGATGGTCAATACCCCATCGAAGGCGTTCATAGCAAAGAGGCGGCGAGCGATTTCGCCTATCTCGGCGAGATCACTGTACTCTCTAAACTGCTCCACCTCTTGCTGGAGGCGGAGCCAAAAGGATCTCATTTAAGCTCGGCCTTCTATCCAGGACGGATATCCTGGGGGGTTATAACGTCCTCGATGATGGTCTCCCCAGCCACTACCTCATCGATAGAGTGGACCGCACCCCCGTTCTCCTGGATCACCCTCTCGACTTCCTCGAAGGAGATGTCGTCCCCTTCGATAGTGACTTTGGCGTTTTCCACCCGGCGATCGATCTCGTAGATGCTTATGTTGACCGCCTTCACGCCCTCCAGCTCGCTCAGCAGCTGGGCCACTTCGATGATGGTGGGCTCGTGGGGCTTCAAAACATCGAGCACTAAACGTCTGACTTCACCCATTGATTTGCTTTACTCTCCTTAAAAATCTTGCTTCAACTAGCTACCCGATGCTTTTCTCCAAGGCAACCCTCCTCAACTGCTACAGAGGGGCGTCCACGCCCCGTTTCATGGCGAAGACGCCACTGGGTAGCTAGCTGCTTCAAGGGTATTGTAATCCAAGGGCGCTGTAAATGCAAATCGCACACCCCCCTCAACAAGGGTTAACTCGATTTTACTTTCCGCTCAATTTGGGATACAATAGAGCGTAAAGGTAGCCCTGATGGCGAGTTATAGAGAGGCCCTCGATTACATCTACAGCCTCACCGATTACGAGAAGAAGGTACCCTACTGCTATGCACCCGAATTCTTCGACCTGTCACGCATGGAGCGGCTCTTGGCCCTCCTGGGCAATCCCCACCGCCGTTTTCGCTCCATCCACATCGCTGGCACCAAAGGCAAGGGCTCGACGGCGGCCATGAGCGAATCGATCCTCCGCGCCGCCGGCTACAAGACCGGCCTCTACACTTCACCCCATCTCCATACCCTCCGCGAACGCATCCGGGTGGAGGGGAAACCGATCCCCAGAGAGGCAGTGGCCTCTTTCACCGAACGCCTGCGGCCTTTAGCGAGCCCAATCGAGGGTTTAACCACCTTCGAGCTCATCACCGCCCTCGCCTTCGCCTACTTCGCCGAGAAGGGAGTGGAGCTGGCCATTCTGGAGGTGGGGCTGGGCGGCAGGCTCGATGCCACCAATGTGGTCACCCCCCTGGTCTCGATCATCACCTCCCTCAGCTACGACCATACCTCCATCCTGGGCGATACCTTAGCTCAGATCGCCCGAGAGAAAGCGGGCATCATCAAAGCGGGCATCCCTGTGGTGAGTGCCCCCCAGGCTCCTGAGGCCATGGCCATTATCGAGGAGGTCTGCCGCCGGAAGGGAGCCGAATTGACGGTGGTGGGGCGTGATTGGACGTGGAAAGCAGGGGAGGCGAACCTGGAAGGGCAGTGGTTCGAAGCAGCAAAGGGCGGAGGGCAAAGAGCAAGTGGCAGATTTTGGATCCCCCTGCTTGGCAGGCACCAACTGATCAATGCCACGGTGGTTCTCGCTGCCGTGGAGAAGCTGCGCGAGCAGGGCATCGATATCCCCGAGGAAAGCGTCAGGGAGGGGCTCCGCCGTGTCCGCTGGCCAGGGAGGCTGGAGATCCTGAGCCGGAAGCCCCTCCTGGTCGTCGATTGTGCCCACAATGTGGATTCTGCCCATAAGCTGCGAGTTGCCCTAAAGGAGCTCTTCGATTACCAGGACCTGATCTTCATCTTCGGAGCCTCAGCGGATAAGGATATCGCAGGGATGATGAGGGAGCTCTTTCCCGTAGCGGGGGAGATCATCGTCACCAAGGCCCATCATCCTCGTGCTGCCGATCCTCACAGACTGGAGGAGATAGCCTCCGCCCTGGGCTACGAGGTCACCCGCAGCAACGGCGTGGATGTCGCATTGAATTTGGCCCTGGAGCTGGCAACCCCTCAGAGCTTGATCTGCGTCACTGGCTCCACCTTTGTGGTTGCTGAGGCGAGAGAGGCCTGGTTCAAACGAAGCGGCGGCCGGATGCCCGAATGCGATCCCAGGTAGCAGCGCCGTGCCTTCACCGAGGAGGAACGATGGGCACCTTGTATGTGGTAGCCACCCCTATCGGCAATTTAGAGGACATATCCCTGCGGGCCCTGCGCATCCTCCGCCAGGTAGACCTAATCGCCGCTGAGGACACCCGTACCACCCGCAAGCTGCTGTCCCACTACGAGATCTCAACTCCCCTGACCAGCTACGGAGAGCATAACAAGGCGGAAAAGATCAACATCCTGCTGGGAGTTCTGCGTGAGAAGGACGTGGCCTTGGTCTCCGAGGCGGGAATGCCTGGCCTTTCGGATCCCGGTTATGAGCTCATCCGAACGGCTATCGAGAGGGGCATCCCGGTGGTGCCCATCCCCGGCCCCTCCGCCCTCACCACCGCCTTGGTGGTCTCCGGTCTGCCCACCGACAGTTTCCTGTACCTGGGCTTCCTGCCCCGTCGGGCCAAGGAGAGGCGTCAGCTCCTGCGCTCTGTGGCCCACGAAAGCCACACCTTAGTCGCCTTTGAGGTCCCTCACCGCCTGCTTGCCAGCTTGGCCGACCTGAAAAGCATCCTGGGGGACCGGAGGATCGCCATAGCCAGGGAGCTTACCAAACTGCATGAGGAAGTCTGGCGGGGGAGGATCAGCGAAGCCCTGGCCTACTTCCAGGAGAAGGGAGCCCGCGGTGAGTTCACTCTGGTCATCGAGGGGGCTCCCCCTGAGCCCCCTTGGGACGAGGAGAGGGTGAGGGAAGCCTTAGCAGAATTCATGAGGGAGGGGGTGAGCAGGAGGGAGGCCGTCAGGGCCGTGGCTGATCTGGCACGATGGCCCAGGCGGGAGGTCTACAAGGTGGCGTTGAAGGGGTAAATGTGATAAAATATCGAAGCTGCATTGGGCTATCAAGCGCAGCGGGGACGGAGTGTCAAGCGGTGTTAGAAAGCAGTGATTACAGGCCGATGTCAGCCATGTTCAAGGGGATACCGTGGTCCGTGACAGGACGAGCTATCCTCATCGGCCTGCTCTTCGTCTTAGCGGCGAGCTCGATCCTGGCCTTCCAATTCCTGCCCACCAACCGTGTGATCTTAGAGGAGGGGGATGTCAGCCCCCGCGATATCCGGGCGCCGCGCAGGATCACCTACGTCAGTCAGATCTTGACCGAGGAGGCCAGGGCCAAAGCGGAGGAAGCGGTCAAGGACATCTATGATCCTCCCAACGCCCGCCTTGCCCGCCAACGGGTGATCAGGGCCAGGGAGGTCCTCGCCTACATCGACACTGTGCGCCACGACCCCTACGCCTCAGCGGAGGAGAAGGCCGAATGGCTTGAAACCATCTCCGATCCCGTCCTTCCCACTGCGGTGATCGACCGGATTCTAACCCTCCCCGAGAAGGACTGGCAGATAGTGGCCGCCGAGACCGTGGAGGTCGTCGACCAAGCCATGCGGAGGGAGATCCGCGAGGGGCAATTGGAGGAGGCCAAGCGTGCTCTGCCCAGCCTGATCAGCCTCAACCTCTCCGAGGATCAAGCCGAGGTAGTCAGCCAGCTGGCTCAGAGCTTCATTGAGCCTAACAGCTTCTATAACGCGGAGAAGACGGCCGAGGCAAAACGCCTGGCCCGCCAGAGCGTGGAACCGGTCAGCGTCACCTTGGAGAAGGGGGAGATCATCCTGCGCCGGGGGGAGATCGTTGATCCCCTGGACTTGGAAGCCCTGGAGGCCTTAGGGCTGCGCCGGCCAGCCGTCGGATGGCAGAGCATCGCTGGCACCGTGGTCTTCGTTCTGGTCCTATCCATCTTCATGGGCCTTTACCTCGCCCGCTTCGGCCGGGATGTCTGGACCAATGGGCGATCCTTAATCCTGTTGTTCCTGCTAAGTATCCTCTTCGTCTCCTTGGCCAAGCTGATGGTGCCTGGGCATGCGATCCTGTCCTACCTTTTCCCCATGGCTGCCCTCTCCATGCTGCTCGCCCTCCTCTTCAGGCCAGGGCTGGCCATAGCGGCGACCATCCTCGTGAGCGCGATCGTGGGTTTCGTAGCCGGTGGCTCCCTTGAATTGGGGATCTATGCTCTGATGGGGGGTCTGATCGCCTCCCTAAGCCTCCACCGAGTGGAAAGGCTGAACGCTTTCCTGTGGTCGGGCATCTATGTGGCTTTGAGCAACATAGCCACGGTCTTGGCCTTCCGACTGCCCACCCAGAACTACGACATGATAGGGCTGGTCACTTTAGCCGGGGCGGGGGTAGCCAACGGTGCCTTCTCGGCGATCTTAGCTTTGGGCGGCTTCTTCCTCCTAAGCTACCTCTTCGGCATCACGACCTTCCTTCAGCTGTTTGAATTGACGCGTCCCACCCACCCCCTCCTGCACCAACTGCTGATAAAGGCACCTGGGACCTACCACCACAGCCTTCTGGTGGGCAACATGGCGGAGCGAGCGGCGGAGCGCATCGGAGCCGATGCCATGCTGGCACGAGTGGGAGCCTATTACCACGACATCGGCAAGATCTCCCATCCCTACCTCTTCAGCGAGAATCAGATGGAGGGGTTCAGCGTTCACCAGCATCTCGACCCCGAGACCAGCGCCAGGATCATCATCGGCCATGTCAAAGAGGGGTTAGAACTGGCCAGAAAGTACAAGTTGCCCCCTCAGGTACAGGATTTCATCGCCCAGCATCACGGCACGGGGCTGGCCGAATGCTTCTACCGGCAAGCGCTCCAGGAACAAGGGCAGGTCGATGAGGATGACTTCCGCTACCCTGGCCCTAAGCCCCAGACCAAGGAGACGGCCATCGTGATGCTGGCCGACAGCTGCGAAGCCGTTGTGCGAGCGAAGCATCCCACCTCCTCGGAGGAGATCGCTGAGCTGGTGGAGAAGGTCATCAGAGAGAAGCTGCTGGCGGGGGAATTGGACGAAAGCGACCTCACCCTGCATGACCTGAATGAGATCAAGAGCGCCTTCGTCAGCATCCTGCAAGGGGTCTTCCACCCCCGCGTGGATTACCCTGAGAGAGGGGAGAAATGAGCGGCCCTCGAATCGAGGTCCAGATCATCCCCCGCTTTGCGGGATCGGTTGATGAAGGGGGCCTGCGCCGTGCGGCGCTTGAGGCCCTCCGCCGCGAGGGAGTGACGGGAGAGGTAGAGCTGGCCCTGGTCGTCACCGACGATGAGGGCATCCGCGAATTAAATCGTCGGTTTCGGGGCGTGGATGCTCCCACCGATGTGCTGGCCTTCGGCAGGGGCGGAGATGACGATTTCGTGTTTGCCCCCCAGGAGCCCCCCTACCTGGGGGATGTGATCATCTCCTACGAACGGGCGCTCGTTCAGGCCGAGGAGCAGGGCCACCCTGTGGAGAAGGAGCTGGCGCTGCTGGTCATCCATGGCCTCCTGCACCTTCTGGGCTATGACGACGCCGACGAAGAGGGGAGAAAGGAGATGTGGGCCAGGCAGGAGGAGATCCTCGGGCTGTTGGGTGAGTAAGGATTCGTATCCCTCCCAACTCGATCTACTGGAAGAAATCCCGATGCCGGTAACTCGTGAGCAGGCCAAACGAGAGATCGCCGATCTGATCGAAAAATACGGGCGGCTGGATAGACGAGCCATCAGGGCCTACAACGAGGCTAACACCTGCAAGGACTTCATCCTGCCCCTCTTCCGCGCCCTCGGCTGGGATGTCTACGATTCCGCTGAGGTCTCCGCCGAGAGGAAGGTCTCCCGCGGCCGGGTGGACTACGCCTTCCGCCTGGGCGGCATCCCCAAGTTCTTCTTGGAGGCGAAGCGGTTCAGGGTGGACTTGAACGACCCCAAGTGGGCGCGCCAGGTGATCAACTACGCCTGGATCAAGGGCGTCACCTGGGCGGTGCTCACCGACTTCGAAGGGCTCAAGGTCTTCAACGCCGAGTGGAAGGAAGCAAACCCCCTGCGCAACATCTTCATTGACCTCACCTACGACCAGTATCTGGACGAGTTCGACCGCCTGTGGCTCCTCTCCAAGGAGGCGATGCGGGAGGGCCTGATTGACCGCGAGGCCCTGCGGGTCGGGAAGAAGCTCAAGAAGCGCCCAGTCGGCGAGCAACTCTTCGGCGAGCTGGTGCGCTGGCGGGAGAAGCTCCACTACTACCTCCGCCGCTACAACCCCGAATTCTCTGACGACCAGATTGACGAGGCGGTGCAGCGCATCCTGGACCGCCTGATTTTCATCAGGAC
>CAYYKQ010000005.1:0-31465 GCA_964440965.1 uncultured Anaerolineae bacterium | reverse complement strand
CCTTAGCCCTGAGCTTCAGCTTAGGGCCTCGATTTGTAGGCCCGATAACTGAAGTGCATCAGCGACAGGGTTATCCAGGTGAGGAAGAAGGGGCGATACCGAAACGGGGCCCTGCCCAGTGCGAGCAGCACCAGTGGATACAGGTTCAGAACCCCGAATATGACGGCCAGAAGGTACGCCGTCCTCCAGTTGGCCAGGCACAGCAGGCCGATGACGGCCCAGGTGATGGTGAGGATCACCACGATGGCAAACGCCGGCATGCGATGCGTTTCGGCGAAGATCCTCGCCCCCTCGAACTCGAATATCATCTTGAACAGGATCTGGGCCACGATGAAGGCCAGGGTCGCCTGTGCTTCCATTGAGAATCTGTTTGTGGATTTCATCTTTTGTTCCTCTCGGCACCGGAATAGAGCGGAAAGAACATGCCAACTTTGGGTTGGTATTCGATGTATTCCCCTTATGTGCTGTCCGTCAGTTCATCCAGTTGGCGGGCGAACATCCGCGCGTAGACCCCGCCCCTCGCCAGCAGTTCCGCGTGCCGGCCGCGCTCGACGATGCGCCCGTCGTCCATGACCAGGATCTCCTCCGCATTCACCACTGTGGACAGCCGGTGCGCGATGACCAGCGTCGTGCGGCCTTTCATCAGTCGGTGGATGTCGGCCTGGATCTCGCGCTCTGCCTCGGCGTCCAGTTCCGAGGTGGCCTCGTCCAAAACCAGGATGGGCGCATCTTTGAGCAGGGCGCGGGCGATGGCCAGCCGTTGCCGCTGCCCGCCCGATAGCTTCACGCCCATCTCGCCCACCGGCGTGTCGTAGCCCTGGGGCAGGGAGGCGATGAAGTCGTGGATGTTGGCCAGCCGCGCCGCCCGCTCGATCTGGGCATCGTCCGCCTGCGGATCCCCCAGCCGCAGGTTTTCCCTGATCGTCGTGTTGAAGAGATAGGTATGTTGTGAGACCACCGCGATGCGGCGTCGCAGGTCCTCCTGCGGAAAGTCGTGCACGTCATACTGGCCCAGGCGGACGTGCCCTTCGTTCGCGTCCCAGAAACGGAGCAGCAGGTTGACCACGGTGGTCTTGCCTACCCCGCTGGGGCCCACCAGCGCCACCGTGCGCCCCGCCGGCACCTCGAAGTCCAGGCCCTTGAGCACCCAGGGGCCATCGTCCCGGTAGCGGAACCAGACCCTCTCAAAGCGGATGGACGGCTCCACCGGCTCCGGTGGCGGCGTGGTGACCCTGTCCCGCACCGCCGGGGTTCGATCCATCATGGAAAACAGCCGCTCGGCACCGGCCAGGGCCTGACGGAGTTCGTGCACCACGCTGGCTGCCGCCAGCACCGGCCCGAAGGTAGTCATCGTCAGGGCGACGATGGGCGGGAGGAGAAGGGGGTCCAGCCGCCCCTGACCCGCCAGCCACAATCCAACGCCCAGCACGCCCAGGATCCCGCCGGCGACGAGGGCATCGCTGAGACAATCCTGCAGGCCGGCGGCATACGCCGCCCGCGCCTGCACGCCCACCAGTCGTTTCCCCCGCTCCCAAATCTCTTGCCGCCGGGCCTTCTCACGCCCGAAGGCCACGATCTCGCGCAGCCCCTGGATGCTGTCCGTAAAGTGGGCGTTCACCTCCGCCGTGACCCGCCGCAGCGCCATCCCCAGCCGCCGGCCCCACCGGTCGCCCACCCAGGGGGCCAGGAGGCCCACTCCCGCCAGGAAGGGCAACAGGGTCAGGGCGAGCAAACCGTGGAAGCGGGCCAGCACGGCCAGCGAGATGGCCGGCACCAGGACGGCGGTGGCGGCGGGGGCGATGGTGTGGGCATAGAAGACCTCGATGCGCTCCACGTCGGAGACGGCGCGGGAGACCACATCGCCGCTGCGCTCCCCCAGGACGGCCGGGGCCAGCGGCTCGATGCGTCGGTAGAAACGGTCCCGCATTATCGCCAGCAGGTGAAAGGCCACGTAGTGAGCGGAGAACTGCTCCAGGTAGCGGAAGACGCCCTTAAGCATCCCCATCACCACCAGGGCCACGAGGACGGGGCGCAAGTTGCTCGTCGGCTGCGCTATGGCTAAGCCCAGCCCCCATGTGCCCAGCGTCAGGATGGCAATGCCGCTGGACTGGTTGAGCGTGCGCATGGTGATAGAGAAGAGCATCACGCCCCACAGGGAGCGGATCATGCCCAGCAGGCGCCAGAGCACTTTTCGCTGGTTCATGGGACCACCTCCGACAGGCGCTCTTTGGAGACCCTCTGCGCAGCGATCAGGCGGGCGTAGACGCCCTGCCTGCGCAACAGCTCTTCGTGCGTGCCCGACTCCACGACCTGGCCCTCGTCTAGCACCAGGATGCGGTCGGCGCGGCGCACCGTGCTCAGCCGGTGGGCGATGAGCAGCACCGTCTTGTTCTCCGTAAGCCGCCTCAGCGCCTCCTGGATGGCCGCCTCGCTCTCGGCGTCCACGTGTGAGGTGGCCTCGTCCAGGATCACGATGGGCGCGTCCTTGAGGAGCGCCCGCGCGATGGCGATGCGCTGCGCCTCCCCGCCACTCAATGTCAGGCCGCGCTCACCGACCTGCGTCTCGTAGCCGTTGGGCAGGGAGGCGATGAAATCGTGGATGTTGGCCGCGCGGGCCGCCGCCTCCAGTTCGGCTTGAGTGGCATCGGGTTTGGCCAGACGAAGGTTCTCGGCGATGGTGCCGTAGAAGAGATAGGCGTCCTGCGCCACAAGCGCCAGTTGCCTGCGCAGCCAGTCCAGCGGGAGGTCGGAAAGGCGATGCCCGTCCAGGTAAATCTGCCCCTCCTGGGGGTCGAAGAAGCGGAAGAGCAGGTTGACCACCGAACTCTTGCCCGCCCCGCTGGCTCCAACCAGGGCCACTGTCTCACCGGGCCGAATCTCGAACGAGAGGCCGTCCAGCGCCGGGCGCTCGCCATCATCGTAGGCGAAGTGGACGTTCTCGAAGCGGATGTGCGGCGTGCACTTAGCCGGCGTCGCGATGGGGGCCTCGCGAATCCGGGGTTGCGTGTCGAGAAGGGCGAACATGTGTCCTGCCGCCGCCACACCGCTGGCTCCGGCGTGGAAGTACGACCCCAACAGGACCAACGGGCGCGCCAGTTCCACGCTCAGCAGCGCCAGCGTGACCGCCTGGCCGAAGGTCACCGCGCCGGCCTGAAGTCGCCAGGCCGCCATTCCGCAGGCCACCACCGTCGTGCCCAGCGTGGAGACCCAGTCAATGAAAAACAGCGAGATAAGGTTGACCGCCAGCAGGCGCATGGTATCCTGGCGAAGGCGCTCGGTCTGGGCGCGAATCTCCTCGGCCCGCGCCCGGCTGCGGTTGAACATCTTGAGTGTGGTCAGCCCCTGCAGGCTGTCCAGGAACAGGGCGCTCAAGCGGCCCGCCGAGGCCCAGTAGCGGTCGCTCACCGCCCGCAATTTGCGCTGGATGGCCATCAACGAGCCGGGGATGAACGGCAGGGCAACCAGCAGGGCCACCGCCGTCACCCAGTCCATCGTGGCGATGTAGGCGCAGAGCAGGAAGGGGATGGTCATCCCCAGCACGAACTGCGGCAGGTAGCGGCCGAAATAGACCTCCAGCGCCTCCACCCCCTCCACGGCGGTGTGCACCAGCGCGCCGGTGCGCTCTGATTCCAGAAAGCCAGGCCCCAGTTTCAGCAGGTGCTCGTAGAGGCGGTCGCGGAGCGAGAGCTTGGTCTGCGCCGCCGCCCGGTGGGAGGCCAGGCGGGCGGCCCAATTTAGCACCGCCCGGACGGGCACCAGGCCAACCAAGGCGATGAGCAGCCATCCCAGGCCGCTCTGCCCCTCCAACGCATCTCCGATGGCCCGGCCGATGAGCACGGTCTGGGCCACGTTCAGCGCCACGATGAGCCAGCCCAGCGTCACCGTGGCGGCGATCCAGCGGCGCGAGCCGCGTGTCAATTCAATCAGACGACGGTCCAGTCCCATGACCCTTACTCCCCCTCTTTTGTTTCTTTTTCCGGCCTTATCGGCACGATGTAGGGTATCCCGCCCTCGTTCTTAACCACAGCTTCCACCCCCCAGTATTGGGGGAGACTGAGGGGGCGGAGAGGGAGGGGGTCAGTACTACAGGCCGAACTCACCTTTGATCTGGTTGACCCAGGTTTTCACCCGTTCCTCGGTGAGATCGTCCTGGTTGTCTACGTCTATGACCAGGCCCACGAACCTGTCACTTTCAACGGCCAGGGAAGCATTAAATTCATAGCCCTCCAAAGGCCAGGAGCCTACGAGTTGGCCTCCCCTTTCCTTAACCTTCTTGGCCAGAATCCCAAGGCCGTCTACGAAAGTATCAGGATAGCCCTCTTGATCCCCCAGCCCGAAAACGGCTACTTTCTTGCCGCTCAGATCCAGGTCATCCATATTAGGCAAGAACTCGTCCCAGTCGTCTTGCAGTTCACCCTCATACCAGGTTGGGATGCCCAGGATCAGATAGTCGAATCCTTTCATATCCTCGATGCTGGCCTCGGCCACGTTGAACACTGCAACCACGTCGGCCTCAAATTCATCGAACGCATCTTTGATCAGGCCGGCTACCCTTTCCGTGTTGCCCGTGGTGCTACCGTAAAACAGACCGATTTTTGCCATTTTTGCTCCTCCTTTTGGTATTTGCTCTCAGTCCAGGATCCGTTTTTCACCTTCAAGGTTGCGAATATCCGCTACATCTGGCCACCTCCTATACACTAGGGCTAAATTGATCAGTAGTCTGATAGGTTGAACCTGATACCATTGTCCCTCAGGAATGCCACTATCAACTCTGGGTGAACACCCAGGCCGACGTTCAAGAATTGTTTCTCCTCAGTCTCCCGCCCGTCCTTCTTTTCTCCTGGACCGAATCCCAGTGGGAGCTGAGCTGTCCTGCTGTGGATGGCCCAGACCGTGCCCTTTACGTCAAAGACCGGGCCACCACTCTGCCCTCTAAAGCCAGGCGATGACGTCTCCAGAAACTTGATCTCGTATTTCCCATCTCTCGACTTCCCCGCCATCGCGTTTCTGGTGTAGATCCCTTCGATTGGGAAACGCGGGAGAGGCAGTGTGCCGGGCGCCAGCTCAAAGGTGCAATTCTTCTCGTCGAAGGTGGCTTCGATTTGAAGGAATGGGTATCCAAGCCGGCAAAGGCTCGTACCTATGTCCAGGTTGGACGTGGGATCTTTGATGACCGGATATGTCTCAACCATTTTGGGATCATAGGGTTCCAATCGTCCAACTGCGATGTCCCCCTCTGGCAGAAACCTTATATCTTCGACCGTAACGCCATCCCATCCCCACCAGAAGGAATGGTTAGTGATCCATCGAGGGTTGCTTTTGAGACGACGCAGCCCCTCACTCTTCTGTTTTGCGTCGAGTCCCGGATTGCTCTGGATAGCCTGAACCTTCTCATTGTATTCTGCGATTTGTTTGGAGTGCTCCTTGTAGGCAAAGAAGGATTTCCAGAGATGGGCCGCCGTAAGTATCCACCCCTCGTCATTCAGGACTATGAAGGCCCCGCACCCGCATTGAACCGTCTTGTCGTAGAAGCGGGTGAAAATGATAACCGGCCGCGTGAAACGGCTCACCAGCCTGCAAGCGTATGCGAACATCTGCCCGCTATTTCCCTTTCAGCGATCTCACCAAAGTCAATGCGAATTCACGTCCGATGTTATTTCCCCAGAATACCCCTTCTCGCGTGAGGGAGAAGCCGGAGGAGTCAAATTGCACCAGCCCCTCCGCCGCCAGCCTTCCGGCCAGCTCCCTCAGGGGCCCCCTAACCTCAGTAAATGGAGCGAGATCCGCCCAGTCAAGCCTTCCGTACTGGAGCTTTCCTACCACCCGATGGGCGAAGTCGTATTGGGAATTCGCCATGCGTGCCTTCCTTGGGAGGCCCGGGGGGCTTTCCACCTGAAGGCGATATTCCTCCAAGGAAGTGGGGTTGCGGTAGACGAGGTTCCCCAGCCTTCCCCCTGCCCCTGCCCCCAGGCCTAGCGTGTCCCCATTTTCATACCTGATACGCACATACTCGTAGTTATCCCTGCCCGGCCGAACCAGTTTGGTAAGCCCCAGAAGCCGAAACCCCGATTCTGAGGCCCGCTCTACGATCAAGTCAAAATGAGACCGCTCGCGCCTCAGATCGCCCAAAGGCTCACATTTTCCGGAGGCGATCATCCGGGAAAGGGCGGTGTCCTTCAGGAGGATAAGGGAGTAAAAGCTGAACCCGGCGAGGTCCAGCGATTCGATAAGGTCCAGGTCGTCCTCCAGCTCCTCCTCCGTCTGAGAGGGCCAGTTGTAGATCAAATCAAGGCCCACGTTTTGAAAGCCCATTTGCCTCACCATCCGCAACTTCTCCGCCGCCTTCCTTCCGCTTCCCTTCCTCCCCAATATCCTCCTTCCCCTGTCGGAGAAGGTCTGGACGCCGATGCTGAAGCGGTTCACCCCCTCCTCCTGAAACACGGCCAACTTGTCCTCCGTGAGGTCTGTTACCGTGGTTTCGATGGTTATCTCCGCCTCCGGAGAGATGTTCAGATTGGAGCGCAGGGCTTGCAAAATCTGCCGAAGCGCTTCGGCGGAGAGGGTGGTTGGGGTCCCGCCGCCGAAGTAGACGGCATGATAAGTCCCCTCGCGGACATAGGGATAAGAGGCATAGGTTTCGAGTTCCCGGATGATGAGGCGGTGATAGTCGGGAGGAGGCGGCTTCTCAAATCGGAACAGGTTGCAGAAGGTGCATTTCCGGGTGCAGAAGGGGACGTGGATGTAGACCGTCCGCTTGCGGGCATCGGGGGTCAGGCTCAGAAGGTGGCCGGCGAAATCCCCCTCCCGCCTGAGGAAGGCAAAAAGCGGGGCCAAAGCCTGGTGATGGCTTCGCATCCGATCGGGATAGCGGACGGCGGGCTTTATAGGCACGATGTGCGGATGCCCCAAGTCCTTGCTTATGACGGCCTCCACGCCGTAGACGACCCTTATGTTCTCCGAGGTGATGGCCTCCTCCGGCTCGGCGACATCCCATATCTTCCCCTCCCTGAGGAAGATCATCCGGTCGGAAAACCTGGCGGCTAAATTCAAGTCGTGCATGGCCATGATCGCCGCCATCCCCTTCCCCTTCACCACCGATCTCAGGATATTCAAGACCTCGAGCTGGTGCCGCAGGTCGAGGTTGCTGGTGGGTTCGTCTAAGAGGAGCACCTGGGGTTCCTGAGCTAAGGCTCTGGCTATGAGGACCTTTTGTCTCTCCCCTCCGCTCAACTCGTTGAAATCCCTTGAGGCGAAACTCTCCAGCCCCATCAACGAAAGAACCCGATAGACGACCTCCTTATCCCTGGGAGATATACCCCAGTTCACATACGGCCTCCTCCCCAAAAGCACGGTATCGAACACCGTGGAAGGAAAGACATAAGCGGCGGATTGGGGAACATAGGACAGAAGCCTGGCGAGGTCCCTCCGCTTTATCCTTTCGGCGTCTCTCCCGTCCACCAGAACGACGCCCTTTCGGGGCTTCAAGATCCTGTTGATGCACTTGATAAGCGTGGTCTTTCCCGAGCCATTGGGGCCGACGAGGGCTACTATCTCCCCTTCCCCTATGCTCACGGTAACATCATCCAAAGCCGGCCGGGAGCCATAGCTGAAGCTCACCCCTTTTATCTCGAGCTTCATTGCCAATACCCCCTCCTTCGCCTGAGCAGCAGATATATGAAGAAGGGAGGGCCGATGAAGGAGATGACGATCCCCACCGGAATTATGGCTGGGGAGAAGGCCGTCCTCCCTATGGTATCCGCGGCAAGGAGCAATATGGCGCCGAGAACGGAGGAGCAGGGAAGGAGGAACCTATGGTCTCCTCCGATCAAAAACCTGGCTATGTGAGGCGCCACCAGGCAGACGAAACCGATTATCCCGGTAAAGCAGATCACGCTGGCGGTGACCAAAGCCGAGAGCGCCATAACCGCTATCCTCACCCGGCCGCAGTTGACCCCCAGGCTTGTGGCAACCTCATCTCCCCCTGAAGCCATAGCGTTCAAATCCCAGGAATACTTCATCAGCCATGGGAGACAGAACGCCATTACAGCCGAGACCACCGCTATGTTCTCCCACGAGGAACCGGTGAGGGTTCCAAACGCCCAATGGATCACCTCGGCGAGCTCCTCCTCGGTGGCGATGTATTGCAGGAGGGAGGTAACCGCCCCGAAGAGATACATCAAGGCGATTCCGACGAGTATGAACGATTCCGAGGATATCCCCCTCAGCCTGCCGATCCCTAAGATTAAGAGCGAAGTGCCCATGGCGAAGACGAAGGCGTTGGCTATCACGACGTATTTCTCGGACCCTACCAGGCCGAACCCCAGGATGATGGCTACAGACGCCCCTAAGGCGGCTCCGGAGGAGACCCCTACGGTGAAGGGGCTCACCAAAGGGTTCCTCAAGGCGCCTTGTACAGCCGCTCCGGCAAGGGCGAGCCCCGCTCCGGCGACAATTCCCATCACGATTCGCGGAAGCCTGAGGTGCCAGATGATAACGTTGGCAACGGAGCCCCCTTCCGCACTGGCAAAGGGGAATATCCTGGCGATGAGGGCGTGAGATACATCCCCTATCCCCAGGGATGCCCCTCCAAGGGAGGTTGCTGCCAGCGCCAGGATCGCAAGGAGGAGCACGGAAAGGCAGATAAACAGAACCCTCCTGGCGATGGACCTGGAATAGAACTCATCCGCCTCCTCGCTCCAAGAGATCCGCGGATTCTTGTCGGTCATTTTCCACATAATTGCTACAGAAGGAGGCGTCCCCTCCCATCGGGTGTGCCATGGTTTGTTCGAAGTAGGGCGAGGACGCCCCCCAGGAGATAGGAGGGAAGTGGCATCAGGATGCTAAGAGCTCTGGGGAAGCCTGATCTATTCCAGCTCCGGATAGATGAAAACCCCCTTGAGCTCGATCCCCTGGAACCTCTCGAAGTATTCCCCGAGGATGTCGTCGGGATCAACATCGGCGAAGAGGTCGGGGTAGAAGATTTTGGCGAAGTAAACGGTGGCTATGATCTTCCTTGGCCCGGCGCCGATCCCCGGAGAAACCAGATAGACCTTCCCCTCCTTCACCGCATCCAGCTCGCTCCACCCGGTGCGGGAGGTGAATTCTTCTAAGTAAGCCTTCATGGGCTCGGTATCGGTCACCCCGTACCCCATCTTTGGAGCGCGCCTGACGTCCTTCAGGATCACCTCGGGGTTCCTCTCGAGCAGCACCTCGGGGTCCGCCTCGAAGTATGGTTTGGGTGCGTCGGCAAAGATGTTGACGCCTCCGGCCGTCCTTATCATGCTGTCCCATTCCGAGTGTGGGCCGAAGGCCAAGTAATCTTTCCCATGGTGTTCGGCATACACCCTCACCTTCTCCTCTTCCTTCAGGCCCTTTACCCTCTCCTCCACCATCCCCGGTATGCCCTGGAGGAATTCGACGAGCTCCGCGGCCTTGTCCTCCCTGTCGAATATCTTCCCCAGGGTCTCTATGTCCTCGTAGAGGGTTTTGAGCTTGAAGCAATCTATCCCGACGACCTCTATGCCCGCGGGGGCCAAGGCATCGGCGATCTTCCCTATGTCGAGGGCGGGATGCGTGCCGTAGGCGAATACGGCCTGTGGGCCGAGCTCGACGATCTTCTCGTAATCCGGCTCGCCGTGAGCATGCTTAGCCATCACGGGCTTTTTGCTTAACTCCGGCCAGTAGTCGGGCTTCGCCATCGGCCCGCTTATGCCGACGATTCGGTCGGCTACCCCGAGGGCGCGCATAACCTCGGCGTTGGGTGGATTGAGGACGACGACCCGCTCCAGGGGGAACGGCAACTCGATCTCCCTGCCCGCGCTGTCGGTGATGGTTATCGTCGCCGGGGTGGGTGTTGGAGCCGGCGTTGGTGTAGGCGGAATGGGCGTCGGTGTTGGCGTCGGCGGAACAGGTGTCGGCGTGGGCGGGGCAGGCGTTGGCGTAGGCGGAACCGGTGTTGGCGTCGGCGTCGGTGCGGGCGCGCACGCCCCCAAGACCAGGGCCAGCAATACGCTCAGAGTGAACAGTGTGTGCTTACGCATTGTTTTTACCTCCATTTCTTATTAGAGTTGCTCGGTTAAACGTGAAGACCGTTTGGTTCCCATCGTCACCAACGTGCCCATGATTTCCTTTTGGTACCAAAGAGCGAGTAGGAGCAGCCTGCTCTCAGCAGGCTTTTACCCCCTTAGCCCTGAGCTTCAGCTTAGGGCCTCGATTTGTAGGCCCGATAACTGAAGTGCATCAGCGACAGGGTTATCCAGGTGAGGAAGAAGGGGCGATACCGAAACGGGGCCCTGCCCAGTGCGAGCAGCACCAGTGGATACAGGTTCAGAACCCCGAATATGACGGCCAGAAGGTACGCCGTCCTCCAGTTGGCCAGGCACAGCAGGCCGATGACGGCCCAGGTGATGGTGAGGATCACCACGATGGCAAACGCCGGCATGCGATGCGTTTCGGCGAAGATCCTCGCCCCCTCGAACTCGAATATCATCTTGAACAGGATCTGGGCCACGATGAAGGCCAGGGTCGCCTGTGCTTCCATTGAGAATCTGTTTGTGGATTTCATCTTTTGTCCCTCCTTGTGTTTGATTGGGCGCTTTCTCCGTTACTGCTCTCCTCTTCTGCTCCCAATGGTTAGATACTAATGCATTTCATTTGCAACAATCAAAGTCAAAAAAAGAGGGCCACTTCTACGTAGCGGATCGCGGCATTTGTCTAACGGCTTCCTCCAATTCGCTCACGATCTTTTCCACGTCCTCCCTTGCCCCGGATTCCCTGAGGGAAGCACCTTCCAGGGAGGACTCGAGGATTTCCGGATCCTCGCGGATCGAGCCTATCGGCTCTATCCCGTATTCTTCCAGCCTTTTCCTCATCAACGACTCGATCCTCTTCGACCTTATCTTGTTCAGAACCACCCAGAGGTGCTTCACTTTGGCGTTCCTGGCTAACTTTTCCGCCATCTCGACATCTTTGGGGTTTTCCAGATGGACGGTAGCCGGTTTAAGCCCCCTCTTCATCCCCTCGACCATATCCTTTGCCTTCCTGGCGAGTTCAAGGGATGTGGAGGTGGGATCAACTATGGCCACAACCCCATCCGCGTTTATCTCGACCCCCCTCGCAAAATGTTCCAGCCCCGCGGTGAGGTCTACTAAAGTAACGTGATCCCCAGGTATCCTGAAGTCCCTCACCACCTTCGACTCCGGGCCATCGCACCCCTCAAATACGCTCTCTATCTTCCCCACCCTGAAGAAAGTTAAACCTTCCTTCTCGGCAAAATACTCGTGTGGAATCTCATCGAGGCTGATCTCCCCTCTTTCCAACGGGGTTGGATCGTCCACCGGACACGTCACCTTTCCTCCCTTGAAGAATTTTCCTCCATAGAAGTCTATGAGGGGCTTGGGGGCTTCCTCGAACCCCAACATCCACCAGAGTCCTGGGTTGGACGCATCGCCGTCCACGACGTGAACGCTGTATCCTTTGTCCCTCAGTACCCTCGTCATCAGGGTGACGAAGGTGCTCTTCCCACTTCCTCCCTTCCCACACACAACTATCCTCATTCCTGAGAGAGGCCTTGCCACTCTATTTACCTCCATTCTGAAAAGCAGCGTGACGAGGGCCACGCCCATGGAAGAGCGTGGCCCTCATCCGAAGACAGCGGGCTTAGCCGAACCCCAGCAGCCGTCCGATCTGGTAGATGAGCGTGGAGACGATCCAGCCCAGGGCCGTCAGGTATCCGGCGTTGAAGAGCGCCCACTTGGTGCCGTATTCGCTGCGGAAGGCGGCACAGGCCACCATGCAGGGGATGTAGAGCAGCACGAAGACGTTGAAGGCCACCGCCTGCAGGGGCGTGAAGCGCGCCCTCACCGCCTGTATCAGCTCCGTCTCCTCCTCTTCCTCCTCCGGGGGCATCAGATTCACGCCGGGGATGATGCTGATGATGGACTTCACGGTGTCCACCGTAGCCTCTACGAAGCCGACCACGATCTCCTTTAGGTCCTCAACGAAGGTCGGGGGCGGTCCCTCTTCCTCCTCCTCGGCGCCTCCGACGTAGATCTGGCCCATGGTGCCGATCACCACCTCCTTGGCCACGAAGCCGGTGACCAGCGAGCCAGCGGCCTCCCAGTTCCCAGAGCCCATCGGGGCCAGGATGGGGGCGATGGCCCCGCTCACCTTGGCGAAGAGGCTGTCCTCCATCTCCGCTCCCCAGGGGATGTTCAGCAGGAACCACATGATGATGGAGACGGTCAGGATGATGTGGAACGCTTTGCGGAAGAAGTAGGCGCCGCGCTCCCACATGTGGATGAGGACACCCTTAAGGGTGGGCATGCGGTAGGGAGGCAGCTCCAGGACGAAGGGCGCCCTCTCCCCGCCGGCGAATATGGTGCCTCTGAAGATCTTAGCCATCACGATGGCCCAGAAGACGCCGAACAAGTACAGGGAGAGGATAAACAGCCCAGGGTTATCGGGGAAGAAGGCGGCGGCGAACAGGGTGTAGACCGGCAGCCTGGCTCCGCAGCTCATCAGGGAGAGCACCTGCCCGGTCACGATCCTGTCCTTCCACTCCCTCATCGTCCGCGTGGCGTAGGTGGCCGGCACGGTGCAGCCGAAGCCGATGATCATGGGCATGAAGGTCTTCCCGTGCAGGCCCAGGGCCTTCATGATGCGGTCCATCACGAAGGCGATGCGGGCCATGTAGCCGGAGTCCTCCAGGATGGCCAGGCAGAAGTAGAGGAAGAAGAGGAGGGGGATGAAGACCATCACCCCACCCAGTCCGGCGATGATGCCGTCCGTCCATAGCGACTCCACCCAGGTGCCGCCCAGGCCGACCAGGTTGAGGATGGCCACCCCCCAGCGGGCTATGGGGCCGGAGAGCACCCCATCCAGCCAATCAGAGTAGGGGCCGGAGCAGGCGACGAACTGGAATACGAGCCACATCACCCCCAGGAAGATAGGGATGCCCAGCACCCGGTTGGTGACGATCCTGTCGATCTTGTCGGAGGTGGTCAGCCTCTCCACGGCCGGCTTCCGTAGCACCCTCTTCACCAGGCCGCTGATGAGGCCGTAGCGCCGGTCGGCGATGACCGTCTCCGCCTCGTCGCCGAAGATATCCCTCAGGTGGGCCATGCTCGCCTCGGCCTGGCGAAGGATCTCGGCGCCGCCGGGGACGGCCTCCACCTTCGCCTTTATCTCGCTGTCGTTCTCCAGGAGTTTGACTGCCAGCCAGCGGGCGGGATAAGCCTTCAGAGCCTCGATCTTGGCGATGAGCTCCTCCAGTTTGGATATCTCCTCCTCGATCTCCCGTCCATAGTCAACGATTTTTAAGCGTCTGGCAACAGCCGCTTCCACTGCCATTGGAATTTCCTCCTTTCACTTTAGGGGTTAAGGGCTATCCCCCATCCCTTATCCCCTATCCCTTAGCTTCTGCCGCCTTGACGATGGTAGTCAGGAGATCCTTTATCCCCTTCCCCTTGTTGGCCACCGTGGGGACGACGGGGACGCCCAGGAGCTCCGAGAGGGCCTTGACGTCGATCTTGTGGTCGCGGGCCTCGGCCATGTCCATCATGTTGAGGTCGAGGACCAGGTTGGCCCCCAGCTCCAGGAGCTGAACGGCCAGGTAGAGGTTGCGCTCCAGGTTGGAGGCATCCACGATGTCCACCACTACGTCCGGCTTCCCCTCTACGATGAAGTCGCGGGCGATGATCTCCTCCATCGAGTAGGCGGTCAGGCTGTAGGTTCCGGGGAGGTCGACCACATGGATCTCATAATCGTCGAATGTGCAGATGCCCTCCTTTTTCTCCACCGTCTTCCCCGGCCAGTTTCCCACGTGTTGACGGGCGCCGGTGAGGGCATTGAAGACGGTGCTCTTGCCGGAGTTGGGGTTTCCGGCCAGGGCAATGGTGATCTTCTTAGCCATCTCACATCCCTCCTTCCAATAGGGTTAGGTGGCAGGGGTTAAGGGTTATCCTCCATCTCCTATCCTCCATCCCCTATCCCTTATCCCCTCTCACTTATCCCCTATCACTTTCACCATGATCCTGTGAGCCATCCCGCGCCCCAAGGCCAAGCGGCCATCCCGGATGGCAACGATGATAGGGCCGCCGCCGGAGTGGATCACCTTGAGCCTCACCCCGGGGTTGAACCCCATATCGGCCAGGCGGCGTCTTATCCCCCAGCCCCCGTGCACGGCCACGAACTCCACCTCCTGCCCCGGGGCGACCATGCTTAGCGGCATATGCATCCCCCCTTTCATCGTGATACCGGCCACGTTAGCTCACCTCCACGTGGACGTTTCGAGCCTCCTCCTTTCGCAGCGAGAGGTGGTAGCCCAGCAGCCTGAACTCCACGGGGTCGGCCAGGGGGGCCACCCTCTCCACCTCGATCTCCGCCCCCGGCACCACCCCCATGTCCAGGATGCGGCGGTGGATGGCCCCGCTGCCGCCAACCCTGACCACCTTGCCCTTCTGGCCAGGCTTCAGCTCGCTTAGGGATTTGATCTCAGCCATATTTGCTCATCTCCTTTCGCTTTTACCAAGCATTTGCACTTAGAACCTCCAAAAAATTAAAGCCCTGACAAAATAACCCTGCTTTCGCCAGAGAGCTTTATTTAGCCTGCTTCCTTCGGCATTCTGCGCAATAGCCCATCACGTCCAGGTGGATGCCCGTGACCTCGAAGTCGTGCTCCTCGCCCAGGCTCCGGATCAGCTCCTTGCTGAAAGGGCACTCGAACTCGATGACTTTGCCGCAGCCCCGGCAGATGAGATGGTGATGTCCCCTCTCTCCTTTCAGCTCGTAATGATGGTGCTCCTCGCCCAAGCGAAGCTCCTCGATCACCCCTGCCTCTTTGAGCATGGTAAGGGTGCGATAAACTGTGGAGAGGCTCAGACGAGGTGCCTTCCGTTTGGCTAAGCGGTAGATTTCATCGGCGTCCAGATGGCCGCCGGCCTCACGCATCGTCTCCAGGATGAGCACCCGCTGGGGGGTAACCCTTTTCCCTGCTTGGCGCAGTAAATTTTTAACCTCAGCCTTCCCTTCCACAGGTTCGCCTCATTACAAATGCTTTGCAATTGTAATTATAACACCCTTCCCTTCCTTTGTCAAATGGCAAAAGCCGGGTTTCATCCTCTTACGGAGGAGGCGCTTTCTCCGGTGACCAAGTAAGTTTCACTTTCTCCGATTGACGCTGCTTCTCGAGCCAATCTTCGAAGGCCTTCTGCTGGCGCATCCCCAAGACAAGAGGATCCAATTCCCGCTCCTCGCGGCCCAGAACCTCGATGACATGATAACCCAATGGACTCTTTACTGGGTCGCTTATCTCCCCTACCTTCAGATCGAAGGCTGCCTCCGCCACCTCTGTGGGAACGCTGAACGAATCACGCGTGAACCAGCCGAGGTCCCCTCCTTTCTCCTTGGTGCTTTCATCGATGGAGACCTCCTCAGCCAGGGCCTCGAAGCCCTCACCGGCCTTCAGCTTAGCGATGACGTCTCGGGCTTCCTCCTCCGTCTTGACCAGGATATGACGGGCATGGACGTGCTCATCAGTGGTGGGCACCTGATCGGCGAAGGCCTTTCGCAGCTTACGCTCTAACAGTGCGGTCTCCACGAGGCGGCGGAAATCAGCTTCGGTGAACTCGGCCCGCTCCTTCAGGGTCTGCAGGTATCCCTTATACCTTCGCTGAAACTCCTCATAGGGCATAGGAGTGGCGGTGGGAACGGGAGTGCCCCCCGTAGCCGGCGGAGAAGGGGTACGGAGGTAGCCGAACCGCTCCTCTATCTCCCTCTGCACCTCCTCATCTGTGACCACGATACCCCTCTTGGCCGCTTCCTGGCGGATCAGTTCCCCCCTGATTAACTCCTCTAAGACCTGCCTGGGCAAGTTGGCTTCTTGAGCTTGGAGCTGCTGGATCTGCTGGTCGAGGTACTGGGCAAGCTGTTGCTGCTCCTCCTCGTCGGTTATCTGAGCTCGCTGAGCCCTGAGCCTCTCTAACGTGAGTTCAGTGAGGAAGCGCCGATAGCGGACCATCCTCTGATAGGTGTCAGTGCGTATAGGCACGCCGCCGACGATGGCCACCGGCTCCTTAGGCTCACCGACATATCGCTGGTAAAAGCCAGCGGCCACCAAGCCTATCACCAAGAGGCCGACGAGGGTCACTCCGGTGAAGATCATCTGCTTCTGGCGTTTGATCTTTCTGCGGTATGCTGCCCGCTCCCTCGGCGGGCTCTTCTCCCGCTTCCTCTTGGCCATCGAGCCTCCTGAGCTTCTCGGCTAACCTCGATTTTACCAGCCATACCGCCGTATGTGCTCCGGAGCGAAGGGCAGAAGGGCCAGGTGTCGTGCCCGTTTGATGGCCTTCGCCAGGCGCCGCTGGTGTTTAGCGCAGACGCCCGTCGTCCGGCGTGGCTTGATCCTCCCGCGCCCGGTAAGGAAGAGGCGCAGCAGCTCTACATCTCTATAATCGATTTCGTCTATACCCTCTGTGCAGAAGAAGCACTTCCGAGGGCGACGATAATACATTGGGACTCGGGTCGAGCCCCTCCGTTCGCTTTCCTCTCTCCTTTCAGCCAAAATGGCCTCCTTCCTCAACTAATCCAATATGATCATCTCGTTAGCCACCAACTCCGTACAGTAACGTCTCCTTCCTTCATCGTCCTCCCAACTGCGGGTTTGCAAGCGGCCTTCGACGTAAACTCGCTGCCCTTTGCTGAGGTACTGTTTGCATATCTCAGCCAGGTTTCCCCAAGCTACTACGTTGAACCATTCGGTCTCTTCTCGGCGCTCGCCATTGGCCGATATCCAACTGCGGGTGGTTCCTACGCTGAAAGAGGCCACCGGCTTGCCGCTGGGGGTGTAGCGCATTTCAGGATCCTGCCCTAATCTGCCGATAATCATCACTTTGTTTAATCCCCTATCCATCTTCGCCTCCTCCTAGCATCACAAGCTCTCCTCGATCAATCGGCTCTTACGATCAGGTAGCGGATTACTTCCTCCGCGAGCTTGAGGTTTCGTTCCAGTTCCGAGATGGCCTCCGGTTCCAGCTGAAGTTGCATTATCATGTAGTGCCCTTCCAAGCACTTCCGAATCGGATACGCTAAACGCCTCTTACCCCAGGAATCGATCTTAATTACCTGCCCACCATTGGCGGCGATGGTACGGCTAATCCCCTCCACTACAGCGTTCAGGCCCTCTTCATCCGTATCAGGATGGACGATGAAAGTCAGTTCGTAGTTACGCATGCGGGCGAATTCACCTCCTTTCCCAGCAAAGATGTCCGATCGATCTCCAAGTCGCAATCATTTGCGACTATAGCATAAAACCTCGATTTTGGCAAACGAAATGCATATGAGGCAGGGGAAGGCTTCATCGAGGAGACGATTGCCCTTCGCTGATTGACAGAATGGCGAAAAATAGTATAATGAACGTACCATTCATACACAAAGGCCTTAGCTCAAGGCCGATAGCGGGGTTCTATGGGAAGCATTTTCGGCCTCTCGTATTTGACCCTTCTCCTGATAGGGATAGCGCTTGTCTTCGATTTCATAAACGGTTTCCATGACTCGAGCAATATTGTGGCTACCGCTATCTCCTCGCGCGCCATGAGCTCTCGTAAGGCCCTCGCCCTCAGTGCTTTAGCCCATTTCTGCGCTCCTTTCGTCTTCGGCGTAGCCGTGGCCACCACCATAGGCTATGAGATCGTAAACCCTAAGGCTATAACCGTATCCATCATCTTCGCTGCCCTGATAGCGGCCATCATCTGGGACCTGATCACTTGGTTCTTCGGCTTGCCTTCCAGTTCATCCCATGCCCTGGTAGGGGGGCTTGTGGGGGCAGCAGTGATTTCCCATGGCCCGGGCATCCTCCAACGTACAGGGCTATTCAAGACTATCATCTCTTTGTTTATCTCGCCCATCTTGGGCTCGATCGTGGGCTATCTGCTTATGAAGTCGGTGCTCTTCCTGGCCAGGGGGGCTTCCCCAAGGATCAACTGGTTTTTCAAACGCTTTCAATATGTGACCTCCCTGGCCTTGGCTTTGAGCCACGGCACCAACGATGCCCAGAAGGCCATGGGCATCATCACCATGAGCCTGGTAGTCACCGGTTACCTTTCGGAGTTTAAGGTGCCTTACTGGGTGGTAGCCCTTTGTGCGAGCGCTATCTCCCTGGGCACGGCGGTGGGAGGGTGGCGGATCATCAAGACCTTGGGAGCGAAGTTTTACAGGATAAGGCCCGTGCACGCTTTCGCCGCCCAATCGGCCTCGGCCTTCGTCATCTTAGGGGCTGCCCTTCTGGGGGGGCCGGTCAGCACCACCCATGTGGTGAGTTCGGCCATCATGGGAGTAGGCTCTGCGGAACGCCTATCCAAAGTGCGGTGGGGGATAGCGGGCGAGATCCTCATCGCCTGGCTGGTCACCCTTCCTGTCACGGCGTTGATAGCAGCCTTGTTATGCGTGCTCTTTGGCACCCTTCTCGGCCTGCCGGGCTGCGGCATCGGAATTTGGAGGTGAGATGCTTTCCTGTCGATGGGATCGGAGGGACTATGGGCATAAGGGATTTCTTCAAACCAAAGCAGGATAAATTCATAAAGTTGTTGATCGAGCAGGCGGCCAAGACAGTGGAGGGTATGGAGCTGCTGGAGAGGTTCATGGAGAATCCCAGCGACGAGACGGCTAAAAGGCTCACCGAGGTGGAAAAGGAAGCCGATGAGGTGAGACGCATCCTCATCGACGAGCTTAACCGCTCCTTCGTGACCCCTATCGATCGCGAGGATATCTTCGCCCTCTCCAGAGCCATAGATGACATCCTGGATTACGGCTACAGCACCGTGGATGAGATGGTGATCTTGGGTGTAAAGCCGAATCCTTACCTACAACAGATGGTCTCACTGGTGCGGCAGGCGGCCAACGAGATCTACATGGGTGTGGTGCGCCTCCAGGATCACCCCCACGTGGCCAGCGAACACGCTGTAAGGGCCAAGGCTCTGGAAAACAGGGTGGAGACCGTCTATCGGGAGGCGTTAGCGGACCTCTTCAATGGTCCTGAGGACTTGCACCATGTAATGAGGATGCTCAAGCTCAGGGAGCTCTACCGCCACCTGAGCAACTCAGCTGACCGAGGCGATGAGGCGGCTAATATACTGGGGGACATCGTGGTGAAGACGATAACCTAATTTGATGGAGCGCGCTCACCTCTAAGCGTGGGAGGTAATTGGGCATGAGGATCGTCTTAGATGCTATGGGGGGCGATCATGCTCCCCAAGTCACCGTTCAAGGGGCAGTGATGGCGGCCAGAGAGTATGGGGTGGAGGTGATGCTGGTGGGGCGGCGGGATGAGGTCGAGGCTGAATTGGCCAAGCACGATACAGCGGGGCTCTCGCTTCCCCTCGTCCATGCCAGCCAGGTTATCGAGATGGGAGAGCACCCCGCTGCGGCGGCAAAGACCAAGAAGGATTCCTCGATAGCAGTGGGCATGGAGCTGCTGAAGCGAGGGGAAGCTGACGCCTTCGTCTCCGCAGGAAACTCCGGCGGGGTGATGGCCACGGCGCTGTTCCGCCTGGGGCGCATCAGGCACATCAGGCGGCCTGCCCTCTCGGCCATTTACCCTACAATCAAAGGGTTCTGCCTTCTGCTGGACGTGGGGGCCAACGCCGATTGCAAGCCCGAATACCTCCTCCAGTTCGCCCACATGGGCAGCGTCTACGCCGAGAAGGTGCTGGGCATCCCTAACCCCCGCGTGGGCCTCCTCTCCAACGGCGAGGAGGAGACCAAAGGCAGCATCCTGGTACAGGAAGCCCATCGGTTGCTGAAAGAGAGCGGCCTCAACTTCATCGGCAACGTGGAAGGGAAGGATATCCCCACCGGTATGGCCGACGTGGTGGTCACCGATGGATTCACAGGGAACGTAGTCATCAAGCTGTCAGAGGGGCTGGGAGGGATGATCAAATCGCTCATCGAGGAGGAGATCAAGGCCCATCCCCTCACAGCTATCGGAGGCCTCCTGGCCAAGCCGGCCTTCGGCCGGATAAGCAGGCGCTTAGACTATACCGAGTATGGCGGCGCACCGCTATTGGGGGTGGATGGAGTGGTCATCATCGCCCATGGACGCTCCAATGCCAAAGCCATCAAAAACGCCATCCGCATGGCTAAGCGCGCGGTGGAAGGAGGGATGCTCACCGCTATCAAGGAGGGATTGGCCGATTAAGTATGGTAAGGGCACAGCATCGTTGCGCTCTTACAGGGAAGCGAAAATGCTTTTGTCACACCACTCCCTGGCGGGTATTTTCGGACTCTGGCTGGCGGTTTACCTCGCAGCCTATCACCTCCGTCGGCGAGGGAAGCTCTCGACCGATCGCCATCTTGATATCCTGGCTTTAGGAGCCATCGCTTTAGTCACCATCGGCTTCTTCTGGCCCCTCTTCTTCACCGAGGACGCATGGATGCCCGCTGTGGGCGGAGATCTGGTCTCCTTTATTTACCCCACTTACCATTTCGCCTCCCATTGCCTCAAGCGGGGAATCATCCCCCTGTGGAATCCCTACCTCTATTGCGGAATGCCTTTCGCTGCCGACAGCCAGTCGGGTCTTTTCTACCCCATAAACCTCCTCTTTTTCCTCCTGACTCCCAGCTTCACCTATCGCACCGTGGAACTGATGGCCGTCTTCCACTTCTTCCTGGCAGGGGCCTTCATGTACATCCTGTTGCGCAGCCTGCAAAGCGGTGGACAGGCGAACCTCCATCGCTCCGCTGCCTTAGCTGGAGCCATCGCCTTCATGTTCTCCGACCTCTTCGTCACCCATTTCGGCAATTTGAACATGATCGCCGTGGCGGCCTGGCTCCCGCTGATCTTCCTCTTTTACCATCGAGCCGTAGTCGAAGGGAGGCCCGCCCTGGCGGCTTTGGCGGGCATCTTCCTGGGGATGGCCATCCTGGCCGGCCATATCCAGATAACCCTGTTCATCCTGCTGACTTTAGCCTTATACACCCTCTACGAGGGCACTTCAAGGGCCAGTAAATCCCTTCTCCGCTCCTTAACCCATCATCTGTTGCCCTGTTACCTCCTTGCCTTCTGCTTCTCCGCCCTATTCCTCATCCCCGCCTTAGAGATGGCCACCCACACCGTGCGGGCCAGGATGAGTTACCAGGAGGCCAGCAGGTACTCTCTGCCTCCAGCTGGGTTAGTGGGGCTTCTCATCCCCGGCTTCTTCGGACGAGGGCCTGGCGGCTTCTGGGGCCCTTGGGACAGGGTGGAAGCAGGCTACATCGGCGTCCTGCCCCTCATTTTGGCCGGCTTCGCCGTTCTCCTCAAGAGGGATGGGTTCGCGCGTTTCCTCGCAGGGTTAGCTGCCTTTTCCCTGCTCCTGGCCATGGGTCAGCATACCATTTTGCACGGCTGGCTCTACCTCCTGCCTGGGTTCGACAAGGTACGGGCCCCTGCCCGCTTCATCTACATCATGGACTTCGCCCTGGCGATCCTGGCCGCCTTGGGCCTGGACAGCCTCCTCAGGCCCCTGAACTGCCGAGGGAGGGTCCTTTTCAGCCGCCTGCTACGCACTCTCTCCTGGTTTTGGGGAGGGACGGTGCTCATCGGCGGACCATTGGCCTGTTATGCTGTCCTCACGACCCAGGTTTGGAAGCCCGCCCGCTACAGGAACATCGTATCGGCCTTCAACGGCTTCGTCTTCTTCGTTCTGCTTTTGACAGCCAGCCTGACCCTCCTCCACATGCGGCTCCACCATTGGGTGGGGCGGAGGACCCTAAGCCTATTGGCGGTGGGCCTAATAACCGTTGACCTCCTAAGCCTGGGAGCCTATGTGGAGCTGGGCCACCGCGATGTCACCTCCGGCTTCAACCATCCTGAGGCCATCGCCTTCCTCAGATCTGACCGAAGCTTCTACCGCATAGATTCTAAGACCGATGTCGGAGAGGTTTGGCAGCCGGATACCGGCCTCCTACATGGGATAGGCGATGTCTGGGGGGTCTACAACCCCTCGCTACTGGCCGATTACGATCGCTACTGGGGTTATCTGGGCAGTCGCTCCGCCCCCCTTTACGATTTCCTGAATGCCAAGTACGTCATCGGCTCCAAGAAGGTGGAGTTGGATTGGGGGAAGTTCGTGCCCGTCTTCGATGGCGACCCCAAAGTCAACATCTATCTGAACACCAAAGCCCTTCCCAGGGCGCTCCTGATTCACAAGGCGGTGCTCGCTTCCAGCCAGGAGGAGGCGTTTGCCCTCATCCACAAGCCCGGCTTCGACCCCGCAAGGACTGTGGTGGTGGAGGGAGGCGAGCCCTTAGACGCAACTGCCAGGGGCGAGGAAACGGTGGACATCGTGGCCTACTCCCCAAACGAGGTTCGCCTGGATGTGGAGGCCGCTGGCGAGGGATACCTGGTCCTCAGCGAGGTCTACTACCCCGGTTGGCGGGCTTATGTTGATGGCCAAAGGGTGCCTCTCCTGCGGGCCAATTATGCTTTCCGTGCCGTGCATCTATCGCCTGGCCATCATGTGGTGCACTTAGCGTTCGAGCCGACCTCCTGGAAGGTGGGGTTAGGCATCAGCGTAGCCACATGGGTGGGCTTAGCGGTTTGGGGCCTGCTGAGATGGCTCGGCCGTCCCCAAAGCAAAAAACGCCAAACCCGGCGTTAGCGCAGGTCCGCAAGGGCATTAGCTTCCTCCATCCTTGACCTTGATCGTCCCCACCACTATTCGATTCCCCTCGACCGGTTGACCAGAGGCGTCCGTCACCGGCAGGCGCTCCATGGTCGGCAGGTAGTACATCCCTACCTCCAGGAGGTACTCCCCAGGAGGCGCATCGGGGGGTATCTCCAGGCCATAATCGTCCTTCACCACCTCACCCACTTCCCAGGCATCGGTGGGATGGGTGCCGCTCAGCGGCTGGCTGTCCATCTGAGCACGCACTCGGTTCTCCCTATCCAGGAGATGAGTGAAGACGGTATAGGGCCTTTCCACCTTCCCCATTGCCCTCCAGTACAGGGTGAGTAACAAGGTGTCGCCGGCCCGGACCTCCGGGGAGCTGAGGCTGTAACCTATCAACTCGATCTTGCCTCCCAATTTGAATTCCAGGGGATGCTGTATTCGCTCTCCAGAGCCGGCCATCACGAAAAGAGAGAGATCGGCATCCAGAAAGCCCCGGTGGAAGGCTATATAGCCGTGCTCAGCCAGCCATCGTTTCACCCGATGCTGAGCATCATAGACCATGGGATCACCGAACATCACCAGCCAAATCCGGTTGTACCCCCGAGCAAGAGCGCTCATCTCCCTATGGACATCCTCCTCGTCCGCCGCTTTCTCCTGGGGGAAGTAAGCGTAGGGGATGCCCTCAGGGTGGTAATAATCGAACAGGGGCCATTGCTGACGGTTTTCCAAGAGGAGGAAATCTCCCGGCCGAGCGTGGGCCTGCACGTAACGCATCATGGCGCCGTATCTGCCTTTAGCATAGGCGTCGAAGAAGTAATGGCCTAAGGAATAGGCGCTGACCACGGCCACGAAGGCGAGGGCCGCCATGCTCCACCGCTGAGCTGCAGCTTGCAGTCCGCAGGCAAGGAGGAGGCAAAAGGCGGGAAAGGCCACCAGAAGGTAGCGGGGATGGAAGAAAGCCCACAGGGGATTCACCGCCCAGGCGAAGACCAAGGGGGCGAAAAGGCAAAAAAGGAGAAGCCAGCCTATCGCCCTATTTCGAAGCAGGACAAAGGCCGAGCCGAGGCCTACGGCCACCAAGAGGGCGGCGGTGAGCCAAAGGGAAAGGGGTCCTTTGACGGTGAATCCGACGCCGAAGGTGGTGAACCCGTCCCTGAGGATGGCGAGAAGGGAGCGGAAGTTCAGTTCGCTGAACCTGCTATGGACCTGGTGCTGGAAGATCCCCCTCTGCCACAAGACCCAAACCCAAGGTGTGTAGCTGAGGAAGAGCATTATCCCACCGAGGGCGAAGCGGGAGATGGAGCGCCGCCATATCAAGAGCACCCATAGAGCCTGGGCAATGAGGAGGAGGAAGACGGTGTAATGGGTGTAAACGGCTACTAACGCCGTCAGGAAATAGCCGATCCACAGGGGAGGAGAGCGGCGCCCCTGTTCTTGCGAAAGCAGGGCAAGGAACCAGATGAGAAGCCCCGCCTCCAAGGTGACCAGGGTATACATCCTGGTCTCCTGGGAGTAGTAAACCTGGACAGGGGATATAGCGCAGACGAAGGCGGCAATGAGCCCTGTGCTCGCGCCGAAGAGACTACAGGCCAGCCTGTAAATCACGGCCATGGCCAGCAGGCCCGCCATCAGGGAGAGAAAGCGCAGGGCAAACAGGGTCTTCCCGGCTAACCTGGTCCAGAGGTTAAGGGAGGCATAGTAGAGGGGAGGGGAGATCCACCAGGGTAAGCGTATCAGGTCGGGAAACGTCACCAGGGTGGCTTTGTAGCTAACCCCTTCATCTCCCCAAAGGTCCTGCTGCTCCAATCGATAGGCCCTTAGGGTGAAGGCCAATAGAAAGATCGCCGCCAGCAGGGCTAAATGCCTGGGCCCCTTCATGGCTAATCGAGTTTAGCGCCGCAGTTGGGACAGAATTTGGCTCCGGGTGGCACCTTCGCTCCGCACTTGGGGCAGGTGGGCTCTTCAGCGAGCTTCGCTCCGCACTGAGGGCAGAATTTAGACCCAACCGGGATCTGGGCGCCGCATTTGGGGCAGATCATCGTCGCCTGGGCCTTGGGCCGCATAGCCTCAGCCATAGCCTGAGCCATAGCTGCCCCCATACCTATCCCGGCCCCCAGGCCCACCCCAGCTCCGGTCAGGGTTCCGGCTTCGCCCTTCTCGGCGGCGGCCCTCATGCCCATGGCTGCCTGGTACTTCAGGAAGGCATCCATATCTCCAATGGCCCCCATGGCAGCGCGTTTCTCGATGGCCTCCGCGGTCTCCGGGGTTGGGCTGATGGAGTTGATGTAGAGGGTCTTAAGGGTTATCCCCAAGGCGGCGAAGTCATCCTGCGCCTTGGCCTTGGTTCCAGCCCCTATCTCCTCATACAGGGCGGGGAGGTCAAAGAGGGACTTCCCCGATTCCCCTAAGAGGTCGGTCAGCTTGGCCACGATGATACCTCGCAGGAAGTTCTCGATCTGGGCCGTCTCGTAGAGGCCCTGGGTTCCCACGATCTTGTTGACGAACAACTGCGGATCGGCAACCTGCATGGAATAGGTTCCGAAGGCCCTCAGGCGGACCATCCCTAGATCCTTATCTCGGAGAGGGATGGCCTCCGGAGTGCCCCACTTCAAGTCCAGGAACTCCCTCATGTTGACGAAATAAACCTCAGCCGTGAAAGGCGTCTTCCCCCTGGTGGCTAAGCCCAGGAGACCTATCAGCAGGGGGATGTTGGCTGTAGTGATAGTGTGTCGACCGGGCCCGAAAACATCCAACGCTTTCCCATCCCTGAAGAAGACGGCGGTTTGGCTCTCCCTCACGATAACCTGTGAGCCCAGGCGGAAGTCGCCGGAGCCTTTTTCCGGAAACCGACGCACTATCTCGTTTGGTGCCTGGTCGGGCACCTCGATGACATCGAAAATCCTTGGCATCTTTCCTCCTTACTCAGAGTCAATGGGTAATGAACGATTCTGGGGCTTTGAATTCATTGACCCATTGGCTTCTAACTCTGACTTATCGCCTCAGTTCGTTTATTAAAGGTTTCGATAATCGCCTGCAACACGGCCGCAAGGTCGGCGATGGCCTCGGCCATGCCTTTCTTGGCAGCGATGGCCTCTGCCACTTTGTCTATCCCCGCAGCCACCTTGGGCACCTCCTCGAGCAGGGCGTTATCGAACTCGTAGAGAGCATCCAGCTGCTCCTCCCTCACCTTGATGGCATCGAAGAAGCCGGAGTAGCCGTAGCTGGCAGTCTTCAAACGGTCCATGAACGTCTGGAGCTTCATCACTGCCTCCTCCAGGGCACCCACGAGCTCCAAACGGCCCATATCTATCAACCGCTTTTGAAGGCCGGACAGCCGGCGCCATTGCTCCTCCAACTGACGTGTCAGATGCATTCTGAGAAGTTTATCGGCTTCCCGCCGCAGCTCCTTCTCCTTGTAGCCTTTGTAGCCAGGGATGACCTGGGCCACCCTCTCCAGCCCTCCCAGGCCTCTGGCGACTTTCCCTTTGATGCCCACTTTTCACCCTCCTGCTCGGTTGATCTTAACGGATAGCCTTCGGTTTAGCGGATATCACTCCCCTCTTAGTACAGCCAGCAGGCCACCCAGCGGCCTGGCTCTACTTCCTTCAGCGGCGGCTCCACCTGGGAGCATTTCTCCATGGCATGGGGGCACCTGGGATGGAAGCGGCAGCCAGGAGGAGGATTGACTAGATCCGGTGGGGAGCCGGGCATGGTCTCCAGTTTCTGCGCCTCAAGGCTGATGTTAGGGATGGACCTCAGGAGCCCCTGGGTGTAAGGGTGGAGGGGATCGGTGTAGAGGGGGACGGAGTCGGCCACTTCCACGATCTTGCCCGCGTACATCACTGCTACGCGGTCGGCCAACTCCGCCACAACACCCAGGTTATGAGTGATCAGGATTAAGGTCAGGTTATAGGCCTCCTTCAGCTCCTTGAGGAGCTCAAGGATCTGAGCCTCAACGATGACATCCAGCGAGGTGGTGGGCTCATCGGCAATGACCAGGTCCGAATTGAGGGCCAGGGCCAGACCTATCATCACCCGCTGCCTCATGCCGCCGCTGAATTGATGGGGATAGTCGCTCAGCCTGGAGGGGAGGATCCCCAGCCGATCGGCTAACTCCTCGGCCCTTCGCCAGGCTGCTTCCTTACTCGTCTCCTTCTCATGGGTCCTGATGGTCTCTATGATGTGCTCGCCTATCCTCTCCAGGGGATTCAGCGAGGTCATGGGGTCCTGGAATATCATGGAGATCCTCTTCCCCCTGATCTTCCTCATCTCCTCCTCGCTCTTCGCCAGCAGGTCCTCGCCGTCGAAGATTATCTGCCCGCCCACTATCCTGCCGGGCGGGGGGACGAGCCTCAAAATGGAGAAGCCGAGGGTGGACTTGCCACACCCTGATTCCCCAACCAGCCCCAGGGTCTGACCTCTCTCAACAGTCAACCCAACCCTATCAACGGCTCTCACAATCCCCATACGGGTGTTATAATGGACCTCTAAATCCTTGATCCGAAGCAAGGTCTCCTTTTGGGTTTGGTCATTGGTCATTGGGATTTGCCACCTCATGTCTCCGTAAGGCGCGGATTCAGAATCTCATTTAAGCCTTCGCCCAGCATGCTGAATCCCAAAGCGACCAGGGCGATCATCATCCCCGGGAAAGTGATTATCCACCAGTAACCTCCGGGCAGGAAGGCCTTTCCTTTGCTGAGGTCGTAGCCCCAGTCGGGCATGCTGGGGTCGATGCCGAGCCCGAGGAAGCTCAAGCCGGCCTCGGTGAGGATGGCATCGGCGATGTTAAGGGAGAAGACCACGACGATGGAAGGGATGACGTTGGGGAAGACGTATAAGCGCAGGATGGTGGCCGATCGAGCCCCCAGGCTCCTGGCCGCCTCCACATAAAGCTCCTCCTTCACCGATAGGACCTGCCCTCTGACCATCCTGAAGTAAGTGGGGATATAAACCACGGCGATGGCGATGGACATGTTCAATACCCCGGGCCCCAGCATAGCAGCCATAGCGATGGCCAGGATGAGGCCAGGGAAGGCGTAGATGCTGTCCATGATCAGGGAGAGGGTCCTGTCCACCTTGCCGCCGATGAAGCCCGAAAGGAGGCCCAGGGGTATGCCCACTAGTGCTGAGAAGGTCGAGGAGATGAGGGCGATGGAGATCACCACCTTAGCTCCGTATATGATCCGGCTGAAGATATCCCGGCCGAGGTTGTCGGTCCCCATGAGGTGATCGGAGTTAGGGCTGAGGAAGGGCCTTCCCACCAAAGCCTCAGGATCATAGGGGGCCAACTTGGGATAGAGGGCGGATAAAATGCTGATGGCCAGGATGGAGACGACGATGAGGCCACCCACCACGGTCATATACCACTCAGCTCCATACCATTTGGCGTTTCTGAAGAACCAAGCGAACAGCTTGCCTGCCCTGGGGGCGATCCCTTTCTCTAAAGGCACGTCCATTTTGCTACCTCACTTGGCTGCTTAGTTGTGCAACAACTCTAGTATCGGATCCTGGGGTCGATGTAAGCGTAGACGATGTCCACCAAGAGGCTTACCACTGCCACTAGAAGGGCGAAGAAGACCACCCCTCCCTGGATGGATGGGAAGTCGCGGTAAAGGATCCTCTCAGTGAGGAAACGGCCCATCCCCGGCCAGGAGAAGGTGGTCTCGGTGAGCACCGCACCTGCCAGCAGCAGAGCGAACTGCAGCCCTAACATGGTGAGGATGGGGATGAAAGCATTCTTAAGGGCATGTTTGTAAACGACTATCCTCTCCGGCAGGCCGCGGGCCCTGGCAGCCATGATGTAATCCTGCCTGAGGACATCGAGCATATTGGCCCTGGTCAGGCGCGTGAAAACACCCGAGATGTACAATCCCAGAGTGAGGGAGGGGAGTATGAGATGCTTGATGGCGCTGAACAAGCTCGGCCAGTTCCGCGTCAGCAGGCTGTCCAGGACGAAGAGCCCGGTAATGGTCTTAGGGGTCAGGCCCGTGTCTATCCGCCCCATTACGGGAAGCCAACCTAGGTAAACCCCGAAGAAGAGCTGGAGCATCAGGCCAAGCCAAAACACAGGCAGCGCATAGATGACGATGCTGTATAGCCTGAAGAGGTAATCGACGGCGCTCCTGCGCTTATGGGCAGCATAAGCCCCAGTGGAGACCCCGATGATCGCCGTCACCGCAATGGAGAAAATGGAGAGTTCGACCGTGGCAGGGAACTTTTCCTTGAGGTCAGTTATCACCGGCCTGCCTCGCACAGGAGCGATGGAGGTGCCGAAATCGAAGCGAGCTAAGCTGAACAGGTAGTTGAAATATTGGCTGTCAAAGATATTGACTCGAATCTTAAGCTGCTCCGCAGGGGCCCAGCCCTCCAAGGCTCCTGTGGATATGTGCACCTTCACCCAATCGCCCTCCGCCTCCTCGAGGACAGTGAAGCCGAAGTCCATCCGCCTTAACCACTCGGTCTGTTCCAGGGTCGTCCAAACGTCGAAGTCTGCACCGGTGGACAGCCTCACCCAATCACCCTCCGGGGTGGTGACCCTATCGGTGATCGCCAGCTCCTCCCCTTTCTCCAGCCGCATCACCGCTTCCTCCTCAGAGCTGGGGCCCTTCCTCAACACGAGGGCATCGGCGGTGACCACCGCTGAGCTCCCCCGGAGGTTAAAGAAAAGGGGCTTATCGAGCCCGAGGTCATGCTTTATCTCACTGATGTACTCCTGAGGCGCCCCAGGCCTCATGATCGCTCGCACCGGGTCGCCAGGCATGATCCTCAGGATGATGAAGACCAGGGTGACCAGGACGAAGATCATCGGTATGGTCAGCAGCGCTCGGGTTATAATGTAAGCGCGGAGAGAACCCATGGCTCCTACTCCTCCCTTCGAGGATTATATTCCATTTCCCTTGGGAGTGCAATTTGAAGTAGGGGAGGGGGCTTAACGGCTGTGATCCGCTAAACCCCCTCCTCATGTTCTCTTAATCTATGGCCTGATTTCCACTAAGGACCACTTGATCAAAGGCTACCCTTTGTAGAGTAGGAAGTAGGGGAACAGCATGTACGGAGAAAGGGTGACCCCCTTGACCCCTTTGCGGACGACCACGTAAAGTGTGCCCTGGGTGAAGGGGATGGTGGGGCACTCCGTGACCCAGAGCTTCTGGATCTCTTTGTAAAGTTCTATGCGCTTGTCCATATCGGTCTCAGTGCGCGCCTTCTTCAGAAGCTCGTCCATCTTGGGGTTGGAGTAGAAGATCCCCAGGTCAGCGGAGGCCTTGGTCTCAGCGAAGGGGGAGGTGTAATTATCAGGATCCAGGTAGTCCGGATACCAGCCCAGGAGGAAGACGGGCAGGGTCCCTGCGCCCATGTAATCGATGTAGGTGGCCCATTCGGCGCTCTGCAACTTCACCTTGATCATCCCCGTCTCCTCGAGGTTCTCCTTGAAGATGGTTGCCACATCGGCCTCCGTATCCCCGTAGTGAGTAGGGGTCCACCAGAGGTCCATCTCCAGCGGCTTATCCTCGCTGAACCCCGCTTCCTTCAGGAGCTCCTTAGCCTTCTCCAAGTCCCTCTTGGGGAAGGCATCGATATGGCCGACCATCCCCATAGGCACCATGCTGTACAGAGGGGTGTGGGTCCCCAGGAAGACCTTCTCGCAGACGGCCTTCCTATCGATGGCATAGGAGATAGCCTGCTTGACCCTGAGGTCGTCGAAGGGCTTGTGCTTGGGGTTGATGCAGATGTAGCGGATATAGGCCCCAGGGCTCTTGATGATCTCCAGGTTAGGGTTCTTCGCCAGGTCGATGTAATCCGTCGGCAGGAGGGTCTTCCAGGCCACATCGATCTCACCCTTCTCCAAAGCCATCCTCATGGTGGTGGCATCAGCGAAGTACTTGACGATGATCTTGGGCCACTTTGGCGCGGGGCCATGGTAGTCGGGATTGGCCTCCAGCTCGAGCTCCACATCCCTCTCCCATCTCTTGAACTTGTATGGGCCTGCCCCACCGCAGGTGCTGTCCTCATCGAACTTATCCTCGGAGTAGCACTTCGGGCTGACGGGGAACCAAGGGGTGGTCGCGGTCAGGTAGGGGAAGAAGCCCACCGGATCCTTAAGGACGATCTTGACCGTGAGGTCATCCACCACCTCCACATGGTCCAAGAAGGTGTCCACCAGCCAGCTGGGGTCACCCTTTAGCCTCACCACTCGATCCAAGGACCATTTGACCGCCTTGGCATCCACTGGGGTGCCATCGGGGAACTTCAGGCCCGGTCGGAGCTTGAACGTCCACTCTTTCCCATCCTCGCTCACCTTGGGCCACTCCTTGGCCAGCCCTGGCTTCAGCTCAGTCGTCCCCGGCTTGTAGGTGAGCAGCCCCTCAGCGGTATTGTAGAAGATCTCCCAAGTATGGAAGTCATAAGTCTGGGCCGGGTCAAGGGTGGTAGCCTTATCCGTGGTGCCGATGATCAAAGGTTTCTTCGGCACAGGCGTAGGAGTGGGAGTGGGTGTCGGGGGTGCAGGCTTGGGAGTGGGTGTGGGCGCCACAGCAGGCTTACAACCGGCCACCATTCCCAAGAACAGGACCACCATAACCAATATGCTTAAAATCCTCAAGGTTTTCATGGCGATTTCTCCTCCATTTTCTCTCTCAGGACAGGTTCAACCATTTGTCTAATCCGAGTCACCAGAGAACCCGCTACCGTAGCATCACCCCCTTTCATGAACCATGCCGATTCGTTGCCCAAAGTATAATCGAAAATCCCGAAGCTGTCAAATCCGTGCATTCATTCATGTAAAATGTTACCGAAGTGGTATAATTCCCTCAAATGATAAT
>CAYYKQ010000004.1:0-35678 GCA_964440965.1 uncultured Anaerolineae bacterium | reverse complement strand
GGGGTTTTGCCAACCTACCGCGAGCCCTGTGAAATATCTATTTCACAGGGCGAGCTCATCATCAATTGTGTAACAATTCTAGTTTGAAGAAAGGAGGCTCTCAGATGATCGAGGGAGTCAAAGCTCGCAGGCTTATCGAGGGCGTTAAGGTTCGCAAGCTGCGGGTCATCCCTGATGAACGAGGGTATCTTATGGAGATGCTCAGGAGCGATTGGGAGGAGTTTGAGAAGTTCGGCCAGGTCTACGTCACAGCTGTCTACCCAGGCGTGGTCAAGGGCTGGCACTACCATAAGAAGCAGACTGACCATTTCATCTGCGTTCACGGGATGGCCAAGGTGGTGCTCTACGACCGAAGGGAGGATTCTCCTACCTATGGGGAGATCAATGAGTTTTTCATGGGCGAGCAAAATCCCCTCCTGTTGAAGATCCCGCCCGAGGTGATGCACGGCTTTAAAGGCATAAGCCAGGATATGACCCTCATCGTCAATATCCCCACTGAACTCTACAACTATGAGAATCCGGATGAATACCGTGTCCCGCCCCACACGGATGAGATCCCCTACGATTGGGCGAGGAAAGATGGATAGCGAAAGTGGCGAACTCGCTCGCAGGTTAAAGAACGGCGCAGATCACCTGGGAATGAAAGCGAGCGAGTTCGCCAGGAAGTGATTAGGGATATAGGCCGATCCAGCACGTTCGCCAAGGTAGGGCCGAGCAGAACTGGCATCTCGTTTGCCGGCTATCATGCAATTCTACTGTACGCCTGCTATAGCTACATTCAGGGCCTCCAAGACGTAGTGGATCGGATTCATCAAAGTGACCCTATCAGAGCCGGCGAAGAGCAACCCCACTACGTAATCCTCCTCGTCCAATACCGCTGAGCCGGAATCCCCAGGGGAGCTCATGGCCCCGGCCATGAGCTGATCCGTGAACAGAGCTACCTTGTTGTCACCGTAGTTGACCCTCACCGTTACGTGCACCTGGATGATCTCCCCTGTGGTTAGGCCGGAGGTCCGCCCGCTCTTCTTGACTTTTGTGCCCAGGGTGGCCTCCCTTGACCCCTTAGGCACCCCGATCTCTAATATCTCCCTCTTGACCAGATCTTCGGAGAGCGGCTTGGCGATGGCCGCATCCACTTGATTCACCTCCAGGACCTTCTTGAAGGCCTTGACTCGGTGGCTGGAGCCGAGGATCCTGGCCAGCCAGTTGAGGGAGCTTTCCGTCCATTTGGCGATGGGGCAGGTTGGCCCGCCTGTCTCGAATTCGATGGGAACGAACTCCTCCAGAACGGCAATGCAATCGTCGGCCGTTCCTCCATCGTATGGGCCTGGTTGAAGTATGGGGTCGCCTTTTTGTCCGGCGTTCGAATTTCCGAGGACGTGGTTGTTCGAGAGGATGAAAAGCTGGTCACTCCTGGTCACCAAACAGCCCAGAGTGCCCGCGGTGATATCGATGTGTCCACAGGAGACGCCGCCCGGTGCAGGGCGCCACTTGGCAGTTCGGTCATTGGGGTCCCTGAGAAGACCGCTTTTCCCTGGAACGCCCTTTAAGGCGCGGATCACACCCGTCTCCACCACGTCGGTCTTAACCCCTTCCAGCCTTTTAGGCACGATATCGTCCGGCGCGAGTTGGGCCTCGGGCATCTTTTTGGTCACGGAGACCACCACGCAGGGCTCCTCCGTCCTCTTCCCTCTGATCTCCTTGTAGCCCACCCCGCAAGCCACCACATTCCTCTTGGCTAACAGAAGGCCTAAATGCCGCCTTTTTGCTTCTAGCACCTTCTCTATGTCCATGTTTGCACCTCCTATTGTATGGGCGTGATCGCTCATGCCTCTAAGGCAACGATCTCACCGACCTCCTTTACGTCGGTGACCACTCCCTCTATCTCGGGAGGGATGAGGTCCTCGGGGGAAAGCTTGGAAGGGGATACCTTCTCCCTGACCATGACCACCAGACTGAGCTGGTTCGTCTTCTTGCCTCCTACCTCCTTGTAGCCGATCCCCAGCCCTACCACGTTCCTCTTGGCTAGGATCTCCCTCTCATATTTGGCTTTGATGGCCATTATCTCCGCTTCAGTGGCCATCTTAGCGGGGTCTCCGTGACTCTGACGGTTTTGGGAAACGCTTTTAAGTTCCTCCTTCATCTCATCATATACCCTCCTTAAACTCGCCTTGACCCTCTTTTCCACCTCTCTCCTCCGCTCCTCTGGCATAGGGAAGCAATCTATGATCCGTTGCAGGTCTATCCTCTCTATCATCTCCCTTCGGCTGCGGCCAGCCATCACCTGCCTCTTCACCTTTTTGCGTATCATTCGAATGTAGGAGGAGAGCTTCTGGGTCACTTCCTTACTGCAGAGAGGGCCATGTCCGGGCACGATGACCTTCACATCCATCCTTCTGATGAGGGCCAAGGCATTTAACCATTCCAAGGATTTCCCCTCCTCCATGACGGGATGTTCATCCTTCACCACCACCTCGCCGGCGAAAAACACGCGGTCCTGGGGGATGTAAACCCCTATGCTGGCAGGCGTATGGCCGCCAAGGTGAATCAGCTCGATGGTTTTCTCCCCTAAGTAAAGGGTCATCCGCTTGGTGAAGGTAAGCTGAGGGGGAACCAACTTTCGCTCTTCTCCCCAGGCTTCGAGGAGCTTCTGGCGGAAAGCCTCGTCTTTCAGCTTCTTCCAGCTCACTTCGTGGGCCACGACCACTCCGGGGAAGAAGCAGTTGCCCAAGATGCGTTCGCCGTGGTAATCGGTGTTTATCACGTAGACGATCTCCCGATCCGTGATCCCGGCTATCTCATCCTGCCAGAGGCGGACTTCGGAGGGGAGCATAGGGGTGTCAATAAGCACGGCCCCCTCTCCAGTGATCACGAGACCTACGTTGCCCCCCTTGAATTTTGTCTCAACATAAACATCTTTAGTAAGCTGTCGCATATCCCTCCGCTTCTCGGGTGCGCTCTCCTGCGAGAGCGTTTTGCATTATATCACAATTCGGTTCAATTTGCCAATTGGACAAGGATTCTAAAGTGTGCTATACTCAGAAAGTCGGTTGATCTTATGGGGAGGAGGAAATGGTTACAAGGGATTTCCCGGGCCGGGGCAAGGTGGTTGTGCTGAAGACGACCCCCGAGACGGTTTTAGAAGATTATCGGCAGCTGATGCACATGGCGGGATATCAAGAGGTGCTTTCCAAGGACAACGATCTCATCATCAAACTTAACCTCTCCTGGACCAAATTCTTCCCCGCCTGTTCTACCCCTCCCTGGCAGTTGGAGGGGGTGCTTAAGACCCTCCTGGAGGATGGCTACCGTAAGGAAGGACTTTACCCGGTGGAGAACAAGACGGTGGTGACCAACCCTCGCAAGGGGGCTATCAACAATAAGTGGATGCCTGTGTTGGAGAAGTATGGCCTCCCCTTCATTGCGCTCCCCGAGGTGGAATGGACGACCTATGAGTTCAAAGGGCTTCTGAAGCTGGATAAGATCTTCCCTTGCATAGAGATTCCCAAGATGTTCATCGGCAAGAGCGTGCTCCATCTGCCCACCCTAAAGGTCCATGGCCACAGCGTAACCACCGGGGCGATCAAGAACGCCTTCGGGGGTCTCCTCAAAGAGGTCCGCCATTACGGCCATGAATTCATCCATGAAGTGCTGGTGGATCTGCTCACCATGCAATATGAGATCCACCCCGGCGTTTTCGCCGTGATGGATGGAACCGTCTGTGGAGATGGGGCAGGACCGAGGACAATGAGGCCGGTTATCAAGAACTACATCCTCGCCTCAGCCGATCAGGTGGCCATCGATGCCATCGCCGCTAAGATGATGGGCTTCGATCCCTTAGAGATCCCCTACCTAAGGATGGCCGCCGAGATGGGCTATGGCGTCGCTGACCCTAAGGATATCGAGGTGATAGGGGAGGATATCTCGGGGGTGAATTTCGGATTTGAGAGCAAGCGGAGTCTGGTCATCTGGGGGGATCAGATGATCCGCAGAGGCCCTCTGCGCCCCTTTTACTGGCTTCTCCTTAAAAGCCCCCTCTGGGTGTGGGCTCCCTTCGCCAGCAACGTCTACCATGACCTGCTCTGGTATCCTACCATCGGCCGGAGGCGGATCAATAAGTTCATGGAGACGGAGTGGGGGAGGCTATTCCGGAGCTACTGACATGAAGGTTGACCTTCATGTCCATACCTGCTACTCTAGAGATTCGCTCACTCCACTGGAGGCGGTGATCGAAGTCGCACATAAGCGGGGCATTGACAAGGTGGCCATCACCGATCACGATCGCCTGGCCGGGGCGCTGGCCCTGCGGGAGATGGCACCCGAATTGACCATCGTGGGCGAGGAGATAACCACCACCGCAGGTGAGATCATCGCCTACTTCCTGGAGGAGGAGATCCCTGCAGGGCTTCCGCCGGAGGAGGCCATCGCCCGTGTGAGGGAGCAGGGAGGGGTGGTGGGAGTTCCTCACCCTTTGGATCGGCTGCGTCGCCAAGCGATGGGGGAGGAGAGGCTGCTTCCGATCCTGGGGCTGGTGGATGCGTTAGAGGTGTTCAACTCCCGCACCCTCTTCCCCGGCAACAACCGACGAGCTGAGGAGCTGGCCCGTGCCCATGGCCTCCTGCAAACGGCGGGCAGCGACGCCCACACGATCTGGGAGATCGGCCATGCCTATGTGGAGATGCCCCCCTTTAACGATAAAGAGGAGTTTTTGCAAAGCCTGGCCCGAGGGAGGATTTTCGGCCGCACCACCATCCCTCTCATCCACTTCATCTCCATCTGGGTCAAGATACGCAAGTTGATAGAAAGGAGTGTGTGACCATGAAGGTAGCGGTGCTTTCTGATATCCACGACAACATTTGGAATCTAGAGAAAGTCCTTCCCGAGCTTAAGGAGGCCGATGTTCTGATCTTCTGCGGCGATTTCTGCGCTCCTTTTACCCTTCAGATGATGGCTGCTGGTTTCCCAAAGGACATCCATTGCGTCCTGGGCAACAACGATGGCGATGCCCTCTTGCTGTCGCGCGTAGCGCAGGAGGCAGGAAATGTCACCCTGTATCCCGTATTGGGCGAGATCACCCTGGGAGGGAGGAGGATAGCCTTCACCCATTATCCGGAGGTGGGAGCCGCATTGGCCGCCTCCGGAGAGTACGACGCCGTCTTCAATGGTCACACCCATCTCCGTCAAAAGGAGATGCACGGCCGAACTCTATGGGTGAACCCAGGGGAGGTGATGGGCCGTTTCGGCCAGCCCAGCTACGGCTTTTACGATACCGAGAGCGGGGAATTCACCTTCCGGGAAGTCTAACCTTGTTAAGTGCCAATTTGACAAAAACCTCACATCTTTGTACAATAGGTGAAAGGATTTAAGGAATTCTGTGAGAGGAGGTTGAGGTTGGTGGTAAAATTAAGGCCACTGAAGACAAGTGATATAGCTGAATATTGCGGGGTGAGCCATTTCACGGTGATCAATTGGATCAAGGAGGGTAAGCTTAAGGCTTACACGACTCCCGGGGGACACTATCGCGTTCAAAAGGAGGAGTTTAGGAGATTCCTCGAGGAATACGGGATACCCGTCGAGGAGGAGTTCTTCATAGAGCATCCTAAGAGGGTGCTCATAGTCGACGATGAGCCAGAGGTGGTGGAGTTTATCATCAAGGCTTTGGAGGAGGAGGGATGGGAATTTGCCTCGTCGGACGATGGCTTCGAGACAGGCTTTCTGATCTCCACCTTTCAGCCCGATCTGATCATCCTGGACCTCCTGATGTCCAAGTTCGATAACTTCGAGACCTGCCGGCGGGTGAAGGAAAACCCTGCCACCAAGCAGATCAAGGTCCTTGCGGTAACGGATCGTCCCGAGCATGTGGAAAGGGCGAAGAAGTGTGGAGCTGATGATTGCCTGGTAAAGCCTTTGAAGGCCGAGAGGCTGCGAAGGAAAGCACGACGCCTCCTCAGATGAGCTAACCCGTGAGGCTCGATCTCTTAGAACAAAACCACCTGCCGGCTTAGCAGGTGGTTTCCTTTGGCGAGGCGGGAGCGGTATCCGGGCTACAGGATGATCGGTTCACGGTATTCGCCGAAGACTTCCCGGAAAACGCCCATGATCTCGCCTAAGGTGGCATATTCGCGTACGGCATCCAGGATGTAAGGCATCAGGTTATCGGTGCCTTGAGCGGCTTTCCGCAAGGCGGCTAACTTCTGTTTCACTGCCCGGTTGTCCCGCTCCCTCCTCACGCGTTTGAGCCTTTCAAGGTGTCGCTTCTCCCCCTCGGGGTCCATCTCCAGGATGGGGATGGACAAGGGCTCGTCCGTCGTGAACTCGTTGACGCCTACGATGATGCGTTCGCCCGAGTCTATCTCCTTTTGGTAGCGATAGGCGCTCTCGGCGATCTCCCGCTGGGGGAAACCCTTCTCGATGGCGGGGATCATTCCCCCCATGGCGTCCAGTTTCTTGAAGTACTCATAGGCTTCCTCTTCCATCTTGTTAGTGAGGTATTCCACATAGTAGCTTCCGGCCAGGGGATCAACCGTGTTCGCCACCCCCGATTCGTGAGCGATGATCTGCTGGACGCGCAGGGCGATGCGCACCGCCTTCTCGCTGGGGAGGGCCAGGGCCTCGTCCATGGAATTGGTGTGCAAGGATTGTGTCCCTCCTAACACGGCGGCCAATGCCTGGATGGTAACCCGTATGATGTTGTTCTCCGGTTGCTGGGCGGTGAGCGTGCAGCCCGCCGTCTGGGTGTGGAAGCGCATCCACCAGCTTCGGGGATTCTTAGCTCCGAAGCGCTCTTTCATCTCGCGGGCCCAGATGCGACGTGCTGCTCTGAATTTGGCTATTTCCTCGAAGAAGTCATTGTGGGCGTTGAAGAAAAAGGAGAGGCGAGGGGCGAACTCGTCTACATCCAGCCCCCGTTCCATGCCTGCCTTCACATACTCGAAGCCGTCGTAAAGGGTGAACGCCAGCTCCTGCACTGCTGTAGCACCCGCCTCCCGGATATGATAGCCGCTGATGGAGATGGTGTTCCACTTGGGAAGGTACTTTGAGCCGAATTCGAACGTATCCACGACCAGGCGCATGCTGGGCTCCGGCGGAAAGATGAACTCCTTCTGGGCGATGTATTCCTTAAGGATGTCGTTCTGAATGGTGCCGCCCAACTTCTCCATAGGGACACCCTGCTTCTCTGCGGTGGCGATGTACATGGCCCAGATGACCGCTGCGGGCGAGTTGATGGTCATCGAGGTGGTGACCTTATCTAAGGGAATGCCATCGAAGAGGATCTCCATATCGGCCAAACTGGAGACGGCTACCCCGCACTTCCCAAATTCGCCCAAGGCGTGAGGGTCGTCCGTGTCGTAACCCATCAGGGTTGGCATGTCGAAGGCCACTGAGAGGCCCGTCTCCCCATGTTCTAAAAGGTATTTGAATCGCTCGTTCGTCTCCTCGGCTGAGCCGAAGCCGGCGAACATGCGCATCGTCCATAATCTGCCCCGATACATGGTGGGATGGATGCCCCTGGTGAAAGGGTACTGGCCGGGATAGCCTAGATCGCGCTCGTAATCCAGGTCGGCCACATCGAGTGGGGTGTAGAGCCGCTTTACCGGCCGACCGGAGGCAGTGATGAAGCGCTCCTTGCGCTCAGGAACGCGGTCCATGGCCTCCCGAAGGGTCGTTTCCTCCCATTTCCTCTCCCTATCTTTGATCCTTGCCAGCTTCTCTTTATCAAACATCTGAACCTCCGGTTATGAGCCTGAACCTGCTTAGGCAGAACAAGGTGATCTACCAAGCGGATAGAATGCCGATGTAGAATTGTGCAACAACTCTACTTTAATACTCGATCCCCTTCCGTCCCTTTATCCCCTTATGATACGGATGCTTGATGTCCAACATCTCCGTCACCAAGTCGGCCCGCTTAATGAGGGCTGGATGAGCATTCCTGCCGGTGAGGACCAGCTCCACCCCCTCGGGCTTCTGCTTCAGGAGGGAAAGGAGGTCCGACAGTTCGATTAGCCCGAAGTCCAAGGCGACATTGACCTCGTCGAGGACGAGGATGTCATACTCGCCGCTGAGCATCGCTTCGCGGGCATGCTTCAGTGCCTCTTTGGCTTGGTGGATATCCTCAGGGTGGGGGTGTTTTTTATCCACGAACTCCGGGCGTCCGAATTGGCGGATGGTCACATTGGGCAGCTTCTCCACGCTGGCCAGTTCTCCGTAGTTGGGCCAGCCCTTCATGAACTGGACGATGTGCACTTTAAGGCCATGTCCGGCTGCTCTCATCGCTAGCCCCAGCGCTGCCGTTGTCTTCCCTTTGCCATTGCCGGTATAGACCTGAACAAGGCCTTTCTCCAAAGGCATTTTTCTCTCCCGGGGTTACCATCGCCCGCATTTTAGCGCAGTAAATTTCGGGCGATGACCAGACGCTGAATCTCGCTCGTCCCCTCGTAGATGCGGGTGATGCGAGCATCGCGGTAGTAGCGCTCTAAGGGGTAATCTTTCATATAGCCGTAGCCGCCGAATATCTGGAGAGCGCAGTCGGTAACGAAGCTGGCCGTCTCCGAGGCGTAGAGTTTGGCCATGGCTGCCTCCTTGGTGAAGCGTTTCTCCGTCCCTCTGGCCTTATCCTTAGCCAAGGCGGCCTTGTAGGTCAAGAGGCGCGAGGCCTCGATGCGGGTGGCCATATCGGCCAGCATCCACTGGATGGCCTGGAAATTAGCAATTGGCTGGCCGAATTGTCTCCTCGTCTTGGCATATTCGAGAGCGGCCTCATAGGCGGCCTGGGCGATCCCCACCGCCTGCGCCGCTATGCCTATACGCCCGGCGTCGAGGGAAGAGAGGGCGATCTTAAAGCCCTCTCCCTCTTCGCCTAACCGGTTCTCCACCGGCACTCGGCAGTCCTGGTAAATAGTCTCACAGGTATTGGTGGCCCGGATGCCCATTTTAATCTCTTCCCTGCCCACTGAGAAGCCAGGGGCACCTTTCTCTACGATAAAGGCGGTGATGCCTTTGTAGCCCTTGCTGGGGTCAACGGTGGCATAGACGATGAGGATATCAGCGAAGCCGCCATTGGTGGTGAAATGCTTCGTGCCGTTTATGATGTATTCATCGCCTTGGCGCACCGCCATGGTCTTGATGGAAGCGGCATCGCTCCCGGCTTCAGGCTCAGTGAGGGCATAGGCACCTATCTTTTCCCCTTTGGCCAAAGGGACAAGGAACCTTCGCTTCTGCTCCTCCGTGCCATATCTCTCCAGGGCATAGTTGACCAGGGAGTTTTGAATGGCCATTACCACCGCTGTGGAGGCGCAGGCTTTAGCGATCTCCTCAATGGCGATGCAGTAGCTAACTGTATCCAACCCTGCTCCGCCGTACTCCTCGGAGGTGGTCAAGCCGAGGAAGCCCAATTCCCCCATCCTTTTGATATTTTTGAGGGGCACTTCCCCCTTTTCGTCCATCTCTGCCGCTATAGGAGCTACCTCCTTCTCGGCGAATTCCCGTGCCATCCTGCGGATCATCTCATGCTCTTCGGTGAAGCTTAAGTCCATGGATAACCTCCTCAAATCTTGCTGATGGAACCCGTCACCTGGGCAAACTAAACTTTCCGACCGGTCAAGAGATTGAGGATGGTTTTAAGGATAATCTTGATGTCTAAGAGGAGGGACCAATTCTCGATGTACCAGAGGTCGTATTTGGTCCTCTCGTAGATAGAAGTATAGCCCCGTAGGCCGTGGATCTGGGCCCAGCCGGTCATGCCCGCTTTCACTCTATGCCGCTCCATGTAGCGGGGGATGCTCTGCTCGAATTGCTTGACAAATGGGGGGCGCTCCGGACGGGGGCCCACCAAGCTCATCTCTCCCAGGAGGACGTTGATGAGCTGAGGTAGCTCATCGATGGAGAAGCGACGGATGAAGGCGCCAAGGCGGGTACAGCGGGGGTCTTCCTCAGTGGCCCAGACGGGGCCCGTCTCGGCCTCGGCATCCTTCCGCATGGAGCGGAATTTGAGTATCATGAAGGGCTTGGCGTCCAGTCCCATGCGCTCTTGGGTGTAAAAGACCGGACCAGGCGAATCCAGTTTGATAAGCAGGGCGGTGAGCAGCATCAGCGGGGAGAAGAGGATCAAGCCGATCGCGGCGCCCACCAAATCCATTGCTCGCTTGAGAGCGGCCCTCCAACCGTGCAGGGGGATTTCCCCCACGGTGAGGAGGGGCATCCCGTCAAGGTCGCCGATGCTGATCTTGCGAGCCATGATTTGAAAGACATCGGGGAAGACCTTGATGTTCACCTTTTCCCGCTCGCACAAGGAGATGATGGTCAGGATCTCCTGGTGGGAAGCCTCAGGCAGGCCGATGATCACCTCGTCGATGCCTTTGCTCTCGATGATGGAGGGCAGCTCCTCGACAGTGCCCAGGATGGGGGGTTTAAGGGGTTCCTCCCGCGTTTGAGCCACCAGCCCCACTGCCTCATAACCTAACCCGGGCGAATAGCGTATCTTCTGCAGGATCATCCGGGCCACCTCGCCCGTGCCCACGATAAGCACCCTATCCCTGCCCCATCCCCTGGCCTGCAGTGCCCTCCAGAGACGGTTGTGAACGAGGCGTCCTACGCTCACTAGGAGGACGGTCAGTATCCATGCATAGACCATCATCAGGCGGGGGTAATCCAGCCTGTTCTTGAAGATGAAGGATATGAAGGCGAAAGCCACAATGGTGCCCACTGAGGTGGCTCCGAAAACGGAGTAGAATTCATCGATGTAAGATAGGACGCGCTGGCGGTGGTAAAGCTTGTAGAAGAAGAAGAGGGTTAACAGACTGACCAGCTGGATAAGCATCATGCCCCAGTAGGAGGGAAAGGGGGCGATGTTTTCATACTCGGTGAGCAGTCGCAGACGGTAGGCAAGGAAAAAGGCTAAGCCCATCATGAGGGCGTCCATGCCAACCAGGGAGATGGTGGAGAGCAGCTTCGCCTTTCGCTTCATCTTGCCACCTTTCTGGTTATAACCGCGTTTAGCATAGCTATCCCGCCGCGCAGGGCGATGCCTCCCACGATCAGCCAGTGGAGCCAGAGGGGAGTTGTGGCGGCATAATGCTTCTGGTAAAAGATGTACATGGCTCGGTAGAATTCATAGCGGGCTCTGAGGCTATGTTTAGTGGAAGCTCTTTTGTAGTGGAGGGCCGTCACCCGGGGGTTGTAGTAGATCTTCCAGCCCGCCTCCTTGATGCGGAGGGCCCAATCTAAATCCTCACCATACATGAAGAAATCCTCGTCCAGGAGCCCCACTTGTTGAATGGCCTCCCTCCTGACCATCATGAAGGCCCCGACCACCGAGTCCACCTCGGTCACCTCGTCGGGGTCGAGGTAGGTCAGGTTATATCGTCCGAAGCGGCGGCTTTTGGGGAAGAGCTTACTGAGGCCGGTCAGCCGATAGAAGGAGACCTCGGGGGTAGGAAAGCTACGACGACAAGCTAGGTCGAGGGTCCCATCCTTACGTATCAGTTTGGGCCCGGCCGCTCCGGCTTGGGGATGGGCATCCATGAACTCCAGCATCCCTTGAAGGGCGGAGGGAGGGAGTACGACGTCGGGGTTAAGGAGGAGGGCATAGCGGGGAAGGGAGGACGAGCTACCCTCATCCCCAAAGCCGAAGGTCCGGAGTCCCAAATTGTTAGCATAGGCGTAGCCGCCGTTAACGGGGCTGGCGATAAGCTTAACCTGAGGGAATCCCCCCCTTACCATCTCCACGCTGCCGTCCTCGGAGGCGTTATCCACCACGCAGACCTCGTAGGAGAAATCGCCCCGGCTCTCGTAGATCGAAGTCAGGCAATCCCGCAAGAGATCACGGGTATTGTAGTTCACGATAACGATCGCCAAATCGAGCATGGCAGAGGGTAGATCCAGCCACCGGTTTAGCCGGTGGCTGGGTTCCTGCAAGGATCAAGCTGGGAAATGACCTCCATTAACGTGGGATCTCTCCTACCACGTTATCCACAAACCAATCTATCGTCCACAGCTCGTCGTGGGTGGCCCTGCGCCCGGCCTCTATCCTTACCTTGCCCGCCTGGTCTTTGATGGGGCCGGTGAAGGGGTCGAAGAGCACCGTCTCCTCGCTCATCTGCTCCACCCTCTTCATGACCAGGTCGTAGACGCTTATCTCGCCGAACACGGGATCGGTTACCTTCTTCTCCTTGAGGGGCGCCTCGAACTTGGGGTTAATGGGCACCCCGAACTTCCCTCCTAGCTCCACGGCTCCCTCTTTCAGCATCCACCAGTAGTCCACCTTCTCCAGGTTCTCGTTGGTGTAGGCGCCGGCGTAGATCTTGGCCAAGATGTCCTCGTAGAGGACTTCCCAGTGGACGAGCTGGCCGCTCACGCAGGAGTCGGCGCCGAAGTCCTGCATGGGGCTGTAGTGGCTGAAGGTGTAGATGGGCTTCCCCTTCTCGACATATTCCTGGCCAACCTCGATGACTGTCGGAGAGTCCTCGGTGAAAGCCAGCGCATCGCAACCCTCGGCGATGAGGGATTCAGCTGCCTCCCTGGCCTTTGCTGGATCATACCAGGCGAAGAGCCACCGCACGTGCACCGTGGCCTCTGGGTTGACCTCCTTGACGCCCAAAGCGAAGGCATTGATGTGCCTGACCACCTCTGGGATGGGATGGGCGGCCACGTAGCCGACCTTGCCCGTCTTAGTGAGCGCCCCGGCCATGAGCCCGTTCAGGTAATAAAGTTGATAAAATTCGGCAAAGTAAGTGCCCACATTGGGAGCCCTCTTATAGCCAGAGCAGTGAAAGAGGATCTTATCGGGGTGCTTCTTTCCTGCTTCTATGGTGGCATCCATAAAGCCGAAGCTGGTGGTAAAGACGACGTCCGCCCCCTCCTCGACGATGAACCTCTCGATGTAACGGTCGACATCGGCCTCCGCCACGGATTCTGCAGGCGGTAAAGCCTCAAGCCAGGGGAACTTGTCCTTGACATATAGCCTCCCTCGCTCGTGGGCGTGGCTCCACCCGTAGTCCCCGATGGGGCCCACGTAGATCCAGGCGGCCTTCAGCTTGGGGGGCACCACCACCGTGATCTCGACCTTCTCAGGCGTCGCCGGCGCACAGGCGGCTAACACCATCAGAAGGGAGAGCAACACCACTATGGCCTTCTTGCCAAGCATCTTCTTTCCTCCTTTATCAAATTAACCCTAAGGTGACGCGCTCTCTCCCAAACGCGAGAGGGTTCCGGATGAGAGCGCATCGGGGAACCAGCTGATGGACCGTTTATGCTCCTTTAGATCACCCCCTTTCTAAGAGGCGATCCCTGCTCAGCCCGCTAACGCGCTTTGCGCAGGCTAAGTCCTATCCGCTTGCGCATCGGTTCGATGCTGATGATCCGCAGGGTCAGCTCATCGCCCTCGCGTACCACCTGGCTTGGGTGCTCGAGGTTACCCTCGGACAATTCGGAGATATGGATCAGGCCCTCTAACCCTGGCTCGATGCGCGCAAAAGCTCCGAAGTCGACCACTTTGGTGATGGTGCCTTTGACCAGTTGGCCGATCCTGTACTTCTCATCAACCAAAGTCCAGGGGTCAGGCTGGAGGCGCTTGATGCTTAGGTCGATCCTCTTCTCCTCGTAATCCAAATGCAGGATGTAGACGTCTACCTTCTGCCCGACCTTCAGTACCTCGCGGGGATGGTTTACCTTGCCCCAGGAGAGTTCAGAGATATGTACCAGGCCCTCAGCACCTCCCAGGTCAACGAAGGCGCCAAAATCACACAGCTTAGTGACCGTGCCCTGCCGGACCTCACCTTCGACGAGCTCCTCCATTAGTTGCTCTTTCTTCAGCTCACGCCACTGGCGTTGGGCCGCGCGCTCGGATAAGACGAGGCGACGGCGGGAGCGATCGACCTCTATGACCTTAAGGGGCAACTCCTTGCCTATAAGCTTGGAGAGCCTTTTCATCCTCTCGTTATGGGGCAACCCTTTGGGTATATCCAGGAGTTGTGAGGCTGGTACGAATCCTTTAAGCTCGCCGAAGGAGACGAAAACCCCGCCCTTGTTATATCCGATCACCTTTCCCTGAAATAGTTCGCCGCTCTCAAATAATGCTTGGGCCCGTAGCCAATCCTGGTGCTTACGGGCCATGTTTATGGAGACGATCATCTTCCCTTCGCGATCCTCCGGCTGGAGGATATAAACGGGCAACTCATCGCCGACCTTTATCTCGGCTACAGCCTCCTCCCCCAGCATCTCCAGGTCCCTGCTCGGGACGATCCCATCCCGCTTCGCCCCCACATCCACGATGATCTCGTGGGGCTCAATGGATACCACCTTCGCCTGGCGGATCTCACCGCGATGGGGGAATTCGTAGTCATACCCCTCTTCCAGATACTTCGCCATCGGGGAAGAAGCCTGAGTTTCGCCCTCCAATGTCTGTCCCATATCTCCTCCCTAGCCTTTCCCGCTCACTGGATGTCCTCGTGAGAAGGATAGCTTTGACATTTTTGCATTCACGGCCTCATTATATATGATTGGGATGAGGTTGTCAAGGAGACGATTTATTTGGGCAGGATAGGGATGCCTTTTAAGCTTAACGAACTTACGATCCCGCTTCCTCTTGCCATCGATTGTGTTATAATATTTGACAAGGGGCCGCAATGTGGTAAAATCAAAGCAAATTTGATGTTTGAATCCACGAATGGAGGTGAGAGGGTTGACTAGGGAGGAGATATTCGAGAGAGTCAAATCCATCATCGTTGAATACCTGGGCGTTGATGAGAAAGAGGTCACTCTGAAAGCGGATTTTCGCGAGGATCTGGGGGCGGATTCGCTCGATTTAGTCGAGTTGATCATGGCCCTTGAGGATGAATTCGGCCGCGAGATCTCCGACGAGGAAGCCCAGGGAATCACCACTGTGGGGGATGCGATAGCTTTCATTGAGGAGCATCTGCAAGAGGGGTAGATAGGCGTCACTAAACTCGTCTGTGACCGGGGCCTCTCGAAGCGAAGGGGGTATAAGGGAGGCCCTTCGTCGTTATCTACACCGCTCTGACATGGCTTTTTTGGAGTTTGACAGAAGGTAGTTTAGATGATATAATTCGAAAAGCGAACGTTTTGGAGCCTTAGTGAGGAGGGGTAGCTGTCTAATGATCCACGATTGGGCTTGTAAGTCGTATGCTAAAATACCCGATATATTGCCTTTGCCTACCTTGATCGAGGTCCAGCTTAATTCCTTCAAGTGGTTCCAGGAGGTCGGACTACGGGAGCTATTTGACGAGCTCTCCCCCATTGTCAGTTACAACAAGGACCTGGAGTTGCACTTTCTGGATTACCGCTTTGAGGAGCCACAGTACAACGCGAAGGAATGTCGCCAGATGGACCTCACTTTCGCCGGTTCCCTATGGGTGCGGGTGCGGTTGATCAACAGGAAGACGGGCGAGATCCAAGAGCAAGAGGTCTTTATGGGCGACTTCCCCCTCATGACCAGCAATGGCACCTTCATCATCAATGGCATCGAGAGGGTGGTGGTCAGCCAGCTCATCCGCTCTCCCGGCATCTATTTCGATGCCGAGGAAGACCGAACGACGGGCCGAATCCTGGGTCAGGCCAAGCTCATCCCTGACCGAGGAGCCTGGTTGGAGTTCGAGACCCGCAGGCGGGACGATATCATTGTCAGGGTCAACCGCAAACGCAGTGTCCCAGTGACCCTCCTCTTGCGTGCCCTTGCGGCCGTTGATGATGGCACTGCCGATCAAGACATCCTGAAAGAAGGTACGGATCGAGAGCTTTTCGACCTTTTTGCAACCGTGGATAACGCGCCTGGACACTCCTACATCGCAGCCACCATAGCATCGGAGCCCGCCTTGGAGCCAAAGGAGGGACGCAACATAGCTCAGGAGGCCCTCTTGGAGTTCTTTAAGAGGATGCGCCCAGGTGACCCTCTCAATTTGGAGAACGCTAAGAGCTACCTGGTTTCCCAGCTACTGGACAACCATCGCTACGATCTGGGGAAGGTAGGGCGCTATCAGATCAACCGACGATTAGGGCTCGATGTGCCCCTCAGCAGGCGCACTTTGACCAAGAAGGATTTGGTCAAGGTGGTAGAGCACTTGATCCTGGTCAACAACGAGATCGAGATGCCGGACGACATCGACCATTTAGGCAACCGGCGGGTCAGGACGGTGGGCGAGCTTTTACGGAACCACCTGCGCATCGGCTTCCTGCGTATGGAGCGCTCGATCCGGGAGAGGATGAGCATCAGAGATCCCCAGCAGGTCACGCCCGTGTCCCTGATCGACATCAGGCCCGTGGTGGCCTCTATCAGGGAATTCTTCGGGTCCAGTCAATTATCCCAATTTATGGAGCAGACTAACCTCCTATCCGAGCTGACCCATAAGCGGACCCTTTCGGCCATGGGGCCGGGAGGGCTTAAGCGCCGACGTGCAGGCTTCGATGTGAGAGACGTACACCGCAGCCACTACGGGCGAATCTGCCCTATCGAGACTCCCGAGGGCCCTAACATCGGACTTATAGGCCGTTTAGCCACCTATGCGCGGATTAATGACTATGGCTTCATCGAAACCCCCTACCGCAGGGTCATCAATACTGTGCCCAATGAGTATGAGAAACTGGTGGGCAAAACCCTGCGGAAGGACATTAAAGATCCTGAGACGGAGGAGGTGATCGCTGAAGCGGGCACCTCCATCACCCCCGAACTGGCGAAGCGCATCGCCTCCCTGGCGCCGGCTCTCTCTGAGGTGGCGGTCGTGCCTATAGCCACCAACGAGATCGTCTACCTCGCTGCGGATGAGGAGGAGCGGTACACCATCGCTCAGGCCAATACCCCTTTGGACGAGAAAGGGCAGCTGATAGGCGAACGCATCTCGGTGAGGCGTGGAGGGGAATTCCTCCTCGAAGCGCCTGAGAAGGTCGATTACATGGATGTATCGCCCAAGCAGATCGTAGGCGTCTCGGCGTCCCTCATCCCCTTCCTGGAGCACGACGATGCTAACCGTGCCCTGATGGGTTCCAATATGCAGCGCCAGGGGGTGCCTTTGCTTATGCCTGAACCCCCCATCGTGGGTACAGGCATGGAGAAGCCAACGGGACTGGATCCGGGCCAGGTCGTGATAGCTGAGGAGGATGGCGAAGTAGTGAGTGTCACAGGTCGCCACATCGTGGTGGAGGATGCCCATGGACATCGGCATGTCTACACTCTGGATAGGTACATCCGCTCCAATCAAAGCACCTGCTTAGACCAGCGCCCTATTGTGAGCAAAGGCGACCGGGTGAAGAAGGGCGATGTCTTGGCTGATAGTTCCTCCACCGCAGGGGGCGAACTGGCTTTAGGCCAAAACGTCCTGGTCGCTTTCCTCTCCTGGGAGGGCTACAACTACGAGGATGCTGTCATTATCAGCGAGGGCTTAGTGCGGGAGGATAAATTCACCTCCATCCACATCGAAAGGCACGAGATCGAGGAACGCGATACGAGGTTGGGGCCTGAGGAGATCACCCGTGACATCCCCAACGTGGGCGAGGACGCTCTGAAAGACCTCGACGAGGACGGGATCATACGCATCGGAGCCGAGGTCGGCCCCAACGACATCTTGGTGGGCAAGATCACGCCTAAAGGTGAGCACGAACTGACCCCTGAGGAGAAACTTCTGCGGGCCATCTTCGGCGAGAAAGCCTATGATGTTAAGGATTCCTCCCTGCGCATGCCCCACGGCCAAAGGGGCAAGGTGATCGACATAAAAACCTTCGAGCGAGGGGAGCATCGTGGCCTGCCAGCGGGGGTCAACAGGCTGGTGAGGGTCAGCGTGGCCCAAAAGCGCAAGATCACCGTGGGCGATAAGATGGCTGGCCGCCATGGCAACAAAGGGGTGGTCTCCAAGGTGGTGCCCATCGAGGACATGCCCTTCCTGCCCGATGGCACTCCCATAGAACTCATCCTCAACCCCATCGGCGTGCCTGGCCGGATGAACATCGGCCAGGTTCTGGAGACCCACTTGGGCTGGGCAGCCTCTCGTTTGGGCTTCCGGGCCATCTCCCCCGTCTTCGATGGAGCCGACGAGGAGGAGATCGAGGCGGAGCTGGCACGGGCCTGGCTCATCGATCGTGCTTGGGCTGAGGTTAAGGACAGAGCTTGGAGGTGGCTGGAGGAGACGGGACACGATCCTCAGGAATTAGACGACGATGAGGAGCTTTGCCTGCTTTACCTCAGCCAGGAGCTGAAAGGGAAAGGCTACGACGAGGAGGCTTTGGCTTCCAATTGGGTTTACGCCCGCCGAGCGGCCCTTCGGGAGTGGCTGACGGAGCGAGGCTATGACCCGGATGAGATCCTGGTCTTCGAGGACGATCCCCGCCCCTTGTCTGAGCGCCGGGAGGCCGATAAGAAGGCGCGGCTGACCTGTCTGCGCGAATGGCTGAAGGAGAGGATAGAGAAGGGCGAGTGGCGAGAGGTGGACCTTTCCCAACTCTCGGATGAGGAGCTCCAGTTGGAGGCCCTGCATGCGAGCAAGGAGATAAACACCCCCCTCCCCACCACCGGCAAGATGATCCTCTACGATGGTAAGACAGGAGAGCCTTTCGATCAGCCGGTCACAGTGGGGATCATCAACATGATGAAGCTCCACCACCTGGTGGAAGACAAAGTCCATGCCCGCTCCACTGGTCCCTACTCCCTGATCACCCAGCAGCCCTTGGGAGGCAAGGCTCAATTCGGCGGCCAGCGCTTTGGCGAGATGGAGGTCTGGGCTTTAGAAGCTTACGGAGCGGCTCACACCCTTCAGGAGATGCTCACCGTCAAATCCGACGATACGGTGGGACGCATTAAGGCTTACGAGGCCATCATCAAGGGGGAGGAGATAGAGGAGCCGGAGGTCCCTGCCTCTTTTAGCGTCTTGGTTAAGGAGCTGCAGAGCTTAGGCCTCTCAGTGGAAATCTACAATGAGAACGGCGAGAGCATCCGCTTCGGTAAGGAGGAAGGGGAGAAGAAGCTGCCTTGGCTCGGCTTTGGTTTAAGGCCGCCATCCAGCAGGTGAGATTTGACCTTTTCGAAATTATACCTTATAATAGCTTACAGCTTATTTGAGCTGTAAGCCATAAGGAAGTTTCAAAAGGTAAGGAGGCGATTTGCCCACCATTAACCAGTTAGTCAAGAAGGGGCGAAAAAAGAAAAGGAAAAAGAGCAAAGCTCCGGCATTGCATTTCAGGTATAACGCCCTGAAGCAGAGGAGGATGCACACCGAAGGTGCACCTCAGAAGCGAGGAGTGTGCACCCAGGTGAAGATCATGACGCCCAAGAAGCCTAACTCCGCCCTGCGCAAGATAGCCCGTGTTCGCCTCACCAGCGGCGTCGAGATAACCGCCTATATCCCTGGTGAAGGGCATAATCTGCAGGAACACTCGGTGGTGCTGGTGCGGGGCGGCCGGGTCAAGGACCTGCCTGGCATCCGCTATCACGTGATCCGAGGGGCCCTGGATGCCGGCGGGGTGGAGGGGCGTCAAAAAGGGCGTTCGAAGTATGGCACTAAAAAGCCGGCGTAATAGGAATCCTGCCCTCTTTACAGCCGATTACGGGATACAAGACGTCCAGCTTGGTCTTGTATCCCGTATCTTTGAGAGTCGAGAGGAGAGAAAATGCCCAGACGCTATCGTCCCCCTAAGCGGAATATCGAACCCGACATCAAATACAATAGTGTGATGGTGGCTAAGCTAATCAACAAGGTGATGAAGGACGGAAAGAAGAGCCTGGCTGCTCGGATCGTCTACAATGCGTTCGATCTGATCAAAGAGAAGACCCATAAGGACCCTTTGACCGTCTTCGAGAAAGCGGTCGAGAACGCCAGTCCTATCTTAGAGGTCAGGCCACGCAGGGTGGGAGGAGCCACTTACCAGGTGCCTATAGAGGTGCCCAGCCATCGCCGCACATCCTTAGCCTTGCGTTGGCTGGTCCAATCGGCTCGGGAGCGCCCTGAGAGGACCATGATCGAGAGGCTGGCCAACGAATTGATAGATGCTTCTATGGGCCGAGGCGCCACCATCAAGAAGAGGGAGAACGTCCATAAGATGGCCGAGGCCAACAAGGCCTTCGCCCATTACCGTTGGTAAGGGGAATACGGGCCGAGTTAGCGCGGCCTTGAGGTTCGGAGTTATGCCCAGGGAATATCCTCTGCAAAGGATGCGCAATATAGGGATCATCGCTCATATCGATGCGGGCAAAACTACCTGCACTGAGAGGATGCTCTTTTATACCGGCCTCACCCATCGCATGGGTGAGGTCGATGAGGGCACTACAGTTACCGATTGGATGGAGCAGGAGAGGGAACGAGGCATCACCATTACCGCGGCTGCCGTCACCTGCTATTGGCGGGGTTACCAGATCAATATCGTGGACACCCCCGGCCACATAGATTTCACCGCGGAGGTGCAACGCAGCCTCCGTGTCCTGGATGGGGGGATCGTCCTCTTCGACGCCGTGGCAGGGGTGGAGCCCCAATCGGAGACCGTTTGGCGCCAGGCCGATCTCTACCATGTCCCGCGCATCTGCTTCGTCAACAAGATGGATAGAGTGGGAGCCAACCTCTGGCGCACTGTAGATATGATCAGGGAGAAGCTCGGGGCCACGCCGGTGGCCTTGCAAATCCCTTTGGGGGTCGAAGAGGATTTCAGAGGGGTGGTGGACCTCATCGAGAACAAGGCCCTCATCTACCTCGATGAACTGGGCACTAAATTCAGCTTTGAGGAGATCCCCCATGAGCTGAAGGAGAAGGCAGCCCACTACAGGGAGATACTGATGGAAAGGGTGGCTGAGACCGACGAGGAATTGCTCCTCAGCTACCTGGAGGGGAAGGAAATCACCCCGGAGGAGTTACGTCGGGCATTGCGTAAGGCTACCCTGTCCGGGAAGTTGGTGCCGGTCCTCTGCGGGTCCGCCTTACGCAACAAGGGGATCCAACCTCTGCTCGATGCGGTGGTCGATTACCTTCCCTCTCCCGTGGAAGTACCTCCAATCGAGGGGATCGATCCAAGGACAGGGGAGAAAGTGAGCTGCGCGGCGGATGAGGATGAACCCTTTGCCGGTTTGACTTTTAAGATCGCTTCCGATCCCTATGCGGGCCGCCTGAGCTATGTGCGGGTTTACTCGGGAACGCTCTCGCCTGGCTCCTACGTCCTGAACTCTACTAAAGGGAGGAAGGAGCGGGTTGGGAAACTGTTCAGGATGTACGCCAATCGTCGCCGGGAGATCCCCATGGTCTACGCCGGTGACATAGCTGCTGTGGTGGGCTTTAAGGATACTTTCACCGGCGAGACGGTGTGCGATCCTCGGCGTCCAGTGGTGCTCGAGTCCATAAAGTTCCCGGAGCCTGTGATCTCAGTGGCTATCGAGCCCCGAACCCTGGCCGATGAGGAGAGGATGAACGAGGCCCTGCGCCGTTTAGCCGAGGAGGATCCCACCTTTCGGGTAAGGCTGGACAAGGAGACAGGGCAGACGATTATCTCCGGCATGGGCGAGTTGCATCTGGAGATCCTGGTCGACAGGATGCTTCGGGAGTTTGGGGTGGGCGCCCATGTGGGCAAACCTCAGGTGGCCTACAGGGAGACCATAACTCGCTCCGTTCGTTCTGAGGGGCGTTTCATCCGCCAGACCGGTGGGCGTGGCCAATATGGCCATGTATGGCTCGAATTGGAGCCCTTAGAGGCTGGCCGGAACTTTGAATTCGAGGACCGAACCAAAGGGGGTGTCATCCCCAAGGAGTTTATCCCCGCTGTGGAGATGGGTGTGCGGGAGGCAATGGAAAGCGGGGTGTTAGCTGGCTATCCGTTAGTTGACATTAAGGTCGCTCTTGTGGGCGGTTCCTATCATGAAGAGGACTCTTCCGACATCGCCTTCAAGATCGCCGCCTCCAAAGCCTTCAAAAGCGGCGTGCAGAGGGCGGGACCCGTCCTCCTCGAGCCGATCATGAAGTTGGAGGTGGTGATCCCCGAGGAGTTCACCGGGGAAGTCATGAGTGATCTCTCAACGCGGCGAGCTCAAATCGAGGGGATGGAACGTCGCAGCGATGGTTTGCAGGTGGTGCGGGCCCATGTCCCCCTGGCGGAGATGTTCGGCTATGCTACCGATCTACGCTCCATGACCCAGGGGCGGGGGACCTTCACCATGGAGTTTGACTACTACGACAAGGTGCCTTCCGAAGTGATGGAGAAGCTCGTCGGTGAGTTTGCAGTGAGTGGATGAGATGGCTAAACAAAAGATCAGGATTCGCCTGAAGGCGTATGACCATCGCGTTCTCGATCAATCGGCTAAATTGATCGTGGAGACGGCCGAGCGGACGGGTGCGGAGGTGGTGGGGCCGGTTCCTTTGCCGACCAAAATCGAGAGGTTCTGCGTGCCCCGTTCGCCCTTCATCGATAAGCGCTCGATGGAGCACTTTGAAATCCGAACCCATAAGCGCCTGATCGACATCATCGATCCCAGCTCGGAGACCATCGACTCGCTGATGCGCCTTAACTTGCCCCCTGGAGTGGACATCGAAATCAAGCTTTAAGATGCGGCGACCAATGTCGTCGCTGGGCGAAAAGGGCGCGCTCGCTGAGCTTCCTCGATCTCGCACGCTAATGGCCCGGCTTCACCTTGCCAGTGATCTATTGGCCGCTTGGCCGATGACCCATTGACTATCTTAGTAGGGATCAGAACGATGAAAGGGATTTTGGGAAAGAAAGTGGGCATGACCCGGATATTCGATAAGAACGGGAACGTCGTCCCGGTGACGGTCATAAAAGCGGGGCCGTGTTTTGTGACCCAGAAGAAGACGAAGGAGAGGGACGGCTACGAGGCCATTCAACTCGGCTTTGAGGAGACCACACCTAAGCACCTCACCAGGCCAGAGCTCATGCACCTCAGGAAGAACAACCTCCCTCCTCTGCGCTACCTGAGGGAGATCCGCGGCGTTGATGTCAGCGAATACGAGGAGGGACAGAAGATCAGGGTCAGTATCTTCGACGTAGGCGACAAGGTGGATGTAGTCGGCACTTCGAAGGGTCGGGGATTCGCCGGGGTGATCAAGAGGCATGGCTTCGCCAGAGGGCCTAAAACCCATGGTCAGACGGATCGCCATCGAGCTCCCGGCTCCATCGGCGCTTCCACCCCAGGGCGTGTCATCAAAGGGAAACGCATGGCTGGCCATATGGGGAATAAACGCGTCACCGTGCAGAACTTGGAGGTGGTGATGGTGGATCCGGAGCGGGATCTAATGGCGGTGAAGGGGGGGGTGCCCGGGCCGAGGAATGGACTGTTGATCATCAAAGAGGCTCGGAAGGCGTTAGGGAAGAGGCGGAAATGAAAGTGCCTGTGTACGACGTAACCGGTCAAATAGTTGATGAGATCGAACTGCGGGAGGACATCTTCGGCATCGTCCCTAACGTGCCGGTGATGCATCAGGCCTTGGTGCGTCAGCTGGCCAATGCTCGCTTAGGCACCCACAAGACCAAGACCAGGGGGGAGGTCTCCGGGGGAGGCCGCAAGCCCTGGCGTCAGAAGGGGACGGGAAGGGCCCGCCATGGCAGCACTCGGGCACCCCAATGGAAGGGGGGAGGCGTCGCTCATGGTCCTCGCCCGAGGAGTTATCGCCAGAAGATGCCCAAGAAGATGCGCCGTTTGGCGCTGCGCTCGGCCCTGTCCGTCAAGGCTAAGGATGGGCAGATCATCGTGCTAAACGAGCTCAACATGCCCAAGCCCAAAACCAAGGAGATGGTGGCCATCCTGGATGCTCTCAAGGTCGATTCCAGCGCCTTGGTCCTCCTGGCAGAGAGGAATTTCAACGTCGAGAAGTCGGCTTACAACCTCCCTGACGTCAAGACCTTGCGGGCCAATTACCTGAACATCAGGGATCTTTTCACCTATGATTACTTGATAATTCCTTTGGATGCGTTGGCGGTCATCGAATCTTTCTTGGGTTAAGGTGAATGGCGATGGACGCTTATCAGATTTTAAGACGTCCTATCAGGACGGAGAAGACCGAGAGGATGGAGCATAATAACCAATATGTCTTCGAGGTCGATCCCAGGGCTAACAAGTTGCAGATCAAGAAGGCGGTGGAGGAATTGTTCGACGTGGATGTGGTCTCCGTCAATACCATGGTCATGCCCGGCAAGAGGCGGCGTTTCGGGGCGCGAAGGAGTCGCACTCCGCTTTGGAAGAAAGCGGTGGTCACTTTAGCCCCTGGCCAGCGCATCGAATTCCTTAAGGGAGGATAATCAATGCCTATTAAGGTGTATAAGCCCACCTCGCCTGGCCGGCGAGGGATGACTGGCTACACTTTTGAGGAGATAACGAGGACCAAGCCCGAAAAGTCATTGTTGGCCCCCCTTCATCAGAAGGCGGGTCGAAATTCCCAGGGTAGGATCACCGTGCGCTATCGTGGTGGGGGGCATAAACGTCGGTATCGCATCATAGATTTTAAGCGAGATAAAATCGGCATCCCCGCCCGTGTCGATTCCATCGAGTACGATCCTAACCGTTCGGCGCGCATCGCTCTGCTGGTCTATGCTGACGGCGAGAAGCGTTACATCATCGCTCCTCTGGGGTTAAAGGTGGGCGATACGGTCGTTTCGGGCCCCGACGCCGAGGTCCGAGTGGGCAATGCCCTGCCTCTCGAGCGAATTCCCCCCGGCACCCCCATCCATAATATCGAGCTGCAACCCGGGCGGGGCGGGCAACTGGTCCGCTCCGCGGGCTGTGCGGCGACACTTATGGCCAAGGAGGGGAACTACGCCCACGTGCGCCTCCCCAGCGGGGAGATACGGTTGATCCATAAGAAATGCATGGCCACTGTGGGCCAGGTGGGCAACGTCGAACACGGGAGCATCGAGCTGGGGAAGGCTGGGAGGAGGCGACACCTGGGCCGGCGGGGGAAGGTGCGCGGCACAGTCATGTCGCCGGAGGCCCATCCGCACGGCGGAGGGGAGGGGAAGACCCCTGTGGGCATGCCCTCTCCGAAGAGCCCCTGGGGCAAGCCGACCATGGGCAAGAAGACACGCCGGCGCAAGGATACCGACAAGTACATCCTTCGCCGACGCAATGAGGGGAAGAGATAACAGACCCCTCTTACCTGTTGGCCTGATCGCTTCAATGGAGGGTTAACCGTGCCTAGGTCGCTTAAGAAAGGGCCGTATGTTGATCCCAAATTGCTCAGAAAGATCGAGGAGATGAATAAGCGTGGGGAGAAGCGCGTGATCAAGACCTGGTCCAGGGCCTCCACCATCTTCCCGCAGATGGTAGGCCACACCATAGCTGTGCACGATGGGCGGAGGCACGTGCCCATCTACATCACCGAGGAGATGGTGGGCCACAAGCTGGGGGAATTTGCCCTCACCAGGACATTCCGTGGACATAAGATCAAGGAGAAGTACCTACGGATTAAAAAGAAGAAGTAGTTGAGGGTGAGGCATGGGTCTACAAGTCAAGGCGGCAGCGAAATATGTGCGGATGTCCCCCCAGAAAGTGCGTCGAGTGATCGACCAGGTGAGGGGCAAAAAGGCAGACGAGGCCCTGGTTCTCCTCAGCTTTATGCCTCAGGCGGCGGCTAAGCCTGTGGCCAAGGTCATCAGGTCTGCCATCGCCAATGCGGAGGAGAACTACGGGCTTTCCAGGGATGACCTTTACATCGCCCGCATCTTTGCCGATCCAGGACCCACTCTTAAGCGATATCGAGCTGGGGCCCGCGGGCGGGTGAAGCCCATCCTGAAACGGTCTTCGCATATCACAGTCATTTTGGAGGAGAGGGTTCCAACCTCATAGCTAAACGCTGAAGCGCTTAGCCTCAACGACGCTAAAGCGCCTATTGAAGGAGGATCCATTGGGCCGCAAGGTACATCCGATCGGGTTTAGATTGGGGATAACTACAGACTGGGAATCCAAGTGGTATGCTGAGGGGAAGAAATACGTCGAACTTCTGGGTGAGGACTTAGCCATTCGCGAATTCATAGAGAAGGAGTTGGACGATGCGGCCATCTCCCGCATCGAGATCGAGCGCTTCCCTAAGCAGGTCTTCCTCACCATCCATACGGCCAGGCCGGGCATCGTCATCGGCCACCGAGGCGCTAATGTCAGGATCCTGCGCCATCGCTTGGAGGAATTGACCAATAAAAGGGTACAGATCGAGGTCAAGGAGATAGAGAAGCCCGAATTGGACGCTCGCTTAGTGGCTAAGAGCATCGCCGAGCAACTGGAGCGGCGCGTCTCCCACCAGCGCGCCATGAGGAGGGCTGCTGCCAGGGCCATGGAGGCGGGGGCCAAAGGGGTGAAGATCGCTTGCAAAGGCCGGTTAGGTGGGGCAGAGATGGCTCGTTGTGAATGGGTGCACGAGGGAAGGGTGCCCCTCCAGACCATTCGGGCGGACATCGATTATGCTCAGGCTGAAGCCCTTACCACCTACGGCCGCATTGGCGTCAAGGTCTGGATTTACAAGGGCGATGTCCTCCCCGAGGCCTCTGCTGAGGAAAGCAAGGGCTAACAGCTAGGAAACCGCTGAGGAGAACCGAGATGCTAATGCCTAAGAGGGTAAAGTATCGCTATCAACACCGTGGACGCATGAAGGGACGAGCTTCGCGGGGAAATAGAGTGGTCTTCGGCGACTACGGCTTGCAGGCGTTGGAGCCGTGTTGGATGACCAGCCGTCAGATCGAGGCAGCTCGGAGGGCCATCGTTCGCCATGTGAAACGCCGCGCGAAGGTTTGGATAAGGGTCTTCCCCGATAAGCCGGTTACCAAAAGGCCGGCCGAAACGCGCATGGGCAAGGGCAAGGGAGCTGTCGATCACTGGGTGGCGGTGGTGAAACCGGGCCGCATCCTCTTCGAAATAGCTGGAGTGAGCGAAGAGGCGGCAAGGGAGGCTATGCGCTTGGCCTCTCATAAGCTACCTATAGAGACCAAATTCGTGGTCAGGGAAGAGCTCCCCACTCGGGTGGAGGTGGTATAGCATGAAAGCGAGCGCGATCAGAGCCATGACCACCGAGGAGATAAAGCGGGAGCTGGAGAAAGCCCAGAGGGCGTTGTTAAACCTGCGGTTCCAGCGCGTTGTGGGACACGTGGAAAACACAGCTCGCTTCAGGCAGCTGAGAAGGGATATCGCCCGGATGAAGACCATCTTGCGCGAGCGCGAATTAGGGATAGCGGAGGAAGTGGGCCATGAGGGGACGTAGAAAGGTCATGATAGGCCGCGTGGTCAGCGATAAGATGGATAAGACGGTCGTGGTGGAGGTTGAAAGGGCCTACAGGCATCCCCTTTACAAGAAGGTAGTCACCAAAACCAAAAGGTATAAGGCCCACGATGAAGACAACGCCTGTCGCGTTGGCGACTTAGTGCGCATCGTTGAATCGCGTCCTCTCAGCAAAGAGAAGCGTTGGATCGTAAAAGAGATTCTGGAGCGGGGCCAATGATTCAACAGGAGACCAAGCTGAAGGTGGCTGACAACACCGGAGCTAAGGAGATACTGTGCATCAGGGTTTTGGGCGGCTCAAAGCGGCGTTACGGCTCCGTAGGTGACCTGATCATCGCTTCGGTCAAAGACGCCACCCCCACAAGCTCCGTCAAGAAGGGGCAGGTAGTCCAGGCCGTGATCGTGCGCACGGCTAAGGAGTATTCCCGCCCTGATGGTTCATACATCAAATTCGATGAGAACGCAGCAGTGATCTTGGATACCAACCGCAATCCTATGGGGACCCGCGTCTTCGGCCCAGTGGCCCGCGAGTTGCGCGATAAGGGCTTTATGAAGATCGTCTCCTTGGCCCCTGAGGTGGTTTGATGCCGGAGGCAGCGATGAGAATCAAGAGAGGGGACGAGGTGGAGGTTATCAGGGGCAAGGACCGCGGCCGTAGAGGCAAAGTGCGGCAGGTCCTCCCTAAGGAGAATCGAATAATAGTCACAGGCATCAACATGGTTAAGAAACACCAGAGGGAAAGGCCCACAGGGGGGAGAGAGCGAGCTCGAGGAGGGATCATTGAGCTCGAGGCCCCTATTCACGTCTCGAAGGTGATGTTGGTCTGCCCTATCTGCAAGCAGAAGACCAGGGTCGGCTATGAGCTCCTGGAGAGCGGGGAGAAGATGCGGGTCTGTAAGAAGTGCGGAGCCACTATCGATTAGCAGGAGAGCTTGCAGGCTGGCGCCGGTCCCCAAGGCAGATGTTCAAGGGAGGAATCTGAGGGATGGCTCCGAGGTTAAAGGAGAGATATAAGCGGGAGGTTGTCCCCGCTTTAATGAAAGAGTTCGGCTATCGCAATGTAATGGAGGTGCCACGCCTGGTGAAGATCGTGGTCAATGTAGGCGTGGGAGAAGCCATTCAGAACCCCAAGGCATTGGATCATGCCGTTCAGGACATCGCCACTATCACCGGCCAGCGCCCCATCGTGACTCGGGCGAGGAAATCCATCGCTGGCTTTAAGTTGCGCAAAGGGGATCCCATTGGGGTCAAGGCCACTCTGCGCGGCGATCGGATGTACGATTTCTTGGATAGGCTCTGCAACGTCGCCTTGCCTCGTCAGCGCGATTTCCGAGGAGTATCCCCAGATTCTTTCGATGGACGAGGCAATTACACGTTAGGCCTCAGAGAGCAACTGGTTTGGCCTGAGATAGATTATGATTCTATCGACAAGATAAGGGGGATGGAGATCACCATCGTCACTACCGCCAAGACCGATGAGGAAGGCAGACGATTGCTCGCCCTTTTAGGGATGCCTTTTCGCCGGCAATAGGAGGGGAAATTGACTCGTAAATGCTTGCCCATAAGGGAAACGCGTAGAAAATATAAGGTAAGGGTGCGCAATCGCTGTCAAAGGTGTGGCCGCCCGCGAGGATACATACGTCGCTTCGGGCTCTGTCGCATATGCTTCCGCGAGTTGGCTTCCCAGGGGAAGATACCAGGCGTTAAGAAGGCCAGTTGGTGAGAAATGAGGGGAATCGACCATGTCCGTAACCGACCCTATCGCCGATATGCTGACTCGCATTAGAAACGCTATTATGGCTGAGCACACCGAGGTGCTCATCCCTGCGTCCAAGATCAAGGTGAACATCGCCCGCATCCTGAAGGAGGAGGGTTTCATCAAGGATTATGAGGTCACCGACGATCGGCCTCAACCTATGATCAGGATAATGTTGAAATACGTGGGGGATGGGAAAAACAGGGAGCCTGTTTTGAGGGGGCTGAAGCGGGTCAGCAAGCCAGGGCGCCGGATCTACGTTAAGAAGGAGGACATCCCTTGGGTTCTGAGCGGGATGGGGATCGCCATCCTCTCCACCTCCAAGGGGGTGATGACGGGCCAGAAGGCTCGTCGCCTCGGCGTGGGCGGTGAGGTGCTTTGCTACGTCTGGTAATGGACTAGAGTTGTTGCACAATTGGCTGACTGGCCTTGATAGTACGATTTTCTCCCATGGCCGAAATTTGCGCATAAATGGGGTGATCTGGCCTCCAAAAACCGCTTCGTGCGGGCCAAAAGTGCCTAAAACGGGTCATTTTCGGAATGGTCTTAGATCCCTCTACTATTGTGCAACAACTCTACTGCAAAGGCCGAGGTCGCTGAGGGATCGTGCTCATTACCGGAGGAGGGTCTTAGGTGTCTCGCATAGGTCGCAAGCCAATACCAGTGCCGGAGGGTGTTCGGATCAACATTGAGGGGAACCACGTTACGGTGGAGGGCCCCAGGGGCAAACTATCGAGGTCGTTCCACCCCGATATAAAAATCGCCCTGAAAGACAACCAGATCGTCGTCACCCGTCCCACTGATGAGCGCATGCATCGCGCCCTACATGGTTTGACTCGCTCCCTTCTGGCTAACATGGTGACCGGAGTGACGGAAGGGTATCGTAAGAGGCTGGAGGTGGTTGGTGTTGGCTATCGTGCCGAGATGAGGGGTGATAAGCTGGTTCTGCACGTCGGATTTTCCCATCCTGTGGAGATAAAGCCGCCGCCAGGTATAAAGTTCAGCGTGGAGAAGGGGAATAAGATCATCGTCGTTGAGGGGAACGACAAGGAACTGGTCGGAGATGTAGCAGCTAAGATCAGGGCCGTACGCAAGCCTGAGCCATACAAGGGGAAGGGCATCCGCTACGAGGGCGAAAAGATAAGGCGCAAGCCTGGGAAGGCGGGCAAGATAGGAGCGAAGCTGTAATGGGCAGGATGAGCAGGGAGGAAGCGCGCCGGCGGCGCCATCGCCGGGTGCGTAAGAAAGTGGTGGGCACGCCTGAGCGTCCACGCCTCTCCGTGTTTAAGAGCCTAAAGCATATCTACGCTCAGGTCATCGACGATTACCGAGGGCATACCCTGGTGGCCGCCTCCACCCTGGACCCCGAGCTGAGGAAGGAGCTTAAGGGCCTTACTAAGACGGAGAAGGCCAGGTTGGTTGGGAAATTGCTGGCGAAGCGAGCTTTGGAGAAAGGGCTCAAGCGGGTGGTTTTCGATCGCGGCGGCTACAAGTATCATGGTCGCGTGAAGGCTTTAGCCGAGGGCGCGCGGGAGGGTGGGCTGGAATTTTAGCGCACGGCACTGGGCATCCAACCATTCACCACCGCTATAAGCCGACCAAGGAGGGTCAATGGAGGAGGAATTCCAGGAAGAGGAACTCGACGAAAGGGTTGTTCACATCGCCAGAGTGGCCAAGGTGATCAAAGGTGGGCGCCATTTCCACTTTCGGGCTGTGGTAGTAGTTGGTGATCACCAGGGCCGTGTGGGCATAGGTGTGGGCAAGGCCCGCGGCGTTCCTGACGCCATCAACAAAGCCAGGGAGCGGGCTAAGAAGAACATGAAGAAGATCTCCATGGCCGGCACCACCATCCCTCACGAAGTGATCTCAAAATTTAAGGGAGCTAAGGTGCTTCTCAAGCCTGCTTCTCCAGGCACGGGGGTTATCGCCAGTGGCCCGGTGAGGGCGGTGGTGGAGACGGCAGGGATCAAGGATATCCTGACCAAATCCTTAGGCAGCAGCAACCCCCTTAACGTGGTCAAAGCCACTTTGCAAGGGCTTCTGCAGCTTAAGGATATCGAGGAGGAGGCCCGAAGGCGTGGCCTTCCGCTGGAGAGGGTAGCTCCTTTCTGGATGAGGGGTAGCATTGGCAAAGAAGCTGCGCATCAAGTGGATTAAGAGCGATATCGGCTATTCAAGGCGTCAGAAGGCCACCATCAGGGCCCTCGGCCTTAGGCATTTGGGAGATGTGGTGGAGCAGGAGGATACCCCGGTTATCCGGGGGATGATCCGCAAGGTGGAGCATCTGATCGAAGTGGAGGAGCTGGAGGAGGATGAAGTTGCATGAACTGCATCCCGCTAAAGGGGCTAAAAAGAGGAAGAAGAGGGTCGGACGAGGCATCGCCGCCGGCCAGGGCAAGACGGCTGGCCGGGGCACCAAGGGCCAGAAGGCTCGCTCCGGGGGAGGGAAGCCCCCTTGGTTCGAAGGGGGGCAGTTGCCTCTGGTGAGGAGGCTTCCTCAAAAGCGTGGCTTCACCAACATCTTCAAAGTGCATTACACCCCGGTTAACCTCGATCGTCTCGATCGGTTCAAGGCCGGGGCCGAGGTGTCCCCCACCACTCTTGCCGAGGCAGGGATCATAAAGTCGCCTAAGGAGCCCGTGGTCATCTTGGGTCGTGGGGAGGTAAATCGTCCCTTGACCGTTAAAGCCCACCGCTTCTCGGCCAGTGCAAGGGAGAAGATATTAGCCGCCGGGGGTTCGGTGGAGATATTGCCATTGCCATAGGTGGTTATCCAAGAGGCGTCAAGCCCCGGCTAAACGATTGTGAAGTTCGTTGGTTGTGTAAGGAAAGAATGCGATGATTCAAGCTTTACGCACCGCTTTTGGCCTGCCTGACCTCAGGCGGAAGATGTTATTCACTTTCCTGATCCTGGTGGTATATCGCTTGGCTGCTCATGTGCCTATACCTAACGTGGATTCGCAGGCTCTGGCGCGGCTTTTCCAACGCAGCCAGTTTTTGGGCTTCCTCGACCTCCTCTCCGGAGGAGCCATGTCCACCTTCTCGGTGATAGCGATGGGGGTCTACCCTTACATCACTGCGTCCATCATCATCCAGCTCCTGATACCCCTCATCCCTCAGCTGAAGAGCTTAGCTGAGGAGGGCGAGGCTGGACGGAGGAAGATCGAGCAATACACCTGCTGGCTGACCATCCCTCTGAGCTTCTTGCAGGCCTTTGGCCAAGCCAGCCTGCTGCAGAGCCAGGGCGTCATAACTAACTTCGGCCTCTCCGGCCCCACGCTCCTGCCCACGTTGGCCACCATCATCACTCTCACGGCAGGTACCATGTTCGCTATCTGGCTGGGGCAGCTCATCACTGAGCAGGGCATCGGCAATGGCCTTTCCCTTATCATCTTCGGAGGCATTGTAGCCAGGATACCCCAGAATGTGGGAGCACTCGTCGTAGGAAATGTGAAAGGATTGGTGGTCTTCCTCCTTATCACCGCTGTCACGGTGGCGGTCATCATCTTCGTGCAGGAGGGGCAACGCCGCATCCCCGTCCAATTCGGAAGGCGGGTGGTAGCCATGCGGGGCAGGCGCCTGAGCGTTCGCGGTGGCCAGCGCACTCACATCCCTTTGCTCGTCAATTCAGCGGGCATGATCCCTCTCATCTTCGCTCAATCTATCCTTATCTTCCCGGCAACGATTGCCAGTTATCTCCTTTCCGCTCAGCCGGACTGGCTGGCTCGCATGGCCAACAGTGTGTATCGGAGCTTCAACACCACCAGCAATTTCTACTGGATACTCTATTTTCTGACCGTCGTCGGCTTCACTTACTTCTACGCAGACATCATCTTTGAGGAGCAAAACCTAGCTGATGCTTTGAAGCGTCAGGGCGGATTCATTCCCGGCATCCGTCCCGGCCGACGCACAGCCGACTATCTCAGGGGGGTGCTTCGTCGCATCACACTGGTGGGCGCCATTTTCTTAGGGGCGGTGGCCCTTTTGCCTTGGCTGGCCAGGGGTATCACCAAGACGGGCACCATGGTCATCACCAGCGCCGGGCTCTTGATCGTGGTGGGTGTGGCTTTGGACACGATAAGGCAGTTAGAAGCCCAGCTCTTGATGCGACGCTATAAAGGGTTCATCAAATAGATCGGAATGGAGCCGAAGTTCATCGTCCTGCTGGGCGCTCCCGGCGCCGGCAAGGGTACCCAAGCGGCGAGGCTATCGAAGGCCTTAGGCATCCCTCATGTGGCCAGTGGGGATCTCTTTCGCCAAGCTCTCGAGGAGGAGACGGAGCTGGGGAGGTTGGCCAAAAGCCACCTCGAGAGAGGGGAGTTGGTCCCTGATGATGTGACCATCTCCATGGTGCGGGAACGTATAACCGCTTCCGATTGTAAAGGGGGCGTGATCTTGGATGGCTTCCCCCGCACCATCGAGCAAGCCGAGGCCTTGGAAAGGATTCTGGCCGAAGACGGCAAATCTGTATGCGTGGTGCTCTACCTTAAGGTCTCGGAGGAGGCCCTTTTAGCTCGGCTGGCTGGCCGTTGGACGTGTCGCGTATGCGGGGCTGTCTACCATTCGCTCTTCGATCCCCCTAAAGAGCCTGGCAAATGCGACAGATGCGGTGGCGAACTCTACCAGCGTTCCGATGATACTCCGGAGGTTCAACGGAGGAGGATTCAGGTCTACTTGGCCCAAACGGCGCCTCTCATCAAGTATTATCGGAATAAGGGCCTCTTGGTGGAGATAGATGGCGACAGATCTATTGAGGAGGTACAAACTGAACTGCTGAAGGCCATCGAAGCCTCCTGTTGAAAGGAGTTGAGGTCATGAAGGTGAAAGCATCAGTTAAACGCCGCTGCCCTAAGTGCAAGATCGTCAAGCGCAAGGGCGTGGTGTATGTGATCTGTGAGAATCCAAAACACAAGCAGAGACAAGGGTAATCGGTGGCTTAAGGGAGGTGAAGATGCCCCGGATCGCGGGAGTCGATTTGCCTATGAATAAGCGGGTGGAGATCGGCTTGACCTACATCTACGGGATCGGCCGATCGAGGAGCCAGGAGATACTCGCTCAAGCGGGGGTGGATCCCGATACCAGGGTCAAAGATTTGACCGAGGAAGAGATCAGCCGCCTGCGCCAGATCATCGATAGGAATTATCGTGTGGAGGGCGATCTAAGGCGAGAGGTAAAGCAAAACATCCAACGTCTGATAGACATCGGCTGTTATCGAGGGGTACGCCATCGTCGTGGTTTACCTGTCCACGGCCAACGCACCAGGACCAACGCTCGCACGAAGAGGGGGCCACGGAAGACAGTGCCTGGCCGTGGCCGAAGGCGAGGAGCCAAGAAGAAGTAGTAGAGTTGTTGCACAATAGTAGAGGGATCTAAGACTATTCCGAAAACGACCTGTTTTAGGCACTTTTGGCCCGCACGAAGTGGTTTTCGGAGGCCAGAGCACTCCATTATGCGCAAATTTCGGCCATAGGAGAAAATCGTATTATCAAGGCCAGTCAGCCAATTGTGCAACAACTCTAGTGAGCGTACGGCGTAGTGTCATAGCTGACTGGGATAGGGAGGAGAGATGGCGAAGCGAAAAGGGAGGAAGAGACGACCGACTCGTCGTGTACGTAAGAACGTTCCTCACGGGCAGGCGCATATCCATGCCTCATTCAACAACACCATAATCACGATGACCGATCAGCAGGGTAACGTGGTCACTTGGGGGAGCGCTGGCACCGTTGGCTTCAAAGGATCGCGCAAGAGTACTCCTTATGCGGCTACCCAAGCTGCTATGGCTGTGGCCAGGCGGGCCATGGATTATGGCATGAGGGAGGTTGACGTCTTCGTTAAAGGGCCTGGCCCTGGGCGGGAGGCGGCCATACGCGCCTTGATGAGTGCGGGCTTGAAGGTGGTCTCTATCACCGATGTCACTCCCATCCCTCATGATGGGTGTCGCCCCCCTAAGAAGCGGAGAGTGTGATACTCACGATCCGGATCACGGTTGGGATTTGGAGGGATAATGGCCAGATATACGGGTCCCGTTTGTAAACTATGTCGGAGGGCAGGGGAGAAGCTCTTCCTCAAAGGCGAGCGCTGCCTGACCTCGAAGTGCGCTTTGGAGAAGCGTCCTTATCCACCTGGCATGCATGGCCGAGAAAGCCAATTTCGCCGTCGAGGGTCGGATTACGCCATCCGACTGAGGGAGAAGCAGAAGGCTCGTCGTATCTATGGCGTTTTGGAGAGGCAATTCCGCCGCTATTTCCGGGAGGCTCAGAAGCGTAAGGGGCTTACCGGCGATAACCTGTTGACCATACTGGAATCCCGTCTGGACAACGTGGTTTACCGTTTGGGCTTCGCCTCCTCCCGCGCTCAAGCAAGACAGCTCGTGCAGCATGGCCACTTCGATCTCAATGGGCGAAGGACCAATATCCCCTCCTGCTTGGTCAAACCGGGGGATGTGATATCCGTGCGCGACAGGAGCAGGAAGCTCACTTACTTCAAGCAGCTGGCAGACAGGCTGAAGGATGTGAACGTGCCCGATTGGTTGAGTTTAGATGCCTCTAAGATGGAGGGGAAGGTCCTCTCCCTCCCTGAGCCTGGAGAGACCGAAGTGCCTTTGGATGGACGATTGATCGTAGAGTATTACAGCCGATAGTAGAGTTGTTGCACAATTGATGATGAGCTCGCTCGCGGGCGGGAGGTTGGCAAAACCCCTTCACCTGATGAGCTCGCTCGCGGTAAGTTGGCAAAAC
>CAYYKQ010000003.1:0-41194 GCA_964440965.1 uncultured Anaerolineae bacterium | reverse complement strand
TGTTGGTCAGGAGGTGCTGGGTGATCTCGCTCGTGGTGAAGGCCGATCGGCCTTCGGCCAGGGCCAGGGGGAGGATGAGCTGGTCGGCCAAGTGCTTATCTAAGCAGGCGCCGCTCCGGTGGTATTCGACGAACTCCCGGCAGGCCTCCTCGGCCACTGCCTCCGCCCGCTTGCCCCGCGCTCCCAGGGAGGAGAAGCCAGCCACTACATTCTCGTACTCGGCTATTAGGAAGACGCAGGTGCCCTTGCCCGGTGAAGGGGCATCCATAACCTCGATCTGAGGATCGAAGCCCCACCGGCGCAGGAGCTCTTCAGCGTGCCTCCTCTGCCTCTGAACGATGTGAGAGGGCAGGTTGGAGCTCGCTGAAATGCCCCGGAGGCGCTTAAGCCGGCCGCGCTCAGTCAGATCGAGGGGGGTTAGAGGAGATAACCCTTCGCTCTTACCCCCTAATCCCTTGACCACCGCCTTCACCTCCCCGCCCCCTATCGGGTACCACCCCCATCTCTCGATCCTCACCTCCGCCTCGATCCCCATCCACCGCAGGGTCGGAAGGTAGACGCTCTCGAGGTAATGGAAGGGCGGACTCCAGGCCACATGGGTGCCACCTTTGATGACCAGATGCGATTCGCCGGCAGCAAAGGCTAAGGGCAGGAGCAGGGTCTGAAAGACTAAGCCCACGGAGCCAGCGCTCCCGCCCTTCCGGGCCTCGGCCACATCGAAGGTGTAATTCCCCGCCTTAGGGGGCGATCGAGGGATGAAGATGAGGGTCTGGGACCCGAGTTCCGCCCCTTCAAGCTCCGCATCGCAGACCTCAGCTGCTGCCAGGACGCCCGTCAGATGCTGAGCCGCTAAGCCAGGCTTGGGGCGCCCGGCGCGGATGTTCTCGATCCGCACCGGCTTACCCGTAAGAGCCGAGAGGGAGAGGGTGGTGCGCAGAATCTGACCACCTCCTTCGCCGTAGGAGCCATCGATGACGATCATTCACCAACCACCTCGATCTGGGAAGGATCCTCAACGATGATCTCCGGCGCCCCCTTGTATTCCTTGACCAGCCCTCTAACCCGGACCACCTTGTTCAGGAAAAGCTTCTCCGGCGGCGCTGGGAACTTACCCCAATCCTTGGGGAAGATGACCACTTTGAAGTGGCGACGCCAATCCCGGTGGAAATCTAAGAAGACCGCTTTGCCCGAGTTATAGGTCTCGACCACGGTTCCCTCCACAGTGACCACCTGGCCATAGTACCGAGCGGCGTCCCTCCAGGAGACCACCGGCGCCGCCCTGTATTCGCCCGGCCCGGCCAGAGGTGGGGTGTAGGTGGGATATGGTGTGTAAGTAGGATAGGGGGTGTAGGTAGGATATGGTGTGTAGGTTGGGTAAGGGGCCGGTTTCGCCCCGCAGCCGATGAGGAGGCAGGCCAAAATCGCCGATCCTAAGAGGCCGAGCGGCGATCTCCTCATCCCAACGCTCCTCCTTCGACCAATCGCCTCACATCCTCCATCTTGGGCTCGATGAGGTGGGGTTTCCCCGTGGCTTTGATGGCACTGTCCACATCCTTAAGGCCGTTCCCCGTAGCCAAGACCACGATGCGCTCCTCAGGGTCTATCTCCCCCTGGCGTGCCAGCTTCACGAGGCCGGCAAAGCCCGCTGCCCCAGCCGGCTCGGCAAAGATGGCCGCCTCCCGCGCCAGAAGCCGCATGGCCTCCAAGATCTCCTCGTCGCTCACCGCCACGAACTTTCCGTTCGTCTCCCTTACCGCTCTCAGGGCCTTGATCCGGTCGCGGGGCACGCCCACGGCGATGCTGTCGGCCAGAGTGTCAGGTATGATGGGTTCTATCTCCTCGGTCCCCTCCTCCCAGGCCCTGACCAGGGGTGCTGCTCCTTCAGCTTGGACGCCGACCAGCTTGGGGATTTTTTCGATAAACCCCAGGGCGAGAAGGTCCTTGAACCCCTTCCAGAGCCCGCCGATGATGCACCCATCGCCCACCGCCACGAAGACCCGATCGGGCGCTTCCCATCCCAACTGCTCGCAGATCTCTAGGGCTCCCGTCTTCTTTCCCTCAGAGAGGTAGGGGTTGTAGGCGGTGTTGCGGGAGTACCAGCCATACTCTTGGGAAGCCTCCAAGCAGAGGTCGAACGCTTGGTCATAAGTGCCCTTAACCATAATCACCTGTGCTCCGAAGATGAGGAGCTGGGCGACCTTGGCCTTAGGGGCACGTTGGGGGACGAAGATGACGCTTTTGAGCCCCACGCTGGCTGCAAGCCCTGCCAGCGAGGAGGCAGCATTGCCCGTCGAGGCACAAGCGATGGTATCGAACCCCAGCTCCTGAGCTTTCACTACGCCCACGGCGCTGGCTCGGTCTTTGTAGGAGGCGGTGGGTTCTCGCCCTTCATCCTTGACCCACAGGTTCCTGAGGCCGAGCCCTTCGCCCAGCCGCTCGGCGCGGTAGAGAGGCGTCCAGCCCACCTGAAGTGGGGGGACCGGGCTGTCGGGCTCCACTGGGAGGAGGGGTTTGTAGCGCCAGATAGAGTAGTTATGGTCCTTGGCCAGTCCGCTCTTGGTCAAGCGCTTGGCGATGAGGGTGTAATCGTAAATCACATCCAGGATGCCTTCAGGGCCACATTGGGGACAGGTGTACATCGCCTCTTTGACATTCCACTCATGGCCGCAGAGGACGCACCTCAGGCACTTAACTTGGTCCATTTTTCGGTGTTCTCTCAACTCGATGGCCTCCGAGCCTTATCGCGTTGTGATAAGAGAGGTCATTGCCCTCCCTTAGCCGTCCTCATCCTTTACGATATGGGTGCCCGTCCTGCCTTCGAGCGCGTCCAAAGCATTGTCCAGGGAGGCGATTATGGCCTTTTTGCCGCCCCACTCCAGGAATCTGATGCACGCCTCCACCTTTGGGCCCATGCTGCCTGCTAAAAAATGCCCTTCCTTCAGATACCTTTTGGCCTCCGTTAGGGTCATCCTGTCTAAGGGCTCCTCATTCGGCTTGCCGTAGTTGAGCTTCACCTTCTCGACGTCGGTGAGGATCAGGAAAACGTCGGCTTCGACGACTTCGGCGAGCCTTTCGCCAGCCAGGTCTTTGTCTATTACCGCCTCCACTCCCTTGTAATGGCCATGCTCATCCAATACCACCGGTATGCCCCCACCGCCGGAGGCGATGACTATGATGCCGGCGTCCACCATCCTTCTGATCGCCTCGCTCTCGACGTTGGCTATGGGGTCGGGCGAAGGGACGGTCCGCCTCCACACCCTTTCCCCTCTCGGCTTCACCTTCTTCACGATGTACTCGGGATGTTCCCGCTTGAGCTCCTCGGCCTCTTCTCTGGTGAGGAAGTTCCCCACAGGCTTCGACGCGGCATCGCCGAAGAACTCCGGGTCATCCCTCCTTACCAGGACCTGGTTTATCACCGCGCAGACCGGAGTGTTTATCCCCATATCCCTCAGGCAATTGGTTAAAGTCTGTTGGAGCATATAGCCTATCTGTCCCTGGGTCATCGCTCCGACGACGTCCATCGATTGAGCGGGCACCCTCTCCTTGCCCATCTCCTGCTGCACCAGGAGGTTGCCAACCTGAGGCCCGTTGCCATGGGTTATCACCAGCCTGTCCTCAGGCTTCATTCTCCCCACTATCTCCGCGATGAGCTTGGTGGTCATCATACAGTTCCTGAACTGCTCCTCGGTGGTGCCCCTCTCATGGGCCTGTTTGATGGCGTTACCGCCAAGCGCAATCAACAATCTCATCCCATTTTCTCCCAGATAGCTTTGGGTCCCCTTGCGCTGTGATTGTACCTCAAATCTCCTTCGGATGCAACCAATCGCGTCAGACAGAACAGAGCTCCCAAAGCCCTTAGAGCCTTGGGAGCTGTGCTGAGCATTTCGATGCGCCTTGGCGAACGGATTCAGGCCAGCTTGGCTAGCAGGATTCCGAACTCATACAGGAACAGAAGGGGGACCATCACCACCATCATGTTAAAGGGATCGGTGGTGGGGGTGATGACCGCAGCGAGGATGGCGATGGCAAGCGCGGCATACTTGCGGCCACGGGACAGCATCTTAGGGGTGACGATGCCGAGTTTAGCCAGGGAGAACATCAGCAGCGGGGTTTCGAAGACCACCCCGACCCAAAGCATCAGGGTGGTGACGAAGGAGATGTACTCTCCGATAGCCCATTTGGCCTCAGCGATGTCGCTGCCGAATTTGAGGAGATATCTCAGGGCGAATGGCAGCATGGCGAAATAGGCGAAGGCGATGCCCATCACAAAGGAGATGGTGGCCCCTGGCAGGATGATGTACAGATACCTCTTCTCTTGGGATTTGAGGCCGGGGGCGACGAACCTTATAGCCTGGTAGAGGATGATAGGCATGGCCAAGGCTACGCCGCTGATGAAGGCCACTCTCAGGTAGGTGACGAACCCTTCCGTCGGCCTTAAGAAGATGGGTTTCACGCCCTCGGCGGGGGCGAGGAGGATCTTCAGGAATCGGGAGGCGAAGATGAGGCTGAACAAAGTGGTGGCCACCAGAGCAATGGCCGCTTTGATCATCCGCCATCGCAATTCCTCGAGGTGCTCAACGACCGTCATCCTTTTCTCTTCGGCCATCGTCCTGATCGGTCCTGGATTTGGATCCCTGCTAAGCACTCTTGGAGGCGGGGGTTTCCGCGGATTCCTTGTCCTTCCCGGGCTCCTGAGAGGCGGCTTCCAGCTCCCTGGCCAATCCTTCAGTTAATTCCTGGGAGGTCTGCCTGAATTCTCTGATGGCCTTGCCCAGCCCCCTGGCTATCTCGGGCAACCTGCGAGGGCCAAAGATGAACAGGGCGATGATCAGGATGAGGAGTAACTCCAGGGGGCCTACATTAAAGAGATTCATACCTCCATCCCTTCCCCAACCACGGCTGGCTTACTTCCCTTCCTCTTCCGATTTCGTCTTCTTCTCGGTTCCCTCAGGGGAGGCCATCTGACGGAATTCACGAATAGCCTTGCCAAGCGCAGCGCCCACCTCCGGCAATTTTCCCACGCCGAAGATCATCATCACGATCACCAGGATGATCAGCAGCTCCCACGGACCAAGATTGAAAGGCATCTTCCTCCTCCTTTAAACCTCCCTACTTACTCCAACGCAAATTATACACCTGCTATGCCCTTCTTGTCAAAGGCCGCCACGATTCGGGAAGCTCCTCAGGGGCATAAAGCCTTATCGCTTTCGGCTCTGCCGGGCAATTCTCCTCGCAGATGCCGCACCCTATGCACTTCTCCACTATCACGTGAGGATATTCCACATCGTCCACCATCACCTTCTCGATGGCATGCTGAGGGCATAGCATTACACAGATGAAGCAGCGCAGGCAAAGGTCCCGGTTGACGTACGCTCGCTTCTCGCTCGCTTTTATGGTGGGCGTCTCCTCTGGGGTAGGCGTCTTCTCCGGTGCCTTCGTGGCCTCCGGCGTCGGGGTCGGAACTGGGGGAGGAGCAGGCCTGACGGGGCGGGCGCCGGGGGCGTAGACCCTTATCGCTGCCTCGCCCTCCACAGGGCAGGTGTATTCGCAGGTGCCGCAGCCGATGCACAGGTCTGGATTGACCTGCGGGAAGAGGGCTGGCATCCCCTCCCTCTCGCCCTCCACCTCCTCGATGGCCCCTACGGGACAGACGCCCTTGCACATCATGCAGGAGATGCAACGATCTCTATTGACATAGGCGGTGCCGATGACCTGCTTCCTCTTCTCCTCCAGGGGGAGGGCAGGGATGGCGCCGGTGGGGCAGACCTGGCCACAGGCATTGCAATCGTAGTCGCAAAAGCCTGAGCGCGGCACGAGCATCGGCGTCCAGAAGCCCTCCAGGCCCGCCTCGAGCAGAGTCGGCCGCAGGGCGTGGTTGGGGCAGACCTTGAGGCATTGGCCGCAGTGCACGCATTTGGCCAGGAACTCCTCCTCCGGCCTGGCCCCCGGAGGGCGGAGCAGATGGGGGCTTTTCCACCTGAACAGCTTCGTGCGCAGGAGGAGTGCTCCCAGCACGCCGGTCGCCAGAGAGGCCAAGAGCTGGCGGCGGGAGGGATCGTATTCGTAGCCCCAGCTCAACCCCGGCTTCCTCCCAAACTTCGTCGCCCCCGCCGGGCAGGAGCCCAGGCAATCGAGGCACATGATGCACTCGGCCGGGTCGCTGGATAGATCTCCCTCGTCTATAGTTCCCATGGGGCACGTCGGGATGCAGCGGCCCCAGTCGAAGCAGGTCTTCTCGTCCACGTACCGCTTAACCCAAGCTATCTTGGAAAGCAGCCCCAGAAGCGCCCCCAAGGGGCAGAGATAGCGACACCAGAAACGCCTGACGATGAGGTTCAGGGCCAGGATGACCGCAAAGGGGATAATGAGGGCCGGCTGCATGGGGAGTTTGGCCCCTTTCTCAAGCACCGACTTGATGCCGGGGTAGATCACGCCCGCCAAAGCGCGCAGGAAAATGGTGATCGGGTCTAAAAAGACCAGGGTGAGGTTGGCGAGGAGGGCAGCGAAGAGGATGATGAAAAGGATGTAATACTTGGCCTGGCGAAGCTTCTGAGGGATGTTTCGCTTGACGGGTCCGAAGAGGTTGAGGACCGTCCCCAGAGGGCATATCCAGCCGCACCAGAACCTTCCCAGAGCCAGGGTGGCCAGGGTGAGGACGAGGGCGGGGGCGAAAGCGAGGATGACCCGCCGCGCGGCCAGCATCGAACTCAGGGCCAGTAGAGGGTCGAAGCGGGAGAAGAGGTTAACGGGGATCGGCGATCCTCCCTCTCGCGTCATGCTGACAAAAAGGTACAGAAACAGAGCCAGAGCTAGATACTGGACAAGTTGGCGCAAACGCACCCATATGCGACCAACCCCCTTGACCACGATTCCCGGCAACATTGCGATCGCCCCCGTGGGGCAGTAGGGAACACATATGTTGCAGCCAATGCACTCTTCGGAGGGGATCTCGAAAGCGGTGGTGACTTTCCGCTCTGGGCCTCGATCCACGAAGCCCAGCACATCCTTCCTTGCGATCTCGTGGCAGGCCCTCACGCACAGCCCGCAGAGGATGCAATCCTCCTCAGGATGATCGGTGGGAAAGCGGGGCTTCTCGATCCCCAGTTCAGCAGCCAGCTTCCGGACGGCCCGAACGTTGGGGCAGCGGGCCAGTAGCAGCTCAACCATCATCTTGCGCGTTTGCAAGGCGCGAGGGGAGTTGGTCTTGACCTCTATATCCTCCTCAACCGGATAGTCGCAGGAGGTGGTGACCACCGAGCGGCCATGACGGATGACCTCCACCACGCAAACCCGGCAGGCCCCATAGGGCGTGAGGTCGGGATGGTAGCAGAGATGGGGGATCTCGATGCCTATCCTCCTGGCCGCCTCCAGAATGGTTGTCCCCTCCTCAACCTGGACCTCTTGGCCATCTATTGTCAGATTCACCATTGTTCGCCCCCTATTCCACCCTTATGGCATCGAACTTGCAGACCTCGCGGCATATCCCGCAGCGGATGCACTTGTCCGGGTCGATGACGTGGGGCTTTTTCTTCTCCCCACTGATCGCCCCTTGAGGGCAATTTCGAAGGCAGACCCCGCATCCGGTGCAGTTCTCCTCGATAATGGAGAAGGTGATAAGATCGGTGCAGACCCCGGCCGGACACCGCTTCTCCCGGATGTGGGCTTCGTATTCATCGCGGAAGTAGCGGATGGTGGTCAGGACCGGATTGGGGGCCATCCTCCCCAGGGCACATAGGGAACCATCTTTCATCGCTTGGCTCAACTCCTCGAGGAGCTCGATGTCGCCCTCCCTCCCCTGCCCATGCACGATCCTATCCAGGATCTCATACATCCGCTTGCCCCCCTCCCGGCAGGCGGTGCACTTCCCGCAGGATTCGTCTAAGGTGAAGCCCAGGAAGTAGCGGGCTACATCAACCATGCAGGTGTCCTCGTCCATGACGATCATCCCACCGGAGCCCATTATGGAGCCCGCCTCGGTCAGCCGTTCGTAGTCTATCGGCAAATCAAGCAGGCTCTCGGGAATGCAGCCACCGGAGGGCCCTCCCGTCTGGACGGCCTTGAACTTCTTGCCCTCTTTGATCCCTCCTCCGATGTCATAGATCAAGTGCCTCAGGGTGGCGCCCATGGGGACCTCCACCAGCCCGGTGTTGTTGACCTTCCCCACCAGCGAGAAGACCATCGTCCCTTTGCTCTTCTCGGTTCCCATCTGGGCGAACCAATCGGCGCCGTTGTTGATGATGTGCGGCACGGAGGCCCACGTCTTGACGTTGTTCAGGACGGTCGGCCTATCCCAAAGCCCCCTCTCCGTAGCGTGAACACGCTTGGCACGAGGCTCGCATGGGAACCCTGCTATAGAGCGCATCATGGCGCTGGATTCGCCGCATATGAAAGCGCCGGACCCACGATGGACCTTGAAGGTGAAGTCGAATCCCGAGCCCAGGATGTCCTCTCCCAGCAAGCCGTACTCCTCAGCCTGCTGGATGGCAAGGCTGATGTGCTCTACAGCCAGGGGATACTCGTTGCGGATGTAGATGAAGCCCTCGTGGGCCCCAACGGCATAGGCGCCGATGATGATTCCCTCCAGGATGCTGTGAGGATTCCCCTCCACCAGGCTTCGGTCCTGATAGGCGCCAGGGTCCCCTTCGTCCGCATTGCAGATGATGTACTTCACCTCCCCCTTGGCACGACGGCAGGCCTCCCATTTCCTGCCTGTGGGGAAGCCCGCTCCACCCCGACCCCTCAGGCCAGACCTCTTGATCTCCTCGATGACCTCCTCCGGGGTCATCTCGAAGAGCGCTTTAGCCAGGGCTTTATACCCACCAACAGCGATGTAATCCTCGATTTTCGTTGGGTCAATCAAGCCGTTGTCCTTCAGCAGGATGCGCTTTTGTTCCTTGTAGAAGGGCACATCTGGCTCGTGGACGATTTTCTTACCCGTCAGAGGGTCCTCGTAGAGAAGGCGCTCGATCACCTCCCCGCCCACTATAGTCTTGGAGACTATCTCCGGGACATCCTTTGGGGTGACGCCAGGGTAAAAGATCCTCTCGGGGAAGATGACCACTAGGGGGCCTCGCTCGCAGAAGCCGTGACAACCGGTCATCCTGAGATCCACCTTGGCCTCCAGGCCTTGCTCTCTCAGCTCCTCCCTAAAGGCAGCTCTAACCGTCTCAGAGCCCAGAGCACGGCAGCCGGTCCCCCCACACACCGTGATGCAAGGCTTGGAGGGATCGCGGCTGGCCAGTATCGTTTCTCTCCACTTTTCCAATTCAGCTGGCGAATTTATCCTGGCCATCTCAAGCGGCCTCCTCCATGTATCTCTTGAGCACGCGGTCAACCCTGCTGGCGGCCATCTTGCCATAATACTCACCATCAACCACCATAACCGGCCCCAGGGCGCAACAGCCTAAGCAGTTGACGGTCTCCAGGGTGAACTGCCTGTCTTTGGTCGTTTCGCCTGGCTTGATGCCCAGCAAGCGTCCGATCTGCTCGACGATGCGCACCCCACCTCGCACATGGCAGGCGGTCCCCAAACAGACGGTGATCAGGTGCTTGCCTCGAGGCTCCAGACTGAAAGCCTTGTAGAATTTAGCCACCTGGTAAACCTGGATCAGGGGGAGCCCCATCCTCTCCGCAACGCGCTGCAGGGCCTCCTTAGGCAGGTAGTAGTACTCAGCCTGGATGTCCTGCAGTATGGTGGTCAGGGCGCGCTGCTCCCCCCCGTATTTATCAATGATGGCATCAACCTTGCTCATTTCGATCTCCATGCCGATCTCCCCTCCGTGTACAAGGCAAGCGAGAGACCCCAACCCGATGTACACACCCGACTGGGGCCTCAGGGGTCAAATCCAATCTTGTTGGACGTGCAAGGCTCACGGACAGGCCGCTACCATGGGTACATCCTGTACCACTCTCCCACCAGGCCCATCGGGCAGACCGCTATGCAATTGGAACAGTCGGTGCCATTCTCCTGCCAAAACAGGTAGCATTTCTCCACATCCACGGGCCATCTCAATATGCCCCTTCGGTTGGAGATCGAAGTTGGCTCGGCGGTGCGTTCCCCGAACTTGATGGCCCTGGCGGGACACGCACGAGCACATATCTCACATTCCTCGCAGAGGCTTTGTATCCCGAAGTCGATCGGCTGGTCGGGCTTCAGAGGGAGGTCGGTGAACACCTTGCAGAGCCTCTGTTGCGGCCCAAACTGAGGGGTGATGAGCAGGCCATTTCGACCCAACTCTCCCAAACCGGCGTCAATGGCGAGGGGAATGTTCTGGGCCGTGTCGTTGCCGCTGGGGACAGCGGGATATCCCAGGCTGCGTATGTACCTGGCGAGCGAGGATGTGAGCTCGGCCATCCGGGAGTAGCCGAGGGCTACGGCTGCGCTGGCCTCAAACCCCGGCGACTTAGCGAGCCATTTCCAATCCAGTTTGATCGCCATCACTATGGCATACCTGTAGGGCAGATCCAGCTTGCCATAGGCACCGGTCACCCGCTCGAAATAGTGGGAATACACCCAGCGCTGGTCGAGCTCACAGATGCCGACCAGGTCCGCTCCGTAAAGCCTGGCCACCCTTTTGATATGCTCGGACATCTGCGCCGGATCGGAGACGGGCAATTTGGTGGGGTTCACAGGCTCATCCCAACTGTACAACCCCCCAACACCCTTCAGGTGCCCGAAGTAGCCAGGATACTTGGGGTGAAGGCTGCCCGCTGCGGCATCCACGTGTATGGCTCCCGCCACCAGGGCCCTTCCTTCGAGCTCCTCTGCTTTGGAGCGTTTCCTCGCCCTCTTCCTGGCCTCACGCAGCCGTCCTTTGTACTCTTCATCCCAGACGGCTCTGGAAAACACGGTGTTCCTCTCGTCAAAGCGCTCTACTGGCCCGACCAGGAACCGGCTGTAGGTGGGCTCACTGACCCTCTTTATCTCAGGCAATTTCCGTGCATGCTCCGCCGCCATGTGCCCTTTCAACGCCTCTGCGGTGTCGAACCTCTCTCCACAGACCAGGCATTGCCAGGTGCCCTTTTGCCGCTCCAGCGGTGCCGCAGGTATCGGGGCCGGCGTAGGAGCTGGCAGGGTAGGTCTGGGCGTTGGCTTCGGGGCACAAGCGGCAAGGGCCTCCGCTGCCCCTAAAGATAAGCCCAGGAGGGATGCGTAGCGCAGGAAATCGCGCCGGCTTATCTCGCCCCGGCGCAGTCGCTCCCCCAGTTCAGAAATCCGCTTGTATAGTCCCTCTTCCATCCTTCCTCCCTCTCTGGCAACGGCGAATGGAGAAGGCAAGCGAGAGGCCCCAACCTGATGGAGACACCCGGTTGGGGCCTCAAGCGTTTTCCTCCAGGCTCATCCCGTTCCCACGCTTGCCTCTACGCCGGCTTCGCCCAGGTCAGCCCTAGCTCCTTCAGCTTCTCGTCGGTTGGCACGCCATTCTCGTCCCAGCCGCGCTTCTCGTAGTAGAGCGGGAGCATCTCAGGGATGGGAACGACGCTGCCAGCCGTGGGCTGCTTCTCTATCTTCCCGTGGGGCGGGACCTCCACCGGCACCGGCAAAGCCTTTTTCTCCTCCGCCGAGTAGACCTCGTTGGGCATCGGCTCCTCCTCCAGGCGAGGCGGCAGGCGGTCATCGTCCTTGGTCAGCCCCTCACGGATGTTGAAGAGCCTCTCCAGGTTCCAGATCCTCTCCCCCACCTTCAGGAAGTCCTCGACAGAGTAGTCAATGCCCGTCGCCGCGGAAAGCCCTCTGACGTAATCCTCAGCCCCAAGGGCGAAGACGGTGAACAGGCATTGATCCAATGTATCCAGGGCTGCGGTGAGGTTCTGGAAGACCAGCACCAGGTCGGTCTTGTCGGAGTCCTTCGAAAGCCTGTACTCCGCTGTGGGCTCGGGGATGTCGGGCGGAGAGAACCCGCAGTAGCGGCCGAGCACCTCCGCTGCGATGAGGTAGGCACGCACGTGGCACGCTCCCCGGTTCGAAGTGGCGTAGGCCAGTCCGTGCGCCAGGGCACCGCGGGGGTCGTAGGCCGGGAACTCGAGGCTCTTCACGGACATGGAGAGCTCGGGCTTGCCGCACTTCTCCGCCAGCCTCTTCGAGCCCTCGGCCAGCTCGTCGCCCACGCCCTCCCTGGCCGCGATCTTCTTGACCAGCTCGATCACGGCCTTCCCATCGGTGAAGGGGTCCTCACCCTTCTTGTATCCCACATCGGAGAGGTCAAGAGCACCCTTCTGGCAAAGCTCGAAGGCGCAGGCTATGGTGGCCCCGGTGGAGATGGTGTCCAGTCCCAGCTCGTTGCAGAGGTAGTTGGCCTCCGTTATGGCGGCCAGGTCCGGGACTCCACACATGGCCCCCAGTGCCCATGTGCTTTCGTACTCTGGCCCCTCCCCTGAACCGATGGTTACGTACTCCGGGCGCGGCTCCGGGAGGCTCGTCACCCTGCCGCAGTGCATGGGACAGGTTCGGCAGCAGCCCCTCGCCGCAGTGAGGATCTTTGGCACCCCTTCGACCTCGCCTACTATAGCCTCCCCGCTGGCCTTGTTGGCCTCCTTGAGCATCCCCCACTGGAAGTTGCAGGTAGGCAGGAGCCCCGCTCCATTGATTATGTTGTAGAGGACCTCGGTGCCGTAGGTTGGCAGGCCCGTTCCGCACACGGGGCCGGCGCGGAGTTTATCAATCTGCTCCCTGACGACGGCTGCGAATTCTCCCGGCTTGGCGATGGGGATCTCCAGCGTCCCCCTGACGGCGATGGCCTTGAGGTTCTTCGACCCCATGATTGCGCCCCCGCCGTCCCTCCCGCAGGCTCGGCCATATCCCGGCTTATCCGCGTCGTTGATGATGCAGGCCATTCTCACCAGCTTCTCCCCCGCCGGGCCGATGCAGGCGACCTTTATCCCCGGCTTCCCGATCTCCTTCTTGATGGCGGCTGTGGTCTCGTAAGTCCCTTTGCCCCAGAGGGCGCTCGCGTCCTTGATCTCGGCCTTGCCATCCTCGATCCAGAGGTAGACCGGGTTAGCCGCCTTCCCCCTGATGATGATGGCGTCGAAGCCAGCATGCCTCAGCACGTCGCTCCAGTCGCCTCCGGAGTGGGAGTCGAAGATCAGGCCCTTGCCCTTCTTCGGGTGGGCCAGGGGGGATTTCGATACGATGCAGTACCTCCCCGAGCTGGGCACGCTCGTTCCGGTCAACGGGCCGGCGGCGAATATGAGGACGTTTTCGGGGCCGAGCGGGTCGGTATCGGGGCCGACGAGGTCGTAGAGGAGCCTGACCCCCAGCCCTCTGCCGCCGATGTAGTCCTTGTAGTCGGGGCATACCTCGTCCAGGGCTTTGACCTCGGCCTTCCCGGCCGTCAGGTCCACGTCGAGTACCTTGCCCATCCATCCGTAGAACTTCGGCACGGGGACTGGTGTAGGCGTGGGCGTAGGCGGGACAGGTGTGGGCGTAGGCGGGACGGGAGTGGGTGTTGGCGGGACAGGTGTGGGCGTTGGCGTTGGCCTTGGCGCACAAGCGGCGAGGGCCTCCGCCGCCCCCAGGGACAGGCCCAGGAGGGTGGCGTAGCGCAGGAAATCACGTCGGGTTATCTTGCCCTGGCGCAGTTGCTCCTGCAGCTCAGAAACCTGTTTGCTAAGTTTCTCCTCCATAATCTTTCCTCCTTCATTCGGCTCTAAGAATTCCAGATGAACTATTCAAATGATCCATTCGATAGGATCACCCCCTTCCTCAGGCTGTAGATTGCCTGATGTACTGATCATCCGCTCCTTAAGAAAATAACAAGAGGCAACCTTTCAACCCTCATCGCGGCCAAAAGATTCGCCTCTCTTACGCATCAACGATCATTGAAATTACCTCCACACCTTACCGCTTGCTCGTCCTGTAAGGAAGTGAGATGGGAGGGGATATCTTTAGCAATCGTCATTATAACATAATTTAACCGAGAAGTCAATTTTTCGCCGGCATGGCCGCTCATCTTTGAATCCTCACGGTTCCCAAAAGGATCTCATCCCCCGCGATCTCCCCTTCCTTAATGATGGACAGCCTTTCCATGGTCTCCAAAAGGTACATTCCCACCTCGATACGGTATTCGCCCTCGGGTACATCCTCCCTGAGGGTGAGGACGTAGCTATCCCTTATCACCTCACCCTCCTCCCAGAGGGAGGTTGGATAGTATCCGCCCAGCGGCTGGCTATCATCCTGAGCTATAATCCTTCCTTCCTCGTCCACGAGATGGGTGAAGACGGTGTAATCTCGGTCCATCTCTCCCAGCGCCCTCCAGTAAAGGGTGAGCTTTAACGCGCCGCCGGGCTTGACGGTGGTCCTGTCCAGATCGTAGCCCACCAGAGCCACTTTGTCAGCCAGATCGAAGTCCACCGAATGCTCCCATAAGTATTCATAAGGCTCGACGGGGGCGAGCTTCAGTCGGGCTATGGCATAGCTATTGAGCCTTTCCCCCTGTCCGTTAAAGGCCACGAGCCTCCTCATACTCTTCAGCTCGTAAAGGCCTACATCAACTCTGCACACGCTGGGGGCAGCGGCGTCTTTGGAGATCGGCACTGGATAAGTATCGGCGAAGGCATCCCCCTCCTTCCACTGGCTGGTGGGGAAACTTCCCAGGCCAGGATAGGTATCCCTCTGGCCGATCTTTTGGCCCTCGCGCCCGAAAAGCTGCACGAATACGCTGTAATTCTCCTCCATCTCCTCCAAACAGCGCCAATAGAGGGTGACCTCCAATGTCTCCCCAGGCCTTACCCTCTCCTTATCGAGCCTGTAGCCCAAGAGTTCGGCCTTGCCCTCATAGTTGATATCCAAGGGGTGGGGAATCCGCTCGATATCGGCCTGGGAGAGAAGCGGAGGCTTGGCGTAGGCAGGGATGAGGTAGCCGAAGAGGCAGAGGAGGGAGAAGGCGAACATGGCCGCATTGCCTACCGCTGCCAGGTGAGGGGTAAGCCTTGGGGGCAGATATCCAGACAATCCGAGGAAGATGAGGATGGATATCGCCGGGAGGGCGGGGAAGAGGTAACGGCCATATCCGGCCGTGGTGGAGCAGGTCATGTAGTAGGCCCAATTGAAAACGAAAAGGGCTACGGTTAATACTAAGATGAAAAGTTGAGTCAAAACGATTCTGCTCAGGATCTTGGTCCGGATTTGCTTGCAAACCAGGATTAGAAGGCCAAAAGCGGCCAGTCCCACCATCCAATTTAGGGCGGTATAGGCGAGATCGGGAAGCCGCACATTATTCCAACCAAAGCCGGCCCAGTAGGACTGGAGGGTGACCCATCTCAACGCCTGCCAAAGGCTGGGCCTCTTTTCATAGGCTATCCCCTCTATGCTCTCCAGGAGGCGCGCCATAGCCGTCGGATCACCATAGAGCATCCAGTTGCGGACGAACCACCAACCGGATATGGCCGCTGCCAGGGAGAGGACGATAAGGCTGCTGCGAAGGATCTCCTTAAGCGAGCCGTGTAAAACGGCTGTGCAGATGAAAGCAACTACTACCAGGGGGAGGAGGAAGAGGGCGTTCAGCTTGGCCAACAGGGCCGCACCGAGCACCATGCCTAGGATGATGCTGCGAGCGGTGGAGATCCCCCTCTTAACGATGCGCATCAGGATCAAGATGGTCAACGCACTTAGGAGAGTTACCAGATTATCGTTGTTAACGGCTCCACTGATGAAGATGAATTGAGGATTGAAAGCTGCGAAGGCAAGGCTCCCCAAGGCCAGGCATTTCCGCCGTGGGAAGACCTCACGGGCAATCAGGTAGGTGATGAGCAGGGTGGACGCCCCCATGAGCACCGAGACCCAGCGCACGATGTGCACCCCTAAGGCCGTGTCTCTGTAGGGGAAGGCCTCCCAATCGCCGTGGAGATATTGGTTCTTGTTGTCGTGGCCCACAGCGTAGGTGTTGTAACCCCAATACGGGTTGCGTTGGGAGAGGATAAAAGGCAGATCGTCGTCTTTGACCCAGAAGGTGGCCAGGGCGCCGAGGGCATAGTATAGGGGTGGGTGGTGGTTCTGGTACTCCTCGCCGGCGTCTCTGCGCTGGATGGGGAGGCTCCGCTCGTCTATCAGATGCCTGATGTAAAGATAATGGGCGGCCTCATCCGAGGGCTCGAAGAGGGGATCGGCTATGCTATAGGCGATCCCCAGCCCTACGAAAACGGCGATGATGAGGGCGATGTAAAAGTTACGCTTGAGGAAAGAGGCGAACATCAGTTTCTAATCCTCCTCCTGAAAATGGCGTAGCCGAGTACCGATAGGATGGTGAGGGCGGAGAGGGTTGCGCCCGCATAAAAGCTGATAGGCTGGTAGCGAAACTCGACTTGCGATTCGCCCTCCGGCAACAGCACTGCCCGCAGAATGCCGTCGGCTTCGTAGAGTTTCGCCCGCTTCCCATTCACGTAGACGCGCCATCCAGGGTAGGTCACCTCGCTCAGCACCAGAAGCCCCGGTGCCCCCAGGCGGGCTTGTACGGCGATGTAGTTGGGCTCGTAAGCGGTGATGTCAACCTCATCTTTAACCTCGGGCTGGGCCTCTACGGAGACAGGCTCCCATAGGACAGCGGTGCGGAAGGGGTCGAAATCGGGTGACTTGAGAATATCATATAACTCGTCCCGATCCCGTGCTTGGACTACATTGCGCACCACGAAGGCGTGTTTGGGCTCCCATGGCAAGCGATAAAAGTGCTTGTCTTCCAACTCGCCCAGTGTCTCCACGCCCTCTACTTCCTTCCCCTCCCTGGTGATTAAACTTTCGCGCCAGGTAACCACATATTTGACCCCCAGAAGCTTCCAGCGCACATCTTCAGGAACTTTTTTCAAGAATCTCTCATAATGCGCCAACCCTATAGAGATCCCCCATACCTCATTCAGGTTCCGCCGCCCCGCCACGTCATCGCCGATAGGGCATCCATCCTCCTGCACTCGAAACCACCCTGGGGCGGCCATGATCTGCTGGAACAGAGGGATCACCTGGTGAGGGTCATGGGGTCTGGCGTAGTAGCGAGCACGGTTCAGGGAGAACAAGTCGAAAACAACAAGCGCAAGCGCTAAAACACCGAGAAACCGCCTCGATTCTCCCCGATAGAGCCGGAGGTAAAGCAACGTAGTGGCGAAGGCCAGGCAGAGGAGAAGGATAGCTAGGCGATTGGGCAGGTCTCGGCTGTCGCTCACATCCATGTCAAATCTCTGCAGCATGACGGCTGCAAAAAGGAAGATAAAGATCACAGGCAAGGCACGGCGGAGGAAGCGAGCGGTATCGCCAACCAATCTCTTCTCCCATCGCCTCAGCGGGGAGAGGATGTCCTCGGCCCCATAGGCTGCCAAGACGCTCAGGGCGAAGGTCACCAGATAGGCGTGCCTTTCCTGGTGTCTGAAAAGGCCGTAAAGCGGGAGAAGCAGATAGGCTACCTCGTATCCGAAGACGGTATTTCCTAGAGAGAAGATCAGGGCCACGACAGCTAGGCCCACCCAGAAGGGCACATCACGCTGTCGTCCCATCACGCCTGCCAGAAAAGCCAAAATGAGGGGAAAGATGCCCACATAGAGTGGCTGCCAGTAGCTTACCAGGCCTGTGAGCACGAATTGGAGTATGTCTCTGGGAGGGAAGGCTACGGAGGCCTTCTGGAAGGAGAGGCTGACCCGCGCGGAGTGTCGCCACCACTCCAGGGATGGGATCAACTGCACCGCACTCAGTCCCACGGTCAGCACCATAATGACGCCCAGACGCCTCAGAGCCACGGGCCATAGGGTTCGCCATCGCCAGCACTGATAGATGTAGTAGGCCAGGGTGGCGTAGAAGAGCATGATGAAGTTTTGTGGATCGCCCGCCAAGAAGGCCAAAGCGACAGACACAGCCGCAAGCAGGAGATAGCGTTTCCCTCCCGTCTCGTGCAGCTTCTTGACGCCCAGGAGGGCCAAGGGAAGCCAGACCGCCACCTCCAGGCGGGCTACCTGCAGGAGGGGATAGCCGGTTAGGTATCCCCCATAGCAGAAGACGATGCTGCCCAGGAGCGCAGCCAGACGGCTTTTGACCTCCTCCCGCAGGAAGATGTAACAGAGGAAGCTGGCCAATAGGACATGCCCCAGCGTTTCCAAGGTGAAAGCAAAGAGGGGGAAATGGGCCTTTCTCAGAGCGAGGCAGATAAGTAGGTTCAGTATCGCTGGCGGATAGAAGAGAGCTGACTCCGGATCGGCCTGGAAGGGATATACGTTAGACACACCCTGCCCCCAGAGGGGGAAGTGGCCGGCTTTTAGCTCGTCATAGGCGATGGAACGGAGGACATAAAAGTGCTCGGTGAAGTCGCCCGTATGGATGGCCACCCTGTCCGCTTTCACAGGCGTGAGATACCTCCAGAAGAAGAGCCCCCAGAGGACTATCAGCGCCAAAGCCGCATAGAGGTCACGTCTATCCAGCTTTGACATCTGTATCTCCTTTCCATCACTCCGCGAGTCTGTATTTCACCAGCGTCCACAGGGCCACAAGCCCATCCCACCGCCTGACCTTCTCCCCTTCTTCAGCGGACCGGGCCTGATAGCGAATAGGCACCTCGTGGATTTTGTAGCCCCTCTTCAATGATTTGGCTCTAACTTCGGGGCAGAGTTCGAAGCGCCTCACCCGCAAGCGAGAGCTTTTGATGACCTCTGCTTTGAAGACCTTGTAGGCCGTCGCCTTACGGCGATGCCTGCCCCGTAAAGGAGGTTCATAGTCAGAGTGAGGATTTTGTTGGCTATCCAATTGGCCAACCCTCATCCCTTCGATCCTTCCCTTGAATCGGGATCCATATACGATGTTGCTTTGCCTTCAACGATGGGCCGGATCAGCTCAGGGTAGTCACAGGGATGGTACTCCAGATCGGCATCTTGGATGAGGATGATGTCCCCCTGTAGCGAGCTCGATGCCTCCCTAAGCGCCACCCCTTTCCCGAAGTTGGAGGCCAGCGAGTGAACGATTATCCCCCGGTCGTCCCTGTAGCCTCCAGAATCCGATCCGTCCCATCGGTCGATCCATCGTCCACCACAATGATCTCCTCCTAAGCTTGAAGCTGCTTCTCGGCGAAACCGCCCGACCAGGGCAGCTTGTACTTCTCTCCCTGATAGGCCTTGCCCCTCCGTTGAAGGCGAATAAAAGATAGCATAGATTCCCCCTTACATCAAATCGATCCGCACCCTCACCCTTCCCAGCGGGATGCTATCCCCGATGATCTCTCCCCCTTCGACGATAGGCAACCTCTGCCCTGATTCCAGGATGTACATCCCCACCTCGATCTGGTATTCCCCTTCGGCCACGTCCTCGCCCAGATGGAAGGTATGCTCGTCCCGGATCACCTCCCCCCTTCCCCATAGCGAGGTGGGGTAATAGCCGTCCACAGGCTGCCCATCGTCCTGAGCCACTATCTCTTCCCTCCCATTGAGGAGGTGGGTGAAGACCGTGTAGTCCCTCTCCATCTCGCTCAAGCATTCCCAATAGAGCGTGAGCTTTATCTCACCGCCTGGTCTCGCCTCCTTCCTATCCACGGCCCACCCGATCAGCTTGACTTTTCCACCCAAGTTGAAATCGAGCGGGTTTTCGATGGCGTACTCAGGCCATTTCCTGGGGACGAGCTTCGCCTTCCCCACGCTCACCCTCCCGATCGGCCTTCCTTCCCCGTCGAAGGCCTGAAGTCCCTCCATGGTTTCCAACTTGTAGAGGCCGACATCGACCCTGCAAGCGGTGGGAGCGATGGCGTCCTCCGAGATGGGTACATTATGGGTCTCACAGATGATATCCCCCTTCCTCCAGAGGCTGGTGGGATAGGAGCCCAACCCGGGATAGGTGTCCACCTGCCCCAGCGGCTGCTCATCCCTTCCGAAGAGGTGAACGAAGACCGAATAGTCCTCCTCCATCTGATTTAACGATCTCCAGCAGAGGGTGACAGCCAGGGTATCGCCGGGCTTCAAGCTCCCCGCTCCCAGCTTGCCTCCGATGAGCTCCATTTTGCCACCATAATCGACGTGGAGGGGAGTCAGGTCTGTGGGGAGCTCATCGGGCGAGAGGATCGGTGGACGAGCATAGGCGGGGGCGATATACCTGAATGGGGCAATGACCGCGATGAGGAAGAGGCTCGCAGCGACAAAGGAGATCAAACCTCGGACGAACCTCCTCGGCACTAACGAGGTCAATCCCAAGGCGAGGAAGAGGGAGATGGATGAGATGGCGGGGAACAGATATCGGCCCTGGGCGGCGGGGCGCACCTGCATGAAACGAAGCAGGGAGGCGAAGAGGATCAGGAACCACCCTGCAAGGAGGGCCAGCCCCAACTCAGCCGTTCTCCTGAGGCGATATCCGAGAACCTGCTTGATGAGGAAGATCAGCAGCCCCGCGGCCGCTAAGCGAACCATCAGGAACAGGTACTTGTAGACAGCCTCATCGGCCAGGATGTTGTTTGAGCCGAAGAGGGCCCAGAAGGACATCTCCAGTCCCTCGAACTCGCGTGGAAGCTCGCTGAGCTTAGCGGGCGGCTCTCGGACGCCCACCGCCTGGAGCTGGGGACGGAAGGCCAGTGGGTCATGGTAGAGAGACCAGTTCCTGATGAACCACCAGCCGGCCACCACCAAGGCGATGGAGAGGACGATGAGGGCCTCTTGGAGAAAGACCTTAAGGGAATGCCGTCGGGCGGCACGGATGGCCAAGGCCAGGACGATGATGGGCAAAAGGCCCAGGGCGCTGACCTTAGAGAGGGATGCCGCCCCAAAGGCCAGCCCGAGGAGGGCAAGGCCTATGGTGGACAGGCCGTCGGTTAAGTGCCTCACCAGGCCCAGCATCACTAAGGAGGAGAGGGCCGTCACCAGGGAATCATTGCCCACCCGAGCGCTGATGAAGACGAATTGCGGATCGAGGGCATTGATGGCTGCTGCCCCCAGAGCCAACATTTTGTCATCCGGGAACAGGGTGCGAGCAATGAAGTAGGTCGCCAAAACAGTGACCGCACTGAACAGAACCGAGAGGAGGCGGATGAGGCGATTTGCCAGGACGGCGCCGTGGTAAGGGAAGGCCTCCTGATCCGTGTGGATGATCAGGTTCTTGTTGCCGTTGGAGACGGGCATGCCCCCGGCGAAATGGGGATTTATCCACATCAAGGTGCTGAGATCGTCCGTGTCTATCCAGCAGGTCGCGAGGGCAGCTAAGGAGTAGTACAGAGGCGGATGGTTGATCACATAGGGCGAGATGGCGTTCTTCTCAAACTCCGGATAGACCACGGGGAGGCCTCGCCCATCGGCCAGATACTTCACATATTCGTAGTGGCCGCCCTCATCAGGGGTCTCGAAGATGGGGGTGACCACGGTGTAGACAGTGCCCAGGATGACGAACAAGGCCAGGAGAGTTGCTATCTCCCAATGCCTCTTCAGCAGTTCGACATAAGAGCTCATGGATGCCTCCCCAAAACAGCAGGCCGAGGCCGCCTTAATCTGTCGCTCTCACCTTCCCCAGCAGGATGCTATCTCCTCCCTCCCCAACGGGCAGCCTCTCACCCGTCTCTAAGAGGTACATCCCCACTACAATTCGGTATTCTCCCTCTCCCTGGAGTGGGAGGGGCACGAAGTGTTCGTCCTTAATGACCTCGCCCGGCCTCCATATGCTGGTGGGGGAATTCCCACCCATAGGCTGGCTATCACCCTGCGCTCTTATCCTCCCGTCCTCGCTGAGGAGGTGCACAAAGACGGTGTAATCCTCCCCTACCTCCCCTTCGCTCCTCCACCACAGGATCACCTTAAGGCCATGGTCGGCCCTCCTGACCTCCTTCCCCACGAGGCTTATGCCTCCGCCGAACCTTAGCGGCTGGGGAAGTCTCACCCCTTGGGCCACCTTCAATGGCTCAGTGGGCCTTAAGACGATACGGGCCAATGTAAGAGGGTCGAGCTCATTTCCCTGAGCGTCGAAGGCCCTGAGCCGAGCTCGGATGGAGAGGTCGTACATCCCTGCGATGATCCGGCACTCGATAGGCATGGAGATGGCCTGAGGGACCCTCAAAGCGTAGCTGTCTTTCACCACCTGGCCTTCGCGCCATCTGGAGGTGGGATACAGCCCCATCCCCGGGTAGGTGTCGAGCTGAGCTATCTTACAGCCGTCGCGTCTGAGAAGTTGTACGAAGACGCTGTAATCCTCGTCCATAGGCTTGAGGGCCTTCCAGTAGATGGTCACCTCGATCTCTTCCCCCGCCTTGGCCTCCGCCCTATCGACCTCGTATCCTAAGATGGCCACCCTATCCTCCATGCTGACGAAGGTGGGATGGGGTATCCTCAAGCCCTCCTCGGATGGGTAGGTGGGCGGAAGGGAATACTCCGGCAGGAGGTAAAATGCCAGAGCGAAGGCAGCTAAGCTGCTCCAGAGCGCAGGGATGGCAAGGGCCAGGGGCCTCGCCAGCCTAAGGGGGATGAGCTCCCAGATTCCTAAGGCCGTCAGGAGAGCCACGGCAGGGCTGGCCGGGAGGAGCCATCTCCCGCCCTCCACGAAGAGATCGAACCGAGCGATCAGGGAGAGGGTGGCGAGCAGAACTGTGGTTATCCAAAGGATGCAGAGCCCCCAGTAGGCCCGCAGTTCCCTCCTGTGGGCCAGGGCGGCGATGGCTCCGACGAACCCTGCGCCTGCGAAGAGCATCGGGATGAAGTAAAACCACGGATCGGCGAAGAGGATTCCCCCCGGACTGAAATCGAGCCAATAGGCCTTCCCCACAAATCTCAAGAATCTCCCTACGTCCGCCAAGCCGAAAGGGGCCTCCTTGGGGTACATGATGAGGAGGGCGTTTTGAGCCAGGGGATCGCCGTACAGTCTCTGGTTACGCCAGAACCAGGAGGAAGGTATGGCGAGGCCGAGCATGAGGGCCAAACCAACTCTGCCCAACCCGCCTTTCGGATTATCTCCTTTCAGGATTCTCCATATCCCCACGAACGGGATGACTATGAGCAACAGGAGCCCGCTCAGTTTGAACAGGGTGGCCAAGCCGGCGGTGATGCCCAGGAGGAGAGCGCGCTTCCCGGTAAGCTCCGACTTCAATATCCGTACCGCCTGCCACAGCCCCAGGGCGATCAAAGCCGTGACAGAGGCACCGTTGCTGAAGGAGGTGCTTATGAAGAGGAATTGGGGATTGAAAGCCATGATGGCCATGGCGGTCAGGGCGAACCCTGGGGGAAGAAACTCTCTGGCTGCGAGGTAAACAGCCATGACCGCCACGGAGCCGAAGAGCAGCGAGACGAAGCGTCCGGCATAAAAGCTCGCTTCGGACCTGCTTTTGCTCGGAGCGAAGGGGTTCTTATTCCCGTGCTCTGAGCCCAGGTAGTGGGGGTTGGGCCGGAACAGCCTCTGGGCATCGCTCATATCATCCCAAAATGTGAGCAGAGCCAGGAGGGTGTAGTAAAGTGGGGGCTGATGGCCTTCTATCTCATAGTGAGGCCTCCCCTTGATTCCTGAGTACGAGGGGTCTACCATCGGCAGGGCATGGTGCATCTTGATATACCTGACATAGTCGAAATGCCTGGCCTCATCCGGCTTGAGGAAAATGGGCGTCCTTAAGGCGTAAAAGCAGGCCAGGGCAAAGTAGAGGAGCACTATCAAGATGGCCCCCCGATGTTTTCTCGCCTTTAAGCGAAGGGACGAAGTCCACATCTCCACGTCCTTGCTCCGCAGCCTATGGCGGCCCCTCGGATGAGGAGCGGCCTGGCCCATCCACGTGCATCCCCATCAGCAGGATGCGGTCCTCTTCCCTGTGCCTCCCCAGCTCGTCAAAGACGGGCAGCCTCTCCATGGTATCAAGGAGATACATCCCCACCTCGATCTGGAGTTCTCCTAGGGAGGCATCCCTGGGAATGGTCAGCTCGTACCTGTCCTCTATCACCTCTCCCTCCCTCCAGGAGGAGGTTGGGTAGTTCCCACCCTGAGGCTGGCTGTCCGCCTGGGCCAGGAGGCGACCATTCTCGTCCAAAAGGTGGACGAAGACGGTGTAGTCCCTCTCCATCCTCCTCTTGGCTCGCCAGTAGATGGTTAACCTGAGTTTCCCACCGAGCTTGAATTTCCCTGTCTTCAGATCGTAGCCTAAGAACTCCACCACATCGCCCAGAATGAACCTTGTGGGGTGCTGAATGGCCGAGATGTCTACCTGAGGTCGAGGCACCTCTATGAAGGTCAGAACTGCCCTCTCCCCCAGTTCCCTAAGCGAGGAGGAATCGTACAGGCCGGCGACGATTTGGTATCTGCCAGGGAACAGGGTGGAGGGCAGGGTGATGAGGTGGCGATCCATAACCACCTCTTCCGATTGCCAGGCGGTGGTCGGGTAGAGGCCGTTGGCGGGGTACATATCCCGCTGAGCCACCTTCCTCCATCCCCTGTCCAGGATGTGCACGAAGGCCACTGGGAGGGATTCGAGGCTCCTCTTCCTCCTCCAGTAGAGAGTGACATTGACTACCTCCCCCGGCCGATAAGTGGTTCCCCTGGGCAGATAGGCGTGGGTGAGCTCGAGCCCGCCGAAGTCCGCTTCAACTCTGATCAAGTTCGGGGGTATCTCCAGCTCGCTCGGCCCGGAGATGAGTTCGACCAGCTGTTCTTGCTTCGCCTTCTTCCCCCACGCCTCCACAGCTATGGCAAGCCGGGCCCCATCCGAGGGTGGCGGGGGGAGGAGCAGAGGTATGATGTCGTCGCCCTCGGCGTATACCAAGGGAAACCTTCCCCTGCGAGTCCCGCTCACCACCTCTCCCCCTTGGGTTCGCCACTCGAAGGTCACCTGGTAGCCTTCCCTTTCCTTCCTCACGATAGCTCCCTCGCTTGGGTTGTGCAGAATCAGATAAGCGTAGTACTCGTCATCCCCCGCCAGCGCCTTTGAGGGGCAGATGATCTCCATGCGGGGCTCCCTCAGCTTGGCGGGGGGCAGTTCATAGATGTAATCGGCGCCAAAAGCGCTTCTGGGGGTGATGGCCTCGCCCAGGTTGTGGATCTCCCTCTGCATGGCCTCCCATTCCTCCTCCCCAAGTTCGTCGCTGTGGATGATCACGTAGCGCACTCCCAAGCCACGCAGGTAGGCGATGGAATCAAGGGAGGGGAAGTGGCGCACGTATTCGATCCCCTCCCAGAAGAGGGAGGGGTAGAAGGCGCTGTAGCCCATGATCATGGGATGCCAGTGGTAGGTGGAGAAATACTGATGGCGGGCCAGGCGGGGAATGGAGACCCCATCCGAAAGGAAGCCGAAGGAGGCTACTGAGGGCAGCTCCAGGATCGCCCCGCCCTTGTGAGCTCTAAGCCAACGGTAGACCTCAGGCACCTCTGCGCCGGCTTCGATGGGCACAGCACGGACCGGAGCTCCCCAATATTCGACGATCATGGCCAGGATGAGCAGGGGCAGGAGCACCTTAGCGCCCTTCCTCCCAGCCAGATGCGAGGCTCCCCAGCCAGCTAACGCCGCTATCCCCAGCATGACCAGCACAACCAGCCGGGCGGGGACGCGCATGGCCTTGAGGAGGGGGATGGAGCGGTAGAGGAGGGTGTAGGGGAGCATGAAGGTCGGCCGATGCCCCTTGCTGAGGCGGAAATGCGTTCCCAAGGAGAGGATGAAGGCCGTTGATGCTAACAAAACGAAGAAGCCCCGCTCCCCGCCCCTCCTGCGGACCGCCAGCCCGACCGCGGCTAGGCTTAAAGCCACCGCTCCTGGGAAGAAGGCGTTCTCCTTGGAATGGTTCAGGAGGTTGAAGGGGGGCATCTCCCTAAGGGGATTTCTTCCGCTAACGGCGAGATAATCCGCCAGCACGGCCCCTGCCTGGGCTTCCAACGGGAAGCCCCTCATGGTTCCCCCTGCGGCGAGATAGGGCAGAGAGAGGGGGACGATGGCGATGGCGGCGAGGAGGAAAGCTAGCGCCGCCCCCCTGAGGAGCCTGGCATCTAAGGAGAGCCGCCTCGCAGGGATGAGGTAGAGGAGATAGAGTACCACCGCCATGGTCGTGTAAAAGGCGTAGTAGATGCAGGAGAGGCTCTGGGCAGCGAAGAAGAGAGCGAAGAGCAGGGCATCCTTGGTGGAGCGGGACCGCATAAACCTCGACAGATAGAGCAGGGCGAGGGGCATCCACTGCGAGGTAAGGAGCTGAAGGTGACTGAACTGGCCGAAGCGGTAGTGGGCGAAGGCGAAAGCCAAGCCGGCCACCACCCCTCCGCACCAGCTTCCGGTGTGATAGCAGATGAGGAGATAGGCAGCGAAACCCGCCAGGACGAAGGAGAGGAGGACCATGAGGTTATAGGCCAAAATAGGGTTGCCTGTCAGCTGGATGATCGGCGCTGCGAGGACGGCGCTCGCCATCAGATTCTCCGAATAAGCCAGAGTGTTCCTGTAGGGGTGAAAGATGTTGGCGTCGAAGAGGTGCAGGGGATCGCTGGTGAGCTGATGGACGTCCCAGGCCATGATCCAGGTGTTGAGGAGGGGGTCACCGTAGTTCTCGATGGTATCCCCAGCGCGGAAAGCGAGGGGATAGGTCATCACTACGGTGATGGCTATAAAGAGTCCCAAAGCCGAGAGATGCTTCCTGTTGGCCATTAGCTCGATAGCTTCATCGACGCAGGGGAGCTAACTCCGCTTGGCTCCCACAACTTCCTCATACAGCTCCAGGGTCTTCCTGGCGATCATCTCCCAGGAGAAGTTCCTGGCCAGCCGGGCTGCTCCCTCTCCCAGGCGGCGGCGCAGTTCGGGGTCCTCGGCCAGCCTGGCTATGGCCTCCGCCAGGGCGATGGGCGCGTCTGGAGGGACGAGGAGGATGTTCTCGCCGTTCCTAAGCTCCGTCAGCTCCACCCGCGGCTTGGTGCTGACGATGGGCAGGCCATGGGCCAGGCAGGCCATGAAGCTGCCACGCCTGAAGGAGACCCCATCCCGGTAGGGGAGGACGCAGATGTCCGAGGCCATGAGGTTGGCCGAGACTTCAGCCTGAGGGGTATACCCCGTCCAGAGGACCCTCTCCGCCAGGCCCAGCTCCTCGATCAGCCTTTCGACCTTCCTCAAGTAGGCCACGTTAGTGGGATCGCTGGAGCCTACCTTCCCTCCTACCATCAGCAGTCGCGCGTTGTAGCCCCTGCGCACCAACCTCTCCAGCGCCCGCACCAGAATTTCTCCCCCTTTGCTCTCGTTGAGGAAGCCGAAGTAGGAGAGGAGCAGATCGTCCGGGCCTATGCCCCAGCGGGATCGCCACCGATTACGATCGTAGCCGGGCGGCGGCTGAGGGGGGATGTTGGAGCCGATGGGGACGAGATAAGGGTTAGGGATTAAGGGATAGGAGCTCAGTTTAGATAGATCTTCCTTATTTGTGACGATGACGGCATCGCTCCAGCGGGCCAGGGCCAGGACAACCCACCAGCGGACGGGGCCAGCTTTGGGGAAGAGGTAGGGCACCTTCAGGTCGTGAAAGGTAGTCAACGGATGGATGGAACGGATAAACGGATGTCGGCCCATTCGTAGCCGTAGGGGAAGGAGGTTGATGGCCGGGTGCATGCCGTAGGCGGCGGCCTGGTATTGGATGTGGAGGATGCGGGGGCGAATCTCGCTCAGCAGCCCGATGATGCGCCGCCACGAGCCCCAGTCCCATTTTTCAATGATGGGGAAGATGGATAGGGGATAGGGGATCGGGGTCACCCCTTGCCCCCTATCCCTTGCCCCCTGCCCTTGGGTTGATGTAATGACGCTGACCTCGCATCCCAGCTCAGCCAGCGCCTTTCCCAGCTCGTTGGTGAAATCGCCAACCCCCCCTTGCATGGGAGGGAACTCGCCGGTGATCAGACAGACTTTCATGGATTCCCCTTTTGTGCTATAATTGCCTCGGAGGCGAGCTATGAAGACCCTGGAATCCCTGTTGGAGCGCCTGGAGGGGCTGCGGCCCATCTTCGAGAGCGAGCCGCGGGTGCTGGCCGTGTTCCTCTTCGGTTCCTATGTGGACGGCTACGCTATGCCCTGGAGTGACATTGACCTGGCGGTGCTATACGACGAAGAGGTAGGCTGGCGCGAGCACCTCCGGCTGGACGTCCGTGTCTCGGAGGCGCTGGGCACGAACGAGGTGGACTTCCTGAACCTGCGGTCGTTGCCCCTCTCACTGCAGCACCGGGCCATCGCCGGGCGGCTTATCTACGAGCGGGACCCAGCCCGGGTGTCGGATTACATCCAATGGGTCATCGTCCGCTACCTGGACTTCCTGCCCGACGAAGAAGCCTTCTATCGGGAGTACGACCTCTCCCTGGAGACCGACTATGGAATTCGACCAAAAGGCGATTCGCGAGCGGGTTGACATCATCCAGCAGAACCTGATGCGGCTGGAGGAAATCCGTCAAGCCCCATGGGGAGATTTTCAGGCTGATTACCTTAAAATCGAGGCCAGCAAGCACCTTCTGCAGACGGCCATCGAAGCCATGATTGACATCTGTGCCCACTTCGTGGCCCGACTTCGGCTGAAGATCCCGAAGGACAGCGCTGAGCTGATCCGGGCTCTGGAAAGGGCTGGCCTTCTGCCCGAGGAGCACGCCGACAAGTATGTGAACGAAGAACGAATAGAGTGTTCTCTTCGCGGATTAGCGGATACCGCCGCTTCCTCTATCCGTTAATCCGTTCCCTATCCGTTGACTACCCCTCCGTTGACCGACCCATCCGCCTCCGGATCCTCTCCGCCGCTTCCCTCGCCGCATCCGCCACGCTCCCCCACAGCGTCCTGCCCGTATCCTCCCGCGCCAATTTCTCCAAATGCGGCAATGCGCGTGAATCTCCAAGCCATTCTAGCGCTTGGATCGCTATCCAACGGACCAGGGGGTCTGTGTCCTGTAAAGCAGCAATAGCGGAATCCACATCAAGTCTCCTTAGCAACGCTGCGGCTTTCTCCCAGGGTATTCCAAGCCCGAGTCCTGCAAATACCAGAGAAGCAGCCTCCTTCTCTAATGGCGTGAGCTTCCTTTTTGAGGTAAACTCTTCTTCTAGCCAAGACCGCTGCTCTGTTTCTGCCAATATCGATATGAAAGTCTGAAGTGCATCAGCATCGCCGAGTAAACTCAATCCGAACGCTGCTGCCATCCGAACGATCTCATCTTCGTCTTTTAATAATTCTCGCAGGGGTTCCGCAGCTCTTGAATCCCCTATAGTGCCTAGTGTCCATGCCGCAAATGCACGTACTCCCCAGTCTGCATCCTTCAGGGAATTGATAAGAGGATCAACTGCAGACGCACCGATCTCCCTTAGTGCAGCTATTATTCCCCAATGCACTTTTACGGCCGCTACATCAGTTCTCATAGCGCTAATGAGAGGTTGGATGAGAGCGTTGCACGCACTTTGCTCTCTTGCTTTGTCGCTATTCTGTAAGCAATTCCAGGCTAACACTGCTCGATAGCTGGGCATGCCATCTCCAGCAATAGCTACGGCCAACTCATCAGGCCTATCGTAAATGCCAGCAAGCATCAGAAAGACTTCATACCACTTTTCATCCAGCACGTAATCAAGGATGTCATCATAGTCCCGCCTCTGCTCCAGCCAGGCCCGCAGTTCATCGGCGGCGAAGTACTCCTGAAAGAGGGGATGGAGGAAGGCCACCGGCTCTCCCCAGCGGCCGTCGCTCTTCAGGAAGCGCAGCCCCTTGGCCGCCCGCAGCACCAGATCCAGGTCGTGAGGGCCGGGCCAGGCGGTCCACGCCCGGGCCTCGCTCAGTGAGGCCTCCAGCCGCCCCCGCTCCTGCATGGCCAGCCCCAGGGACCGCAGGGCAGCGCGCACGTCATCGTCGGGGATGTCGGGCAGAGGAACCGCCTCCCGCCGCCTCAGACCGGGAATGACGGCCACGAAACGGGCCAGGAGCTGCCCCTTGTTGGCCGGCAACCTCCCTTCCGGCTCGGCCTCGGCCACCCGGGCCATGAGCCACAGCATCAGCGGGTTGCCCGCCAAGTCGAGGAGTCGCCTGTCCCAGCGGATCTGCATGAACAGCGCCTCGCCCTGCTCTCCCAGGTCCCGTTCAAGGTAATTTCTGATCTCTTCCTCGCTCAAGGGCTGGAGGGTGTAGGCCGGGGCCAAGGCCTGGAGCTCGGCGCTGTAGTCCCGCTCCCGGCAGGAGACCACCACCTGGTGGGGCCCCGCCAGCAGGCCCTTCAGGGCAGCCACTGCTGCGGTTCGGTAGTCCGGATGCACCTCGTTCAGGCCGTCCAGGAGCAAAAGGAACTCCCCCTGGCCCAGCCAGGCCCGCACCATCCGGGCCGCCTCCTCAGGGTCGGCGGAGAGGGGCAGCCGGTGGGCCGCCAGAGCCTCGTTCACGGCCTGGGCCAGGAGGGGAGCCAGGTCGGCCTGGCCGCCGTAGCGCTTCAGCTCCACGTAGATGGGGAAGGGACCACTGCCGGCCAGGGCCTTCTCCGCCGCCTCCCGGGCCAGGTGGCGCAGGGTGGTGGTCTTCCCGGCGCCGGGGTCGCCTAGGAGCACCAGGCGGCGCTGGCGGGCCAGGACGGACTCTATAGGCTCGGCGAATCCAGGGCCGCCCACCTCGGTGCCGGAGACTGGGCGGCGGTAGGAAGTCACCCGGCGGGGGAAGAGCTCGGGGCGCCGCTCGCGGGCCTCTCGGGGCACGTAGGCCAGCTCCCGCCCTTCCAGATCGAAGACGGGCCGGGTGGCCACCTCTTCCAGGTAAAGCTCCACCTGCAGGGGGTCGGGCAGGGGTGCAGCGGGGCGGACGTAGAGGCCCCGCCGGGCGTCCAGGGCGGCCCGGGCCAGGTCGGCCAGGTGCTCCCGGACCAAGGAGAGCTCTCCCACCAGCTTCTCCACCCCCTCCCGGGTCAGCCGCGCCTCCCAGAGCTGCCAGATGTCTCGAAACTCGCTCTGGTCGTAGAGGGCCTCCCGCAGCCGATCAAAAAAGAACTCCAGGGCTTCTCGGGCCAGGTCCCGCTTCTCCGATGGCAGGCCCAGAGACCAGCGCAGCACGCGGTCCAGGTCGGGCTGGGCGCCGAAGGCGGCCACCTTCGCCGCCTCCTCCAGGATGAGGGAGCTGTTCTGGAGCAGGGGATCAGCCACTTCGTAGAAGCGCTCCTCCCGCCGCAGGGCGGCCACGGCCTGCTCCCAGGCGGCCTGGAACTGGGCCTGGGCTTCGTCGCCCCGCAGCCGAGCGACAATCTGGCGGGCGGCAGCCTTGGCCCCCTCGTCCACCAGGGCCCCGGCGGCCCGCTCCGCCATCCAGGCCAAGGCACGTGTCAGCCCCTGGAGGATGGCTGGAGCAAGGAGCCAACTCAGAGGATCAAGTCCGACCATTCCCCTACCTCGATACTCCTCAATTTCCCGATTTCCCTCATCTCAACCCCGACCGCAGCACCTGCCAGTACGCCCTCACCCTCGCCGCCCGCAGCGGCCTCTTGTGGCCCACCAGCCACTTGAGGGCTTCCATAACCAACTCATAGAAATACATCCCTAAGAGGAAAACGTGCAGAAGCGCTGCCGGCCAGAGGCCATAGTGCTTGCGGAAGTAAATGATTTTGCTGCGCTGAAACTGGATATGGCGGAAAGGCACCACCTGTTCGCTCGATTTCCCCCCGTAATGGACAACCTTCGCCTCCGGTAGGTAAATCACCTTCCAGCCCCGCTCCTTCGCCCGGCGGCACCAGTCCAGCTCCTCGGAATACATGAAGAAGCCTTCGTCCAGGGGTCCCACCTCCTCGATAGCCTCCCGGCGCATCAAGATACAGGCCCCGGTGACCCAATCCACCTCCTGCACTTCGTCGTCGGGCCGGTCGAAGACGTAGTAGCGGCGCAGGACCCGATTGTCCCTCGACAGCTCCCATTGGAAGACTGTGCTCTCCAGAAAGGCGGTGGCCAGGGTGGGGAAGCGGCGGCGGGAGGATTGGACACTGCCGTCGGGGTTGAGGAGCATGGGCCCCAGCGCGCCGACGTCTGGGTGGGCGTCCATGTACTCCACCATCGCCCCCAGGGCGTCACCGAGGACCTCGGTGTCGGGGTTGAGGAGGAGGATATAACGGCCTTCGCTTGCCACGATGCCCTGGTTGTTGGCCCTGGTGAAGCCCAGGTTCTCCTCGTTGGCGATGAGCCGCACCTGCGGGAACTCCTCCTTCACCATCTCCGTGCTCCCGTTTGAGGAGGCATTATCAACAACGATCACTTCCGCCGCTAAGCCGCTAAGCCGCTGAGACGCCAGGACGCTGCGCAAGCATCGCCTCAACAGCTCCCGCACGTTCCAATTGACGATCACCACGGAGAGATCGAGCATGTTATTCCAATCCGAAGAGCGCCCGCGCATTGGCGGTGGTGACACGGGCTATCTCTTCCAGGGGAAGTCCCTTGAGCTCGGCGATCCGTTGGGCCACCAGTTTCACATAGGCCGGCTCGTTGCGCCTTCCACGATATGGATGGGGCGCCAGGTAGGGGCAATCGGTCTCGATGAGCAGCCGCTCCAGGGGCAACTGGCGGACGATCTCCGGCAGGCGGCGGGCGTTTTTGAAGGTCAGGGGGCCGCCGATGGAGATGTAGAAGCCCATCTCGATGGCCTCATGGGCCATGTCTAGATCACCTGAGAAGCAATGGAGCACCCCGCGGAGCCCCCGCCAACGGCGGAGGGTGGCCATGACCTCGGTGTGGGCATCCCGATCGTGGATGATGACCGGTTTGCCCAGCTCCTGGGCAAGGGCCAGTTGCCGCTCGAAGGCTTGGCGCTGCACATCCCGCGGCGAGAGGTCGCGGTAGAAATCGAGGCCAATCTCGCCGATGGCCACCACCTTGGGGTGGCGGGCCAGCTCCCCAAGCTCCGCCAGAGCCTCGTCGGTGAGCGTCTTGGCGTCGTGAGGGTGGACGCCGACGGCGGCGTAGATTTGGGGATGCGCCTCGGCCAGGGCCACCGCGCGGCGGCTGGAGGCCAGGTCGGCCCCAACGTTTATGATGATCCCCACTCCCGCCGCCAGCGCCCGCGCGATGACCTCCTCCCGATCGCCGTCGAACTGGGGGAAATCGAGGTGGGCATGGGTATCGGTGAGAAACACGTCGCTAAGTCCCCCTAGCAATTTCACTAACGTTCCCGCCGTTGGCGAAGCCCGCCGCACCTTTGCCAGCAAGTCCTCCTGCACTCATCATAGCACTTCATTGACAAATGGGCTGTGCTCACCAGTAAGCGGCGGATTTAGGCGTAAGCCGCCAACGGCGTGTTAAACGATAATTCGCCCGCCCCCTCCCCTTCTAATGCTTTGCTGCTTGTGTGTACTGTCAGTAGTTCTTTATCACCACTGGAAGGTAGATCCGGTAGATGATGCGCCATGTAGCGATATCAAATGCACCGAAGGAAGGGTAGGTGCGCTCTAGATACGGCTTCGTAGTGATGGCACTAACATAGTAGTAGAGGGGCATCATCACCGCATCCGTCTCCACCAATATCTCCTCGGCCTGCTTGTAGAGGGCCTTACGGGCGTCGGGGTCTGTTTCCTGGGCCATCTGATCCAGCAGGCTCTCATAGGTGGCATTTGTCCACCCGCCATACCTTCCTCTAGATGCGAGAGCATCATTCAGAAAGTTGTACGCATCGTTGTAATCGGCACACCAGCCCAATCGCCATATCTGGAACTCGCCCTGATCTAACCGGGATAGGTAGTCCCCCCACGGCAGGCTTTGCAGGGTGACAGTTACCCCCAAGGTGGCAGACCAGTCGTCACGAATGTACTCAGCGATGGTTTCGTGGCCGGTGTTGAACCAGAGGGTGATGGGTGGCAGACCTTGGCCGTTAGGATAACCGGCGTCGGCCAGCCACTGTTGGGCCTGGGTCGGGTTATAGGGGATGCCTACCCCCTCGGCATAGCCATCCACGTGGCCGAAGATGCCGGGGGCAGTGAAGGTGAGGGCTGGCTGTGGCAATCCGCCCAGCACGTCATTGATCAGCCCCTCCCTGTTCACGGCAGCGATGAAGGCCTTGCGCACCAGGACGTTGTCGAAGGGAGCCTGGGCCATGCTGAAGCCGTAGTACCCGGTACATGCTCGAGGGGCAATGCGGAGTTGCTGGCTCAAGATTGGGTCGCTGCGTACGGCGTCCAGTTGGTCAGAAGGCACGCTGGCCGTGTCCAATTCGCAGTTCAGGTACATCTGCCAAGCTGTGGCCGTGTCCACCATCCACATTCTCACCCGCTCGATCTGCACATTAGCGGCGTCGTAGTAGGTGGGGTTCTTTTCCAGAATGATATGATCGTTATGGACCCATTCGGCCAATTGATACGGCCCGTTGGTGACGATGTTCCTCGGCTCTGTCCAGGAATCACCGTGGGCATCAATCGCCCACTGAGGCATCGGCCGGGCGCACCACATCCCGGCGATGCTCAAGAAGTGACTGGCCGCGTATTCCAGTGTGACTCGGAGATGTGTACTGTCCAATGCCTCCACACCCACCTGATTGGGGTCGGTGATCTGGCCGGTATTGTAGGCCTCGGCGTTCTTGATAATGTAGAGCAAGGAGGCAGGGTAGGCCCCCATAGCCGGATCGAGGGTACGCAAGATGCCGTAGCGGACGTCCTGGGCGGTGACCGGGTTGCCGTCGGTCCAGGTGACGTCGTTGCGGAGGGTGAAGGTGTAGACGGTGCCGTTGGGGGAGATTTCCCAGCCTGTGGCCAGCTCCGGCACTATCTCACCCGTCTCGTCGTCCACGTCCACCAAGCCGATGAAGAGTTGTTCGATGACAGTGATGGAAGTCGAGTCAGTTGCTTTGGCTGGATCCAGGGTAAGTGGTTCCCCACCCAAGTTATAGTTCAGGGTGATGGGGTTGCCGCCTTGGGCCTGAGCCTTTTGTAGAGATAGCGCCAGTAGCAACCCCAGCAAAGCTACTGCCGTCAAAATCAAAGCTAGTGGGATAAGTTTGCCTTTCATTATAGCACCTCCGTTTTTGTCCTTTTCCAGCGAAGGAAAAAGGGGTGGGCGAATCTCGGCCAACTTTTCCTTCACGAACTCAAGAAAATCGCGCAAGGCTTCCTCGAGAGAATCGCTGATAAAGCTGCTTTCCACGTTATCTTCCCGACCGTTGTGAAAGTGCTTGGGAAAGGTCGCGATATGACGCCACCGAGCGTGAGGGGCATTATCGTGGCGGTAAAGCGAACCGTTGATGAAACGTCGCTCCCAGTGGAATGTAATCGCCTTTCAACGAATACCACACATCAATAAAGCCTGCCATCGAAGAGGTAAATCCGTAGCTTTCGAATCCTTCCCGCGGGGGAGAGGATAAGCTCCGTCCTCTCGACGATATGCCGGTATTCGGAAAGGGCCAATTCGTTGAGAGCTGCCCAGGAAAATGTCACCACCTTACTGCCTCGACGCCACCGAACGGAGGTAATCCTCCAATCGGGTCAATTCGTCTTCCAAATTGGTAAGCTCGATGTAATCCTCCCAGGTCGGATGCTCTGGAAGCTCCCCCGCTTCGATTTTCCTCCCGAGTTCCTCCGGTGACTTCGCCCCGTAGCGAGAAAGCATCTCGAATCGCTCGGCCATCAACAAGCGCTTCCTCTCCTTCAGGAAAGAAGCAAAGCCCTCCCTCAAAAGAACATCTTCAGGGATGCCTAGTTTTTCAGAGGCCTCCTTCAAAACAGCCGTCATCTCCATAACAAACCTCCACTCACTTTGGGGTATCAATCCGTTGCCAGCCCTGCTATCCTCATCCCCTCCTCCAGCAGCGCCTTCACCTTATCCTCGTGGGTGGTCTCGCAATAGAAGCGGATGAGGCCGGGCTCGGTGCCTGAGAAGCGGATGAGGAGCCAGCCGCCGTCCTCCAGCCCGTATTTGTAGCCGTCGGTGGTGTCGAGGCCCGTCACCTTGAGGCCGGCCAGCGAGGTGGGTCTGGCCTCATCGACGCGCCGCTGCACCGCCTCCCTCTCCTCCAGCGGGAAATAGCGGTCAATGCGGTCGTAGTAGTAGCGGGCGCCCACCACCTGGTAAAGGTGCTCCAGAAGCTCCGAGGGCTTTTTCCCGGTCTGCACCATGAAGTCCAGGAAGAAGAGGGGGGCCAGTATCCCATCCCGCTCAGGGATGTTTCCCTTGAAGGCATAGCCGCCGCTCTCCTCCCCTCCGATCATGGCGTCCACCTCCAGCATCTTAGGGCCCACATACTTGAAGCCTACCCCAGTCTGGTAGACGGGGACGCCGTAGATCTCCCCCAGCTTATCAAGCATGGAAGTGGTGGAAAGGGTCTTAACGATAGGCCCCCGCCAGCCCCGCACCTCTAGGAGGTACAAAGCCAGCATCCCGTAGACCTGAAGCTGGTTGAGGAAGCGCCCCCTCTCGTCAACAATGCCTATCCTGTCGGCGTCGCCATCGTTGATGATGCCCACATCGGCGCCGACCTCCTTGACCTTCTCCTGACAAGCTTCGATGTTGGGCGGGATGGGTTCAGGGCGGATCATCCCAGGGAAGAGGGGGTTGCGCCCCTGGCGGATGCCGAGGACGCGTGTCCTCTCGCCTTGCAGGATGCGCTCAAACCAACCAGCGCCGTTCCCCCACATGGCATCGTGAACGATGAGCAGCCCCGCCCGCTTTATGGGCTCCACGTCGATCAGATCCTTGAGGTGCTCAATGTAAACGGGGGCCGGATCGAAGCGCTCCACCAGGCCGCGCTCGATGGCCTCCTCCAGGGGGATGTGCTTCACCTCCTCGATGGAGGGGATGCGGGCCTCGATCTCCCGGAGGCCGCGGGGGTCAATCGCCGCCCCGTGGCGATCTCTTACCTTGAAGCCGTTGTCGGTGGGTGGGTTGTGACTGGCGGTGATATTGATCGCTCCCGCCGCCCCCAGCGCCACCACGCTGTAGCTGATGACGGGGGTGGGCATGGCTTCCTTGCAGAGATGCACATGGATGTCGTGGGCGGCCATCACCTCCGCCGCGGCGGCGGCGAAATGCTCGGAGGCGAAACGGCGGTCGTAGCCCACCACCACGCCGTCTCCCGCTTCCCCCCGGTCGAGGAGATAGCGGGCGAACCCCTGAGCACACCGTCGCACATTGTCGAAGGTGAAATCCTCGGCGATGGTCCCCCTCCAGCCGTCGGTTCCGAACCTAATCCTCATGAGCTCGCCTCCAAGAGATCCTTCACTGCTTCAATGGCCTCAGAGGCCAAGGCGATGGCCTCCGTTGCATCCTTTCTATCATAAAACTCAGCCGGTATTCCACCTGGCAGAGCGTTAGGATAGCGCGTGGGCATGTAAAAACGATCCAGTTTGCCAACCCGCTTAGCTAAGTCGGCAAACTTCTCCTCATAATTTCCGCAGCGCTGGCAGAGCATCGCTACTGAATGGCCTATTACCACCCTTTCCCCCTGGGCATAGAGAAAGGCTTTAAGTGCCTTCTCCGCCGCCTGCTGGGCGTGAAAACACGCGACGGAATAGAATGTCCCCTCCAAGTTGTGCTCAGCAGCTCGTAGGTCATACTCGGCCTGCCTAAGCCAACGCTCTCCTTCAGCTTTTGGGTTTTTCATAAACGACAATCCCCTCTCTCAATACCATTTCGATGAAAGGATTGCCCAGCCTTTGCATCTCGGCAAATTCCTCGGGAGTGTAGACCACGACATCGAGGGCGAAAGTGGGCTGAACAAGCTCATAGACGGTCTTGAGGCGGTCCAAGAAACGCTCCTCCGTCTCTTTGATGACCACGATATCCAGGTCGCTGTATTCGTCCGCCTCTCCCCTCGCGTGTGAACCGAAGAGGATAATCCGCTCGGGCTCATATTTTCGCAGAGCTGAGACGAGGTGAGCTAGTCTTCTCACTTCCCCATCTCCCGCTTCAACTGCTCCAGGTCGGCGTCGACCATCATCTTGACCAGCTCTTCGAAGGTGACGGTGGGCTCCCAGCCCAGTTTTCTCCGCGCCTTGGTGGCATCGGCCACCAGAAAGTCCACGTCGGCCGGGCGGAAAAGCTTGGGGTCCTGGACGACGTAATCCCGCCAGTCGAGCCCCAGGTAGCCGAAGGCCACCTCGCAGAGTTCCCGCACCGAATGGGCCTTGCCTGTGCCGACCACGTAATCGTCGGGCTCATCCTGCTGGAGCATGAGCCACATGGCTTTGACATAGTCGCCGGCGAAGCCCCAGTCGCGTTTGGCATCCAGGTTGCCCAGCCGCAGCTCCTTGGCCAAACCGAGCTTTATCCTGGCCGCACCATGGGCGACCTTCCGCTCCACGAATTCCAGACCACGGCGAGGTGACCCGTGGTTGAAGAGGATGCCCGAACAGGCGAAGAGCCCGTAGCTCTCCCGGTAATTGACCGTTATCCAGTGCCCGTAGACCTTGGCCACGCCGTAGGGGCTACGGGGGTAGAAGGGGGTATTCTCATTCTGAGGGCTTTCCCGCGCCTTGCCGAACATCTCGCTGCTTGAAGCCTGGTAAAACTTGATGGAGGGGTCTACGATGCGGATGGCATCCAGGATTCTGGTGACACCCAGGGCGGTCACCTCACCGGTGAAGACAGGTTGTTTCCAGGAGGTGGGGACGAAGCTCTGGGCGGCGAGGTTGTAGACCTCATCGGGGCGGTACTCCTTGAGGATGTTAATCAGAGAGATCTCATCCAGTAGGTCGCCGGAGACGAGGATAAGCTTATCCTGGATATGCTTGATGCGGTCGAAGTTTGTGGTGCTGGTGCGGCGCACCATGCCGATGACCTCGTACCCTTTCTCCAGCAAGAACTCGGCCAGATATGAGCCGTCCTGCCCCGTGATACCCGTTATCAGAGCTTTTGGCATTGTTTCCTACTCCTTGGCAAAATTAGACGCTCGTCAGACCCATCCGAGAATAGGATAACACCATCAGTTGTCATTCTGTCGATCGTTTCCTTTAACTTTTCATATTCGCTTTCCGAATACACGTGCGGCTCGAGCAGTGATATATCTAAGGCTTTCTTAGCACTGGCAAAAGCATCCGGCCTCTCCTTGCCCTTGTACACGATGAGCAGATCCACATCGCTAGCCACGGTATAGTTTCCCCGCGCGTAAGAGCAGAATAGCACGACAAGAGAAAGGGGGAGGACTTCCTGAAGAGCTCTCAGCCTTTCCTTAAGTTTGCAAATCAATTCCTGCCGATTGAATTTTGGATAGAAGACCCGAACAGAACTCGAAGATTCTCTCCGCATACCCGATGAGCCTCCTCGCCTCTTTCTCCGTATACCGATTTCTAGGAGCACCTGAGGGATGGGCATTGGGATACCTTTCCCATCTTCTGGAAGACCGCTTTTACAGCCTTTTTCGCGGCCTGTTGGGCTGAGAAGCAAGCCCAATTATAGAACCCGCCTCTCACATCGTTCTTGGCATGCTCCAAATCCCCTTCTGCTTCGTTTATCCAGTCCGCGCTGCGCTCCATCCTCTTCTCCCTCCTACCTTCTCCCGCCAATAGTTCAGCACATCCCGCAGGCTCTCTTCGAAGGAGATGGTAGGCTCCCAGCCGGTGCATTCCCATAGTTTGCTGTAGTCGCAATAACTGATCGGCACATCTGAGGGGCGCATCCTGGTCGGGTCCTGTTCGACGGCGATCTCGACCTCGCTTAGGCTCAGCAGCGTATCGAGCAGCTCTTGTATGGAGTGGGGCACGCCGGAGCCAATGTTGTAGACCTCGCCGGGCTCTCCTTCCTCTAGGATCAGCCAATAAGCCCGTACCACATCTCGCACATCAGTGAAGTCGCGTTCGGCCTCCAGGTTCCCCACCTTCACCACTGGCGGCCTGAGGCCGGCTTCGATTTCAGCGATCTGTTTGGCGAAAGCGGGGGCCACGAAGCGCTCGTCCTGACGGGGGCCGATGTGGTTGAAAGGGCGCACCCGGATGATGGGCAGGCCATGGCTGAGGTGGTACTGCAGGCCCAGCATGTCCTGGGCCACTTTGCTCACCCCGTAGGGGTTATCTGGGCGCAGAGGATTGGCCTCGGTGATGGGCAATTCGTCGGGGGATACCCTGCCGTATTCCTCGTTCGAGCCCACCACCAGTATCCTGGGCTCCAGGCCGAGGTCGACGACCGCCTGGAGGATGTTGAGCTGGAAGCGGATGTTGCTCTCCAGAGTAGCCCATGGCTCACGCCATGAGGCTGAGACGGAGGATTGGGCCGCTAGGTGAAAGATGAGATCGGGCTTCGTTCTGGCCAGAATGACCGAGACCGACTTATAGTCGCGCAGATCGCCCCGAAACAGCGTCAGCCTATCGCGCAGATGGGCGATGTTCTCATCTCTCCTGTGGACGATGCCGCAGACGTCTATCTCGGTGTGGGTCAGCAGATATTCTGCCAAATGGCTCCCAGCGAAGCCAGCTATCCCCGTGATCAACGCCTTCAGGACGCCCCTCCCCCTTTCTCAGCGAAATGAACCGGCGATCGGACGCCAAGTTGCCGATCCACCTACTCCTACGTCCCCCTCTCCCATGAACTCAGGTACTTAGCCTGCTCAGGCGTAAGGACATCTATCTCAATGCCCATCGCTTTGAGCTTAAGGCGGGCGATCTCCCTATCCAGCTCCTCGGGGACGGGATAGACCTCGTTCTTCAGTTCCCGGCCATGTTTGGCCAGGTATTCGACGCTGAGGGCCTGATTGGCGAAGCTCATGTCCATCACCGCACTGGGGTGCCCCTCGGCGGCGGCCAGATTCACCAGCCTCCCTTCGGCCAGGAGGTTGAGGCGCCGCCCGTCGGGCAGGACGTACTGATCGACGCTCCTCCGCACCCGGCGCTTTTCCACGGCCATCTCCTCTAAGGCCTGGATGTTTATCTCCACATTGAAATGGCCGGAGTTGGCCAGTATAGCCCCATCTTTCATCACTTCGAAGTGCTGCCTGTCGATTACGTTGATATCGCCTGTGGAGGTGACGAAGATATCGCCGATCCTCGCCGCCTCCATCATGGGCATCACCTGGAAGCCGTCCATAGCGGCCTCCAGCGCTCGAAGCGGGTCCACCTCGGTGACGATGACTTTGGCGCCCATCCCTCGCGCCCGCATAGCGATCCCCCGGGAGCACCAACCATAGCCGGCCACCACGAAGTTTTTGCCCGCCAGGAGGATGTTGGTGGCCCGCACGATGCCATCGATGGTGGACTGGCCGGTTCCGTAGCGGTTGTCGAAGAGGTATTTACTGCGGGCGTCGTTTACGGCGATGATGGGATAGCGCAGAGCGCCTTGGGCGGCCATGGCCCGGAGGCGGATGACCCCGGTGGTGGTCTCCTCTGTCCCTCCGATTACTCCCTCGATGAGCTCGGTGCGTTCCTTGTGGAGGGTGGAGACCAGGTCAGCTC
>CAYYKQ010000002.1:0-47586 GCA_964440965.1 uncultured Anaerolineae bacterium | reverse complement strand
TCTCTGCCCCCCTCAACATCCACTGCGACCATTCCGACTCCATGATGGCCCGAGACGCTGGTTGGATCCAGCTCTATTCCGAGAACCCTCAGGAGGCCTACGACAACGTCATCCAGGCGGTGCGCATCGCCGAACGCCTCTCGCTGCCGGTGATGGTCATGCAGGACGGCTTCATCACCGGCCATGGCGTGGAGAGGGTGGAGGTCCTCGAGGACGGGGCGGTCAAGGAGTTCATAGGCGAGTATAAGCCCAAGCACTCCCTGCTCGACGTGGACAACCCTGCCACCTACGGCACTTGGGACATGTACAATTTCTACTTCGAGCACAAGCGCCAGCAGACCGATGCCCTCTCCAAGGCGATGCCGGTCATCGTGGAGGTGGGCGAGGAATACGGCAGGTTGACGGGGCGGGAGTACGGCATCTTGGACACCTACGGGATGGAGGATGCGGAGATGGCCATCGTCGTCCTCTCTTCCACCGCGGGCACGGCCAGGGTGGTGGTGAGGGGGCTGCGGGAGAAGGGGGTGAAGATCGGCCTCGTCAAGCCGCGCGTCTTCCGCCCCTTCCCTGCGGAGGAGCTCGCCGAGGCCCTTGCCCATACCAAGGCGGTGGGGGTGCTGGACCGCTCGATCGCCTTCGGGTCGATGAACGGACTTGGCGCAGGGCCGATATATCTGGAGCTTTGCGCTGCCCTCTTCGCCGCCGGCAACACCACAACGAAGGTTGTGGACTACATCTTCGGCCTCGGTGGCCGCGATATCGTCCCCGCCCACATCGAGAAGGTGGCCCGTGACCTGGCCGAGATAGCGGAGACGGGCAAGGTCAAGCAAATGGTCGATTATCTGGGACTTAGGGAATAGAGGTCTCGCGGGAACTCATAGCCATCGAGATCCTACGGGTCCTTATCGGTTTTAGGAGGAACGAAATGGCCATCAAATTGAAGGAGATCGCTGGTAAGGAGGAGAAGCTGGTTTCCGGACACCGCCTCTGCGCTGGCTGCGCCGAATCCATCATCGTACGCCAGGTGCTCAATGCCATAGATGAGCCGGTTGTGGTCTCCGCCGCCACCGGCTGCTTAGAGGTGGGCACTTCCATGTACCCGTTTTCGTCCTGGCGGGTGCCCTGGATCCACAGCCTGTTCGAGAACGCATCCTCTACCATCGCCGGAGCCGAGGCGATGTATCGCTCCTTAGTGCGTCAGGGTAAGATAGAGGATAGGGGTTTGAAGTTCATCGCCTTCGGCGGTGACGGGGCCACCTACGACATTGGCCTGCAGTGGATCTCCGGCTGCTTCGAGCGCGGCCATAAGATCCTTTATGTCTGCCTGGACAACGAGGCCTATATGAACACCGGCATCCAACGCTCCAGCGCCACCCCTATGGGTGCCCACACCACCACCTCTCCTGCGGGCACGGTCATCCCTGGCAAGGTCCAGTGGCGCAAGCCCCTCACCGAGATCTTCGCCGCCCACAACATCCCCTACGTGGCCCAGGCTTCGCCGAGCCATTGGCGCGACCTGATGGAGAAGACGAGGAAGGCCATCGCCGCCGACGGCCCGGCCTTCATCAACGTCCTTGCCCCCTGCCCCCGCGGATGGCGGCACGACACCAACGAGACCATCGAGATCGCCAGGCTGGCTGTGCAGACCTGCTTCTGGCCCCTCTACGAGGTGAAGGACGGCGAGTGGCACCTCACCTACAGGCCGCGGGAGAAGAGGCCAGTGAGGGAATGGCTGGAAAAGCAGGGGCGTTTCCGCCACCTCTTCACCCCCAAGTTCGAGCACCTCATCGATGAGATACAGGCTGAAGTGGATCGAAGATGGGAGAGGCTGCTGGAACGCTGCGGGGAGAAGTGAAAGCGAGGGGCGATGAACGATGGGCGATGAGGCAACGAGTGATGAGGGAAAGGGTGCTCGTTGCCTCGTTCTTTATCGGCCCATCGGGCCTAAGGGAGGTCTGATGGCCAATCTCTTCATATCTAACCATCCCCTGATCCAGCACAAGCTCACCCTTCTGCGTGATGTGGACACCGAGCCCAAGCGCTTCAGGGAGCTGCTGAGGGAGATGACCTGGCTCCTCCTCTACGAGGCGACGAGGGATTTGGCCTTGCGGGAGAGGCCAGTTACCTCTCCCATGGGGGACGCGGTGGGGCAGGTGTTGAAGGAGAGGATCGCCTTCGCCCCTATCCTGCGGGCTGGCCTGGGGATGGTGGCTCCGGCCCTGGAGCTCATCCCCACAGCTCAGGTCTGGCATATCGGCCTCTATCGGGATGAGAGAACGCTCAGGCCCATCGAGTATTACACCAGTGTCCCCCGGAAGCCCGCGGCGGACATCGCTTTTATCCTCGATCCCATGTTGGCCACAGGAGGCTCTGCGGTGGCTGCGGTGGATATCCTCAAAGGGAGCGGGGTGGGCCGCATCAAGTTCGTGGGCATCATCGCTGCCCCTGAGGGGATCGAGCATCTCTCCAATGCCCACCCCGACGTGGACATCCACGTGGCCGTCGTCGACGACCGCCTCAACGGGATCGGCTACATCGTGCCCGGCCTGGGCGACGCTGGGGATCGCCAATTTGGGACGTGAGGCGAATACCCGATGAGCTGGGCCGCTTCATCCTAGGACAGGTGGATGGAGTCGAGAAGATGCTGCGCCCAAGCCATTTGACAGCCGATAGGGGCCATCGTAAAATCAGGGTTGGGAAGCCCAGGAGGCGATAATGGAGGTTCCGGCAACTACTCTTGAAGAAGCCTACGCAGCCGTGGAGCTTTTTCCCTTGGAAAGCGGCGACCCACGCTATGTGGATTGCGCCCAGGTGCGGGGTGGCCCCGATGCCAGGCTCGATGAGGTGATGGGTTGGCGCATCGAGGTGGCCAAGCAGCCTATCCACCAGCTCCTGAGCGGTCACCGTGGCTGCGGCAAATCCACCGAGCTCCTCCGCCTGGCCCGGCGCCTGCGGGACAAAGGCTATTTCGTCATCTACTTCGCCGCCGATGAGGATATCGACGTCGGCGACGTGGAATACACCGACGTGCTCCTTTCCATCATCAAGCGCCTGGAGCGGGCCCTGGCCGAGGAGGGCATCGAAGTAGACCCTGAGTTGGTGAGGAGCATCCTCCTCTGGTTCGCCGAGGTGGTCTACGGGTGGACGGACGAGAGGGAGGTGGAGCGGATTCTGGAGGCGGAGTTCGGCCTTGGGGCCATGGCCCCGCTGCCTCTCATCGCCAAGATGCTGGCCCGGCTGACGGGACACATCAAGACCGGCCGCGAGGTGAGGCGGGAGGTTCGCCTCAAGCTGGACCCTCAGATCTCGCAGCTCTTGGAGCGGGCGAACCTCTTCATCCACAGCGCCCTCACCGACCTGAAGAGAAAGGGCTGGAAGGACCTAGTCATCCTCATAGACAATCTGGACCGCATTGCCCTGCGGGTGCTGGACGAGAGGACGGGGAGAACCTCCCACGACGCCGTCTACCTGGAGCATGCCGATCAGCTCAAGGCCCTCGACGCGCACATCATTTATACCGTGCCCATCTCCATGTTTTATTCTCTTAAGGCCACTCAGCTCACGGGAGCCTTCCCCAAGCACTTCATCCTGCCCATGATCAAGGTGCAAGAGGAGGACGGTCGTCTCTGCGAAGAGGGGATAGCGATTTTGCGGGAGGTGGCCGAGAAGCGCATCGACGTGGAAAGGCTATTCGCCCCCGGCGTGGTGGAGTACCTGGCTGCGAAAAGCGGGGGGATGATACGGGACTTCATCCGTCTCCTGGGCTACACCATCGAGATGGCCTCAGCCAGGGGCGGCAAGTTGCCCATCGAGAAAGCCATCGCCGAAGGAGCTTTCCAGCGGCTGGTAAACGAATATGGGCGGATGGTGCCCGACGAACACTTCCCCCTCCTGGCCAGGGTGCACCGGGAGAAGCGAGTTAAGAACGACGCCGAGCATCAGGCGATGCTCTACAACTTGAGCGTGCTGGAGTATCTCGACGGAGAGCGGTGGTGCGACGTGCACCCTGCTGTCCTGGAATTGAGGGAGTTCAAGGAGGCCTGGGAGCGTGAGAGAGGAATCGCCCATTAGCCTGGAGAACGAGGTGAGGTTGCTGGAGTTGGCCCAGCTCATCAAGCTGGCCCGAGGCTTCCGGCTGGGCATCGTCAAGTGCAACCAGCCCGTCCAGCGCCGTCTGCTGGCGGAGCGCCTGCGGAGGATGCTGGCCGGGGAGGTGGCCATAGTGGAGGTGGAGCTGGATGGCCCGGTGAGGAGCCTGCGGGAGGAGCTAAGGAAGCGGCTGCCACTTACCGACCAGAGGCAGGCCATCTTCGTCTACGGCTTCGAGCATTCCATCCCCTCGGAGGGCCCGGCCCCGGCACTGGAGGCGCTGAACTTCTCCCGCGAGCTTTACCCCCGCGAATTCCCCCACCCCTTCGTCCTCTGGCTTCCGGACTATGCGGTCACTCGCCTGGCCCGCGAGGCGCCCGACTTCTGGGCCTGGCGCAGCGGCGTCTACGAGTTCGTGCCCGAACGAGAGGTGATGGAAGCGGTGGCCGTGCAGGCCGTCTACGCGGGGGAGACGGCGAGCCTCCCCCTGGAGGCCAAGCGGGAGAGGCTGCACATCCTCAGAGGGCTCCTGGAGGACCTGGCGGAGCTTCCCCCCGGCGAGCGGGAGGAGAGGATAAAGGGGGATACCCTGTGGAAGGCGGGGATGGTGCATTATGAACTGGGCGAATATGGGGAAGCGAGGCGCTGCTACGAAGAGGCCCTTTCCATCTTCGAGAAGCTGGGGGAGGAGGGCCGGGTGGCCGGCGTGCTGCACCAACTGGGCAACGTGGCCTATGTCCAGGGAGACTACGCTGAGGCCAGGAGGCTCTACCAGGAGAGCCTGAAGGCTTTCGAGGGGTTAGGGGCAAAGAAGGAGCAAGCCGCTGTCCTGCACCAACTGGGGATGCTGGCCCAAGCCACCGGTGACTACGCCGAGGCCAGGAGGCTATACCAGCAGAGCCTGAGGATTAAGGAGGAGCTGGGCGACAAGGGCGGCATCGCCAGCACCTTGCACAACTTGGCTGCTATCGCCCAAGATCAAGGCGACTACGCCGAGGCCAGGAGGCTTTACCAGGAGAGCCTGAAGATCGAAGAGGAGCTGGGAGACAAAAGCGGCATCGCCAGCACCTTGCACCAACTGGGGATGCTCGCCCAGGACACGGGCGACTATGCCGAGGCCAGGAGGCTCTACCAGGAGAGCCTGAAGATAGCTGAGGAGCTTGGGGACAAAAGCGGCATCGCCATCACCACTTGGAATTTAGGGACTATTGCTCATGAGCAAGGTGATTACGAGGAGGCCAATAACCAATACCAAGAAGCTTTAGCTGCCTTTAAGGAGCTAGGCGATAAGAAGAGTATGGCTGGCGTCTTGCACCAACTGGGGGTGCTGGCCCAGGACACAGGAGACTATGCTGAGGCTAGGAGGCTATACCAGGAGAGCCTGAAGGCTTTCGAGGGGTTAGGGGCAAAGAAGGAGCAAGCCGCTGTCCTGCACCAACTGGGGATGCTGGCCCAGGACGTGGGCGACTACGCCGAGGCCAGGAGGCTATACCAGGAGAGCCTGAAGATCGAGGAGGAGCTGGGAAACAAAAGCGGAATCGCCATTACCCTTGCTCAAATGGCTTTATTGGAGGAACAATTGGGCAATCTTACCAAAGCGCTGGCGCTCATCAGACAGGCCGAGGCGCTCTTCCAGCAACTGGGCAGCCCAATGGCGGAACAGGCGAGGAGGGACAGGGAGAGACTGGAGGGCTCGGTCAACGAACGAGTAACGAATTAACGGATGGGAGGGGTGGGCGGATTCGTTTGTCAACGGATAGGCAGCGGATTAACGGATGGAGTTGCCGGGCGGTATCCGTTAATCCGTTAGGCATCCGTTGACAGCGTTTTGGCGGAGGGAGGATGGCCTTTCCCTTGGTCTTTGCGGTGGCTTTCGTATTGGCCCTGGCGCTGACGCCGCTGGGCGGGTGGCTGGGGCGACGCTACGGCTTCGTGGCCGTTCCCGGAGGAAGGCGAAAACATGTGGGCAGGGTGCCGAGGCTGGGAGGCGTGGCCCTTTACGTAGCCTTCACCGCCTCGGTGGTGCTGGCCCAGTTCCTGCCCGTGGAGCGCCAGGATCCCAAGGAGCTGACCAGGCTGATGGGGCTGATCCTGGGCTCCACCTTCATCTTCCTGGTGGGCGTGTGGGACGACAAACACGAACTCTCACCAGCCCCTCAGCTCATCGCCCAGTTCATCACCTCCCTCATCGCCATCCACTTCCTCATCTTCATCGAGGTGGTCAACAACCCCTTCACCAACCGTCAGGTCTGGTTCCCCTGGTTCATCACCTGGCCCCTCACCATCTTCTGGCTGATGGGGATGATGAACACCGTCAACTGGCTGGATGGGTTGGACGGGCTGGCGGCGGGGATAGGGGCCATCCTCTCGGCGGTGCTGGCCGCCCACATGTACCGCGAGGGGCAGTTCAGCGTGGCCCTCCTGCCGCTGGCCCTCCTCGGCGCGACCCTGGGCTTCCTCCCCTACAATTTTCACCCCGCCAAGGTCTTCATGGGGAGCTGCGGCTCCTACTTCCTGGGCTTCTCCGTGGGGGCGCTGGGAATCATCGCCGGGGCCAAGATGGCCACAGTGCTCCTGGTGATGGGCATCCCCATCCTGGATGTGGCCTGGCGCATCTTCGACCGGCTGCGCCGGGGGCGCTCCCCCTTGGTCGGGGACAGAGGGCACCTCCACTTTCGCCTCCTGGACCTCGGCCTCTCCCAGCGCCAGATAGTGCTGGGCTACTACCTCTTCTGCGCCCTCTTCGGCGCCTTAGCCCTCCTCATCTCCTCCCGACTTTACAAATTCCTGGCCCTGTTGCTGCTGGGGGCGATAGCGCTGCTGGTCCTGCTCCTCGTCTCCCACAGGTCGCGCTAACAGGGGACCCGCCCTCATTGGCTCTCCGTGAGCCTGCGTCGCCTGTACTTCTCGTAGTCGGGGACGAGGCGAATGTACTCCTCATCCATCAGCGGCGAGGAGATCATGAAATCGGCCGAAGCCCGATTGCAGGCGGCAGGGATATTCCAAACCACGGCCATCCGCAGGAGGGCCTTTACGTCCGGGTCGTGGGGGTGAGGCTCGAGAGGGTCCCAGAAGAAGATCAGGAATTCGATCTCCCCATCGGCGATCTTGGCGCCAAGCTGCTGATCCCCGCCCAAGGGGCCGCTCTGAAGCTTAGTGACCTTGAGTCCAAGCTCCTGCTCCAGCATCCTCCCGGTCGTTCCTGTGGAATACAGCTCGTGGCGGGACAGGAGATCTCGATTGAACCTCGCCCATTCGAGCAGTTCACGCTTCTTGTTGTCGTGCGCCACAAGGGCGATCTTCTTCCGGTGCCTCATGGGGAACTCTTTGTATCCCACTTCACCATCTCCTTCCCGAGATCGTCGGTCTCCTTGAGGACCAATCGCCCAGCCCAAAGCGGCTGAGCTCGGCCGCATTATCGCACTGGGCGGCAGAGAAGTCAAATCCGAGGCCCATGCCCCCTTCCCGTCAAGGCGTGCACCAGGGCCTCCAAGGCCACGATGATGGCCAGGAAGATGGCATCCACGGCCACTGCCAGGCAGAAGATGTAGGCCAAGTAGCCTGTGGCGGTTAGGAGCCGCTCGGCCACCGCATCGGGGATCTGGCGGATCAGGCCGGTTATCCAGAGCGAGAGGGCTATCAGGCTCAGGAAGAGGAGGACCACCCCCCATGGCCGGCGGTCGGCCTCGCTGGGGAACATGGCATTGGAGACGGAGAAGATGAGGTAGAGCCACAGCCAGAAGTCAGGCACTCGGATGTAGGCCGATAGCCCCTCCTGGAGTCCACTCCATGTCCCGCCGAACAGAGCATCCTTCGCCTCCCCCAAACCCAGGGCCAGGTCGCCGATGACGAGGATCACCAGGCTGCCGCCGATGAGGGGGGCCAAGCCGACCAGGCTTTCGCGAATGGGGTCGGCGCGGGCCACTTTAAGCGAGCCCATCCGCACCTTGTCCCCCTTTCCGGAGGGCCAAATGGACAGCTTGCCTGTCCTCATCCTCAGCAGTTTGGCCATCAGCCAGTGGCTCAACTCGTGGACGATGATCCCTGGAAGCATCACCACGAAATACAAGATCAGGGCCATCTGGCTATCCTCGAAAAGCAGGTAGCCCAGGCCCTGTAGGTGGCGGTTTATCCAGCGCTTCATCGGTAACAGAAACGCAGAGGCGATACTAAGCCAAATCAAAGGCGCCCAATCGCCTAACACGACGCTCCTCACAGGCTCGTGTCCACATTGTGGAATGGACGCTGCGCTTTACAGGGGCATTTCCGAAGGGTAGCACCGGGGCTTAAGCTGGACGATTAGCTGGCTTGATTTATCCCCGCTTCCCCCTCAACTTTGGCACCAGCCACTTGATCGCCTCCACCACGATGAGGGCGCTGCTGGAGATGAGGGTTATCAGCAGCCAATCGGCCAAGTTCAAAGCGGCGGTGCCAAATATGGATTGCAGGAAGGGGATGTAGATGACCGCCGCCTGTAGGAGGATGGAGGAGAGCACCGCCAGAACCAGCCAACGGTTGGCAAAGGGGCCAACCTTGAAGATGGAGTGCCTCTCCGAGCGGCAGTTGAAGGCGTTGAACATCTCAACCATGGTCACCATGGTGAAGGCCATCGTCTGAGCCTTGACCAGCCCCTCCTTAGGCACAAAGGAGGCGAAAACCGGCACCGTCCCTATCGTCATCAGGATAGAGATGACGGCGATGAGGAGTTTCACCGGCAGGGTGAAGACGCTTTCCTCGGGGTCGCGCGGCGGCCGGAGCATGATGTCGGGCTCAGGCGGGTCGACTCCCAGGGCGATGGCGGGGAGGCCATCGGTGGTTAAATTCACCCACAGAATCTGCAGGGTGACGAGGGGGAGGGGCAGCCCCATCAGGCTGGCTACGAACATGATCAGGATCTCCCCCACGTTGCAGGAGAGCAGGTAGGAGAGGTACTTCTTGATGTTGTCGTAAATGGACCTCCCCTCCTCGATGGCCGCCACGATGGTGGCGAAGTTGTCGTCGGCCAGCACCATGTCCGAGGCCTCCTTGGTCACCTCGGTGCCGGTGATGCCCATGGCCACGCCCATGTCCGCCCTCTTGAGGGCCGGGGCGTCGTTCACCCCATCGCCGGTCATGGCCACGATGTGCCCCTTCCTCTTGAGTGCCTCCACGATGCGCATCTTGTGCTCCGGCGATACCCTGGCATAGACGGCCACGTCCTCGACAATCCTGTCGAATTCCTCATCGCTCAATCTATCCAGTTCTAAGCCGGTGAGGGTGAGGCCGCCTTCCTTGAGCATTCCCAGCTCCTTGGCGATGGCCACGGCGGTGAGCTTGTGGTCGCCGGTGACCATGGCCACCTTCACCCCCGCCTGCTCGCAGAGGCGGAGGGCATCCCTCACCTCGTCCCTGGGCGGGTCGATCATGGCCATCAGGCCCAGGAAGACTAAGTCCCTCTCGACCACGTCCTCTGACCAGCTCGCTCGCCCTAGAGGGGCCTCGAAGGCTGTCGAGATCCCGCGAGCGAGCTGGTCATCGCCGAAGTCGCTGGCATCGGGGGGAAACTCCTTGTAGGCGATGCCCAGCACGCGGAGGGCATCGGCGGCCATCTCCTCGTTGGCGCGGAGGATCTCGTTTCTCTCCGCCTCGCTCAGTTCGACGATGCGCCCATCGTGCCAGATGCGGTTGCACCTGGCCAGCACTATCTCCGGCGCCCCCTTGGCGCACACCATTTTCGTCCCATCGGGGGTGGCATGGATGGTGCTCATCCGCTTACGCTCGGAGGTGAAGGGCACCTCGGCGATGCGGGGGTAGAGCGTCTCCAGCTCCTTCTTGTCGAGGCCAGCCTTGGCCGCCGCCACCACCAGCGCCCCCTCGGTCGGGTCGCCGATGATGGTCCAAGCCTCGCTTTCTTGCTCCAAATGGGCGTCGTTGCACAAGAGCGCCGTCCTGAGAAGCAACCTTAAGCCTTCGTGGGAATAAGGGTTAAGGGAGGAGGGGAGATTGCCCCTTGCCCCTTGCCCTTTATCGCTTGCGACGACGAACTCGCCTTTCGGCTCGTAGCCAACGCCCGTGACCTCAATGGTGTCGCCGTCCAGCCAGATGCGGCGCACAGTCATCTCGTTCTTGGTGAGCGTGCCGGTCTTGTCCGAGCAGATGAAGGTGGTGCAGCCCAATGTCTCGACGGCAGGGAGCTTCCTGACGATGGCGTTGCGTTTGGCCATCCTCTGCACCCCGATGGCCAGGGCCCCGGTGACCACCGCCGGCAGGGCCTCGGGGACGGCGGCCACAGCTAAGCTCACCCCCCAGAGGAACATCTCCAGAAGCTCGTGGCCCCTGAAAATCCCCAGGGCTGAGACCACCGCCACCACCGCCAGCGAGCCGATCCCCAGCCATCTGCCTATCTCGGCCATCCTCCTCTCCAGGGGAGTCGTCTCCTCCTCGACCAGCTGGATCATCTGGGCGATCTTGCCGAACTCCGTCTCCATCCCCGTGGCCACGACCACGGCCTTCCCCCGCCCGTAGGTGACGATGGTTCCGGCGTAGAGCATGTTCTTCCTGTCGGCCAGAGCGGTCTCGGAGGGGAGGACTATCACCTCCTTGTTCACAGGCACCGACTCCCCTGTGAGGGGGGCCTCGTCCACCTTGAGGTTGAACTCCTCGATGAGCCTGGCGTCGGCGGGCACCTTATCGCCGGCATGGATGAGGATGATGTCGCCGGGCACGAGCTCCTTAGCTAAGATGCGCCTCTCCCTTCCATCCCGTATGACCAGGGCCTCGAGGGCGGCCATCTTCTTGAGCGCCTCCAACGCCTTCTCAGCTCGATACTCCTGGAGGAAACCCAGGAAGGCGGAGATGATGACGATGGCCATGATGGCCGCAGCGTCGAGGACCTCGCCGATGAGGAGGGAGACGAAGGTGGCTCCCAGAAGGAGGATGATGAGGAAATCTTTGAATTGATCGAAGAAGATGCTCCAGGGGGATTTGCCTTTCTCTTTCCTCAGCTCGTTGGGGCCGAACTTCTCGAAGCGCCTCTGGGCCTCCTCCTCACTCAATCCGCCCTCGGTGGCGCCCAACCTTTGTAACACTTCATCGATGTCAATGGAATGCCAATCCATTTCTTCCACTTCTCCAACTTAGAGGCCAAAGCGATGCTTTCTCTCCAAAGGGTTTGTTTGCACGGCTGCTTACCTCGCTCTAAGGGCTTTCGGATGCGCAATCGTATTCTATCACATCCCTGGGGTTAGAGCAAGCCTGAGCCCGACGGCCGGCCGAATAGAGAACCTCACGCCTACAGCGAACTGTAAGCGTGAGGTTCTGCAGATGGAGCGTAAGCGGTCAGCGTGCCTATCTCAGGAGTACATGAAATCCAAGATCGTAGCGGTATAGACTTTGATCTCCTTGATCAGGTCCTCAACCGGGGCCGTCTCGTTGTAGGCATGGGCTTGGATTAGGGACCCCATCCCGTAGTGAACCGCGGGCACTCCCCTCATCCTGAAGAAGCGGCCGTCCGTTCCCCCTGTGCTGAAGTAGGGTCTTGGGGTTATGCCTAATTCCCGCTTGACGTTATCGCTGAGGATTTTGACGATCCTCTCCCTCGATGGCGTGTAATTCGGCTCCGATGAGACAGGCACTTCGTACTCGACATCGCTCAGGCCTGATTCCTTCAGGAGGCTTTTCACTCTGCGTTCAACGTCGGCCGGCGTTATCCCGAACGGCAACCTCAGGTCTATCTCGACGCTGCAGGCCTCGGGAACGATGTTAACCTTCGTTCCGCCCTTGATGACCCCGACGTTAATGGAGATGTGGTCTAACAGTTTTCCCGCCTCCTCCGCCCTCTGGGGATAGCCCATCTTCTCCGCCATCTCCGAGAGCAGCTCTCTGCCGATCCTTATATCCTCAGCGACGATGCTCGGCGGTTCGACCCCCTTCATCTCGAGCTCTTTACGCATGAGCGAGACGATCTCCGTGATCTTCACTATGGCGTTTTCCCCCAGCACGGGCATGCTTCCGTGGGCGGGTTTGCCCCTGGCCTTGAAGGTGAGCCACAATAGGCCCTTCTCGCCCAGCCATATCTTATCCAAGTCGGTTGGCTCCCCTAACAGGCAGGCATCTCCCCTGATCCCTTTCTCCTCGACGAGCCATCGTGCGCCGTAATGCCCTCCGGTCTCCTCATCCGGCGTGGCCGTGAAGGTCAGGGTCCCAGGGAGCTCTATTCCGAGGTCGGGGAAAGCGACGAAGGCCGCTATGAGCCCTGCTAACCCGCCTTTCATATCGCTTGAGCCGCGGCCCAGCATCTTACCTCCCCTTACCTCGCCGCAGAATGGCGGGAAATCCCACCTGCTGCGGTCTCCAACCGGGACCACATCCATGTGGCCATTTAACACGAGGTGGGGGCCTTCCCTTCCACCCTTGATCTCCGATACGAGGTTGATCCTGCCCTTAGCGGTCTCATATGCCTCCACCTTTAGCCCATGCCCCTCGATGTATTCCTTGATGAAGGAGGCGATCTCGGTGACATCGCCCGGAGGGTTCTCGCTCGGGATTCGGATGAGCTTCGAGTATAGCTCGACCATCTCATCGTGCTTCTTATCAACGTAAGAGGAGAGCCTCCCCTTTAGCTCTTCAAGCTCGTTTCCCATTTCTCCCTCCTGCTTTAAGCCATCTGACTTAAGATTCGTAGGGAAAGCGCTCTGTTTTAAACCAACTCGATGCTCATGGCCACTGCCTCGCCGCCTCCTAAGCAGAGCGCGGCCAGGCCCCTTTTGAGCCCCCGTTGCCTCAGGGCGTAGATGAGGGTTACCAGGACGCGGGTACCGCTGCAGCCGATGGGATGGCCCAAAGCGATGGCCCCTCCATTAACGTTCACCTTCTCCCAGTCCCAGCCTAAGACCTTCCCATCGGCGAGCATCTGGGCAGCAAAGGCCTCGTTGATCTCCAGGAGATCGTAGTCGTCCAAGGTGGTCCCGGTCTTGGCAAGTAGCTTACGTATGGCGAAGATGGGGGCGGTGAAAACCTTAAGCGGCTCGACGGCTGCCTGATCGTAAGCGATGATGCGGGCTAAGGGCCTGATGCCCAATTCATCGGCCTTCTCCTGGCTCATCACCACCACCGCTGCTGCCCCATCGGTGATGCCAGGGGAGTTCCCAGCAGTTACCTTCCCCCCTTCCCTGAAGGCCGGCTTGAGCCTGGCCAGGGCTTCCATGGAGGTATCCCTTCGCGGGCACTCATCGGTGTCGAAGATGATGGGAGGCCCCTTCCTCTGGGGGACCTCCACAGGGACGATCTCCTCCTTAAATCTGCCGGCGTCTATGGCGGCGATGGCTTTCCTATGGCTGGAGAGAGCATACCTGTCCATCTCCTCGCGGGTGATGCCGAACTCATCGGCTATCCACTCGGCGCAATTGCCCATATGCTGGTTGGTGAAGGTATCCCACAGACCATCGTGGACGGTGGCATCGAGGAGCCTCCCATGGCCCAGGCGGTATCCTGACCTGGCTTTGAGGAGCAGGTAAGGCGCCCAGCTCATGTTCTCCATCCCTCCAGCGACGAAGATCTCCCCGAATCCCGTCTTGATCATCTCCGCGGCTAGCATCACCGTCTTCAGCCCCGAGCCACATATCTTGTTCACCGTGGTCGCCCCCACCGTAGGGGGGATGCCGGCCTTGATGGAGGCCTGGCGGGCCGGTGCCTGTCCCTGTCCGGCCATGATCACGTTGCCCATTAGTACCTCATCTATGGTGGCGGGGTCTATCCCCGCCCGTTCCACCGCCGCTCTTATGGCCACTGCCCCCAACTCAGGCGCCGGGATTTTGGAAAGGGCTCCTTGAAATTTGCCGATGGCCGTGCGAGCGGCACTGACGATCACTGCCTGACGCCCTAGTGAGTCCATTTCGCCCTCCTTGGCAAACTCGATGGCAAGGCCCAAAGGCTCGACCTTTCCAGGGCCTATCTCCGCCGCAGTCGCCAGATGACCCCCAGGGGGTAGCCGATCATCTTGGCCATGTCCCCTGTCACCCTGATGATGGGCACCAAGAGGATGGCCTTGATCTTGTCCCAGGTGCTATAATTAGCGATCATGGGCAGGAGGCGCTTATAGGGAGTCCAGAAGACGATAGCGCATCCAACAGGGAGGGGAAGCCACCACAAGGGCCCCCGCCTGAGGCCCAGGAAGATGATGAGCGGGATAAGCACCAGATAGGTCAAGTAGCGGACGGCGTGGCGTTGCCTCCAGAGGTCAGCCTTGCCGTCGCCTCTGGCATAGCGATAGTATTGCACGAAGAAGTCCCCCAAACTGGAACGGGGGCGGAAGTAAGCGATGGCCTTGGGAGCGAAGGCGAAGGGGCCATAAGCATCGCGCAGTTTGAGGTCGAAGACGAGGTCCTCGCAGTAGTCCAACCATTCGGGGTAGCCCCCCACCTTCTCCCAAGCCTCTTTGGTGAAGGCCATCGAGCGGCTGGAAGGCAGGAACCTCCGAAAACGCCTTTGGAGGTTGACCTCGCCCAGCGTTGGCAAGACTGTGGCCCCCATAGCGACTTCGAAGATGCTCTGAGGATCAGGGAGGAAGAAACCGCTCACGACACTCGGCGGATTCGGCCTCTCGAAAGGCTTGATCAATTCCTCCAGCCAGTTGGGGGAGAGCCTCACCCCCGCATCGGTTGAGGCTATGATCTCCCCACTGGCGGCGTCTACGGCTGTGTTGCGCCCTTGGGAGATGTTGGCCCCTGGACGCACCAATATCCGCAGAGGAAGACGGGCAGTATACTCCCTCACGACCTCCACCGTGTCGTCGGTTGAACCCCCATCCACGACCACCACCTCGTCGGGCCGACGGGTCTGAGCGCAGAGGGAATCCATCAACTTACGGAGAGCTCTTCCCTCGTTCTTGACGGTGACGATCACCGAGACTTTCCTCCGCAAAGCTTCCCCTCCCCTGTGCTAATGGACCGTGAACCAGACCGAGGTAAAGGGCAGCTGGGGTTGCTTTCCATCTTTGGATATCAGTTGGCCCCAGATCCGGTAATGACCCTTTGCTGCTCTGGCTGGGATGGGGATGTGAAACTGCCCTCGCACCACCTCCCCCTCCCGCCACTTGGTCGTGGGATAATTCTGGCCCGATGGTTGAGCCCTTTGAGCGTTCCACCAGAGGTTGCCTTTTTCATCCATTAATTTCAAGTTCAGCAGCCATTCGACTCTGGGCGCATTCAAGGCCTTCCAGTAAAGGCTCAAGTGCAGGACATCGCCGGGGTGGAGTGGGGCCTCTGGCTGATGCTCATAGCCTAACTTATTGAGGTCGTAACCCAGGAGGATGAGCTCGCCGCAGGCGACCTCCGCCTCGTGCTGGATGCCCAAGACGGCCAAGGAGGGCGGCTCTTCAGGGCGCAGCACCTCGATGGACTGCAGGATGATCTTGTCGTCGCCATCCGCCGGAAGCCGGAGGCCCGAGTACAGCTCATACATGCCCACCTGGAGCCGATAGCGGCCCGGAGGTGTGCCTGGCCGGATAAGGACTCCATAGTTGTCGGCTATCAGCTGTCCTGGCTGCCAGATGGTAGTGATCATAGCCCCTCCTCCCGGCTCGCTGTCACGCTGGCCCACGATGTGATTGGCCTCGTCCAATACATGTACGAAAACCTTGTAGCGCCCTTTGGGCTTCTTCAGGGCCTGCCAGAAGAGGGTGAGCTGTAGGATCTCGCCCGACCGCACCCGATCTGAGAGGAGGTTGTAGCCTAAGAGGGCTATCTCGTCGCCTAATGTCGCTCGGAGCGGGTTTTGGATCTCAGTTGAAGGGGGAGTTCTAGGCACGCTGTAAACGACCAAGCGTACGTTGCCACGCCATGTGTCAAGGGCTTTATAAGCGTGGGCGTCCAGCCAGCCTTCAATGAAGCGGGCGGGGTCGCTTTCGTCGGTGGCCCAGAAGACGGCGAAAATCCTGTCATGGCGAGCCAATATCTCCTCTAGCTCCCTGGCTGTGTCGGCTTCGTTCAGAGGGCGGGTTCTGGGGAGGGGGTAGATGGGGCTTCGACCTCGGTAGTAGTAGGTGAAGACTTCCCATTGGCCGGGAGCGTTGAGGAGGATGGCATCGTCCCTATCCTCTCGGACGGAGATGTATTCAGCGATCCCGCGATAGTCGTCGCGGGCATACCGGGGATCGAAGTAGTAGTTCCGGAGCGATCTGGCGGAGGTGACGGCGACGAATAGCAAGCAGGCAGTGGCCAGCAGGTGACGGGCAGGAGAGCATTTCCTGCTCGCCGCTTCGCTCGATCGTACGATCCCTTCTGCCAGAATGAGGTAAAACGCTGGGTTGCCCAGCAGGAAGAATTTGGGTCGATAGGTGGGCTTAATGAGGGAGAGCAAGCACATCAGGATCACGGGGGAGAGGCTGTAAAGGAGGAGCAGACAGATTCGATTTGTGAGCCGCGAGCTCGAGGGAAGAAGGCCGACTAGGAAAAGGAGGGCGAAGCCGGCCATGAACCATGTGGTGAGTCCTCCCCTCTCCACCGTGAGTCCTAAGCTGTAGAGGCGTAGGGCCTCGTTGGCGATGAATAAGGGGCTGTATGCCTTACTGATCGGAGGCCAACTGGTTAGCTGGCGATAGGTAATGGGCAGCCAGGGCAGATAGAGGATAATAATAGCCAGTTGAATGGCCAACCAGCGCCAGAGATGCCCAGAGCCCCTACGATTTAAAACCAACCATAGGATGTAAGCCAGATTCTCCACGAGGGGGATGAGGAGGAAGGAGTGATGGGTGTAGAGGCCGAGTGTGGTGGCCAAGATGTAGAGGAAATAGACCCATTTAGGTCCCTCTAAGCCTCTCCTCGCTAACTTGACGAAGAGGTAAACGGACGAGGCTCCCAGCAGCGTAGCGAGGATGTACATCCTGGCCTCCTGAGAGTAGTAGACCTGGAAGGGAGAGAGGGCGGATAGGAAGGCAGCTGCCAAGGCCACCCGGTGGTCGAAGAGCTGGTAGCCCAAGAGAAAGATCAGATAAACGAGGGCAACCCCCAAGAGGGCTGAGAGGGAGCGGACGGCGACCTCGCTCCTTCCGAAAGCCATCGCCCAGAAATGGAGCAGCCAGTAGTAAAAGGGAGGATGGATGTCATTGGAGGCGTTCCTGGCGATGGTAGACAGGTCTCTTCCGGCCAGGGCTACGCTGTTGCCCTCGTCTGCCCATAGACTCTGGCCATCCAGGCGATAGAAGCGCAGAGAGGCCGCTGCCAGGATGATGAGGATCAGGCCAAGCCTTACGAGGGCTCTTGCGGCTTTCATGAGTATCCTCCTTAGGAGCTCGCCCTTCCTGATCGAATCACTTCTGAGAAGCCTGCGGATATTCTACCATCTGTCCACTGGCCAGTCAAACAGGCTTTGACCGGCCTGGATGGATTCCGCACTCAAATCGGCTGAAGAGCGCTTTCGATTTGACACCTCACTTGGGCCAAGGTATAATGAGCGCAGATTAGCTGGCGGAGGTCAGGCCTTGGAGCAGAAGGAGCGTGAAGAGCTCACTGAGCGGGAGATAGAGGTCATCCGGCTGGTTGCCACTGGGGCCACCAATCGGCAGATCGCGAGTGAGCTCTTCATCAGTGTCAATACTGTCAAGGTCCACCTCAGGAACATCTTCGCTAAGCTGGGGGTAAACTCCCGTACCGAGTTGGCCATGTTCGCCGTCCGTGAGGGCTTGGTTGAAGGTGTATCTCTGCCCGAGGTCGAAGAGGTGGCCATCGCCGAGGATAGATCACGCAAAGCTGGGGCCTGGTTAAACTGGCGTCTCGGCCTGGCGATAGTGGCCTTATCTGTTGTGCTCGTCCTGGCCCTCTCTCGAGCCATCCTTAGGCCTACTAAGCCCATGGCCTCCTTAGACACCGCCGGTTCGATGGCCCTTGCCACCAGGGCTGCACAGGAGCGGTGGACAGCCAAGGCACCGTTGCCCACGCCCCGGATGGGCCTGGCCGTTGTCGCCTATGAGGGTTTTGTCTACGCCATCGGGGGCGAGGCCGCTGAGGGGGTAACCGGCGTTGTTGAGAGGTACGATCCGGAGGCCGATGAGTGGATTTCCCTGGCCGGGAAGCCGACGCCCGTGAGCGACGTGAAAGCAGCCGTCGTCGGGGGGAGGATCTACGTGCCTGGCGGCCGCCTCGCCTCAGGCGAGCTAACCGATGTCATGGAGGTCTACGATCCTGAAGAGGATAGATGGGAGGAGAGGGCACCTCTGCCCATAGCCCTCAGCGCCTATGCTTTAGCTGCCTTCGAGGGCAAGCTCTACCTATTCGGCGGTTGGGATGGCGAATCCTATCTGGCATCCGTATATGAATACGACCCTGAGCGAGACCTCTGGATAGCCAAGGCACCCATGCCCACCGTGCGGGGATTCACAGGTGCTGCCGTGGTCGGCAATAAGATCTATGTTGTAGGGGGCTACGATGGCCAGAGGGATCTGGCCGTAAATGAGGAGTATGATCCCAGCAAGGACGGTTGGGAGGAGAGAATGCCCATGCCTGCTGGGAGGAGCGGGGCAGGGGTTGCTGCAGCGATTAACCTTATCCATGTCATCGGGGGGTGGGAGGGAGGTTCCTCTAAGGCCTTCAAATATAACATACGAGATGATAATTGGCAGAGCTTCAAGACACCTATCGAAGGAATGTGGAAAGGCTTGGGTTTAGCCTTTGTGGATACCAAGATGTACGCTATCGGGGGATGGGACGGGAACTACATGAGTGCTAATCAGGAGTATCAAGCCATTTATGTGATTATGCTGCCCAGGGTTCCATGACCGTAAGCACAGTTAGATTCTTCCAGGTTCTCCCGCCTCTTGCCTATGTTGCCAATCACTACCAGCACTTCATATATTCGAGAAATCGCAGCGAAGAGGTGGCAGAAGAGCCCTACCAGATGAAGATCCTGGAGCGAGGTGCCACCGATGTAGCAGGGATGCAACTATGATGAAACAAAGGGATTGGAAAGAGAGTGTTAAGCGCGACATGGCATTCCCGCCTCACCAGAAAAATGCGCAGCCCCCGCCGGAGTTGGCGGGGGCTACATATATACATATAGTTGATGCAGAAGCAACGCATTAATTAGGCAGATCTATGGCAACCTCTCCCAGCTCTGTGATCGCTCCAGCTTCAACAGTTACCAGAATATCCAGTTTCGTTTCTGGATTACAGACTACCCAAGATTTTGCCGGAGTCCATATCACCATTGCGTATGTGCCTGGCTCCACATCAAGGAAGGCGAAGTAGCCATGCTTGTCAGTCATGGTGCTGGGAGAGGAACAGGGCAACATCGTGATAACATGAGATTCGGAGTTTCCTATGCTCAGGGGAGATAGTTCGCCGAGATAGATGATCATCTCCGCTGCGGGTTCCCCAGAGATGTAGTCAACGAACCGACCGGTAATCGCTCCTTTGTCGGGTGGTGGGTTAGGGATTGGAGTGGGGACGATGTCACTTGTTATCGGAGTGACAAGGGGGCTGGTATATGCTATAGATGACTCGAGAGCCGCCCTGGGCGTCGGCTCTGTACCACAACTGGATAAGCCCATGCCTAGGATCAGTAATATCACAATGCTCAGCTGTCTCATTTGTACTCCAACTATTATACGCTCGAAGGCCACCAGATAGCCGGTGGCCTTCGAGGTTAGGGTTGACAAAGCCAAGCACCTATTGCCCGATGCCGTTGTAAGCATAGAGCATATCCATTATTTGGTCACGCTCCGGCGGCTCATTCATGTCCTCGTTGACGATGCAGACAATGGGCTGGGTAGAGGTTATAGTGGCCGAACCGATGAAGCCATCGCTCAGCAGAGGATCGGTTGGCTGGTAGAACATCCAGATACCATTTACAGGTACAGGATCAGAAGTCGTCGTCCCTGGAATACCACCATAAGATATGGACATGGTGGCAGCCGCAGTGCCGATATTCTGGCAGGTGACGCTGGTGTTATATTTGTAATAGCGCCGCATCACGATAGGAGCACGTACCGTCGTGCTTCCAGCGGCAAAGCCGGAGTAGCTGGCTGCACGGTTCTTGTCGTTAGATTCGTTCACCAGCACCACAATCGGCTGGCCATTGGTGCACTCAACTTTGGCTCCGGTCAGCAGGCCAGTGGCCAGGCCTTCGGCTGGCGTGTAGCGGCTATCTGCTGCCCCAGGAGCAATGGTAGTGGTCTTCACCGTGCCATCAGAGTAAGTGATGGTCACATCCGCATCAATGGTACCTAGATTCTGGATCACCAACGCGGTATTGTAGCCATAGTAGTCGTTCATGATGACCGGCGCATAGGCAATAGTTGACCCCCTAGCAAAGGGATTGTACGAGTAAAGCTGATCGTCACAGGGCCCCTTGCCATAGATGTTCACGATGGCCGCAATGTCACCCGTGCCAATGATCTTGGCTGAGTAGAATTGGTTGTCAGCGAGCTCTGTCAGCCCCTCCTGCTCCCAGGTGACAAAGCCATTGGCCGGTACATTGGATTTGGTATCGGTGTAAACCGGGGTCGGATTGCCAGGTTCGTAGATTTCCAATGTGATGTCATTCAACTCGCCGCTGGCGTTCTGCACTATCACATTGGAATAGTAGTTGTAGTAGTTATCGTAGATGCCGGGTGCATACAGGGTGTCAGCAACTTCGCTCTCACTTACGCCACTGTAACTCGCGCCACTATCTGGGTCGCTGAAGTTCACGACTGCTGCCACCTCCTGGTCGCAGCTTACCACGCCAGCATATTGACCGTCTGCTACCGTAGTATCGGTCGGCACGTAGACGTAGGCGCTTTCACCCACAGGGATTTCAGGCAGGGGGCCACTGGAGTATGCCTCATGACCATTAGCGTCGTAGAAAATGAATGAGCAGTGCGCCGGTTCGCTCCCCAGGTTCTGGACACGGAAGGCTGTATTGAAGGGTCCCTCAGGTGCCGGCACATCCGCACTGACAACAACCGGCAGAGCCGCCAGCAACAGCGCGACCGCTAGAACAATTATACACTTCTTCATTTCTTGAACCTCCTTTGTTTGAATATGAGGCAAGCGTGTGATTGCCAAGTTAAAATTCTAATCAAATTATAGCCCATAAGCCATCTCCAGTCAATAACCCATTAGTAGTAAATCCGCGCTGTCCAGGGCCGAGTTCGACTAAAAGACAGCCAAACAGATTCTCCTCCCCTACAAGCGGGTGCCCGCATCCTGCTGGTCGCGTCCAAGCACTTGTGCTATGGCCCACATCAATCCACCCCATACCAGATCACCAGCAATAAAGAGCATGCGCAGCAATAAGGCGATCAACAAGGCCGCCACAGTGGACACTTCCGGAGCCAACAACGCTGTCAGAGTTAACTCCCGAATTCCCATCCCGGCTGGCACGATCATTGAGGTCAAAAAGCTAATTCCACCTGTCAATGCCCAGATACGGATGGCGTCGGTTAGTGTTACGTTAGATTCCGGCGTCACGCCATGCATCAGCAAGAAAAGGATCAGCCCACCAATGATGTAGGCGATCGTGTACAAGCCCACCCACAGTGCAAGGTGCTTGATCTGCGGCATAGCCGTTACGGAGAGGCGACCCAGCCAGTGGCGGGCGAAGCCAGGTAGCCAATGCGGGTCTTGTACTGAGTTAAGAGCAGCCCTCAATCCCCAGAGACTACCTATGATCAGCAGAGTGATCATTATAAAGCCCAGTAACCACGAACCAGGGCCAGATAGACTCAGGCCACCATATATAGATACGGCTGCCACCAACAATAATAGCCATTCCAGCCCGCTGGCAGCTAAAGTCACGCCTGCTCCGATGCCCCGCTCACGATATATCACCGTCCTACCCGCCAGATACCAAAGGGGGCCCGGCAGGCGGCGCATAAGATGGGTATAGGCGTAGATTTCAATATCACGCCATCCACTGGCTATTTGTCCCAATCGCGCAATCATCATGCTCCAGGTCAAGGCCTGAACGCTCATTGATAGAGGATAAAGTAAGAACCCCTGCCCACACACTATCAGGTAGGCATGCCAATCGTCAAACTGGCGCAACTCCTCGCGCCCGTGAATCAACAGGACGACCGAGAACCCAATGGTGAGGAGCATCACGCCTATACTCACCCAGCGTCGTAGGCGTGAGTCGCCCTGCAGCCTACGCCATCTCTCCTGCAGCGTGTCAAGTCTGGACTTCATACCTATATCTCATCACTGGCCCGTTTCCGAGCAAAAAGTGTGATGACGGATGATAAACGCGCTTGGCTGATGGCCCAAAAGAGCGGCGCAAACGCCAACCGGGTTGGCATCGTGCGTCCCCATCGCAGTATCCATTGGGGCCAGCGCGTTGGCGGAGGATATCGATCTTCCAGGAAGAACTGCAAACTCAGCAAAAAGGCAGAATAACTGCCAGCAATGCAGCGGAACTCTTCCACGGTAAAGCCCAATTCGGAAAGTCCAGCGACCAACGCTCGCCGGGGAAAGAGGTAAAGATGACGGGGTAGGTCCCAACCCAGCCAGAACGGGCCAAACAAGCGCGCCTCTAGGCTCTCCAGGTTGGGAATGCGGATAACCAATAGCCCGTTGTCCTTCAGGAGGCGGTGCACCTCCACTAGATCAGCCCAGGGGGTAGGCAGATGTTCAAGTACATCCCACAATGTAATCACATCGAAGGCAGCACTGGGCAACCCGACTTGGCGCAATGTCCCAATGTAAATCTGCAGGCCAAAGCGCCGTCGGGCGTAATCGGCCGCGTTCAGATTCGGCTCTATGCCGACTACGTCCCAACCAGCCTGCTGCATCTCATGGAGAAAGATGCCAGTGGCGCAGCCTACATCTAAGAGGCGACCTTTGGGATGCAAGCGTTCCACTGCCCAGCGCCGCTTGAGGATCCCGTAGCGGCGGTCCCATCGCCGCCATAATCTGGGCTCATCTTCTATGGCACGGATAAAGCTGACGTAATCGGGGGGATAGTAGTAGCTAATGGTTTCGGCAGTAGGACGCGGGTTCTGGCGTATCCAACCACATCGCAGGCACTCAACTACCCGGAAAGTGCCCGGCAGATGGAGCAACCGGTCGGGTCCTTCGAACAATACCCTTTCCTCAGTCGCTCCACAGTGATCGCACGGAACATACTCGGATTCTACGCCAGGCGGGAACCAAGGGGTCATACTACCTACCTCTCTGTAAGAGTAGGTGGCAGGACTATGTCATCTACTGTTGGGATGGGGCCGAGCGGCTTGTTAAGCCCCTCACGTACGCCTGCCCAGAAGTACTTAAGCATGCGCGCATTCCCCTTAACCAGTTCACGAGCCATCAAGTAGCCCAAGTGAATAAGAAGCGAGATGAAAACCGGTCTCCCATGACGCCGGTAGAACCGCGTACTGCTCTCCCCCCAAACTTTCCAGAATAGCGCTTCCTTGCCGATCTCGCGGGTGCTCTTAGAGACCTTATGCCACATACGCGCTTCCGGCACAAAGATGATATTCAGGCCGTGGGCACGCACACGTTCTGAAAAGTCCCAATCGTCGAAGAAAAAGAAATAACCAGGGTCAAACAAACCCGCTTTTTCAAAAGCACGACGATGAATGAGCAAGCCACAACTGAGTGCGTACTCCAGGTAGAAAGGCTTCTTAAACACCTCACTAGGGCAACCTCGCCCCAAGGAGACATGGGCCGGCGGAAAAGCGCGGTAACGACCACCGATTGCCCAGATTACTTCAGGGTTATCATAATAGAGAATCTTAGGCATCAGAATGCCAGCATTGGGATCGGCTTGGGCCGCATCCACTAGACAGCGCAGCATCTGTGGATCAACAACGGTATCGTTATTGAGCATTAGGATATACTCAGCACCCGCGCGCAAGGCATAACTGAAGCCAATGTTGTAACCCCACGGTACACCTAAATTGCGTCCAGTCTCGATAACTTTCACATCGGGGAAATCGGTGCGGAGATTATCCGGTGTGCCGTCGGATGAGCCATTATCCACAACAACAATGGTCAAGTTCTCGTAGTCGGTCTTCTGAAGCGACTCTAGGCATTCGCGGGTGTCCTCATAGTGGTTGAAGGTAAGGATAACGGCGTAGACAGCAGGCGTTTCTGATGATTCTCTCATGGGCATTTCTCCTATAAAGCTAAATGACGGGGGTGGAGTCAGCCTTGCGGTTAGAGCAACTGCATTAGCATAAATGTCATCCAACTCCGAATGCTGGAACTCGGCTGACCGTCCCAGCAGATGTAGGTTGTTGAAGCGGGCCAATGTCTCTTTGGCGCAAGCCAAGCGATCGGCGTAAGTAAGGTCGTAAACGGCATAACCATACTCCTCATGCAGCACCATCGTATCAAGGATCTCGTCAGGCCGCACTAAGCCACATCGCACCACGTCATCGATGACCCGTTGTACGACATTTGCATGTTTGCTGGTAACCTCGGCACACAGGACAGTCTGATTAAGCGGCTGATCGACAGCACTGAGATTCTTGAATTCAACCAGTCGGTTGATGGCAAAGTCCCTGTCTATAAAGTAGATCCAGTGGTTATCAGAGACCAGCGGACGGTTCACAAGCAGATAGACGAAATTCACACCTTGGTAAGCCAACGAGAAGTCATGACCAAGCAACCGACCCAGGATAGTTAGCGGGAGTGTGGAAATGATTTGGTCAAAGGTCTCACGTCGGCGCTTGCCCTCCTGTTCATAGACAACTGCCTCTATGCGGTCTTTGCCGAGCTCCAGAGCACAGACAGGGGTGTTCAACCGCACATGATCGCGAATGTCGCGGTAGAGACGCTCAACGATAGCACCATATCCTCCGCGTATAGGGTAATAGAAATAGCTGAAGTGCTTCTTGGAGCTTTCGCGTAGAAACTCAAAGGGGCCTAAGATGCGGACCTTGCGGCGGGCCCAGTCTGCAGAGATTTGGTCGGCAGGTAGGCCAAACATCTTCTCGGTGTAGGGGCGGAAGAAGAATTGGTTAAGAGCAGCACCATACTTGTGGCGCACGAGACTCTCAAAGGAATCCTCTGTAACATGGCGCGGGCGAAAAAGATAACTTAGAATTATATGCATCGCTGTGACAGGGAAGTAGCGGTAGAGAAGTTCAACGACATTGACGGGGTCGTGGATCCATTTACCTGCCAAGTAAAGCCGGCTGCGGCGGATATGGCGGCCCATGGGCACGAGCGAAAGCAGGTAACGCAACACAGATTCATCCTGGGTAAATAAGCGATGCGCGCCGAGGTCGCAGGTGAAGCCATGCCAGCGGAAGCTGCGCGAGATGCCACCAACATAGGGACACGCCTCAAAGACGGTGATATCTACACTGCGCTGGTGCAGCAACCATGCGGCGAATAATCCGGCGGGACCGGCTCCAAGGATACCCACTTTCACGTCGGACACCCCCTTAAACAACCTGGCTTCCAAGTAATTCCACAAGGAAGCTTTCATTATCGCTGTAAGCCCTGACAGATGATGCTCTGAGCTCCCAAGAAACGAATAGATTGAAGCCGCTTTTCATCTGAGGTCGTATACTCTCACGAAATCCTTGACGAGCACGTCCCAGTAATACCGCTCCCGCATCTCCAACGCCGCCTCGGCCATCGCCTTGGCTCGATCCTCGTCTTGGAGCACGGCCATTATGCCCTCCGCCAGTGCCTCTGCGTCTCCCGGCGCGACCAAGAGGCCAGCTCGACCCAGGATCTCGCCCCGATCCCCCACGTCACTCGTCACTACCGGCACGCCCATGGCCATGCTCTCGAAAAGCTTGAGCGGTGACCTCGCCCGCGCTACCACGTCGTCATAGACCGGATCAACGGAGACGTCGCCGAGCTTGAGATAATAGGGCACAAAGTGCGGCTTAACTCTCCCCACCACAATGACCTTATCCCCTAATCCCATTTCCCTTACACGACAGCATATCAAATCATAATCCTCGCCTCCGCCAACCAACACCAAGACCGCCTCTTTGAGCCTTCGGCTCACAATGGCGAAGGCATCGAGTAATAACCCCACCGGGTGATTGGCCAGGCTCAGGCTGCCGACGTAGAGGACGACCCGCTTGCCCTCCAAACCCAAGCCGTCTCTCAACTTCTGAACCCCTTGTGGATCCACATTGTCGAAGCGATCCCGGTCGATGCCGTTGGGCACGTAGACGATGCGCTCCTTTGGGTAGCCAAGGGCTGCATTTCTCTCGGCGAGAAAACGGGTGTTAACCGTCAGCCCCTTAGTGAACTTTGGCAGGTTGTCCTCGAATAGGGCGAAAGCCCTCTCTTGCCAATCAGCGGAGAAATGGTTTGACTCCGCCTCGTAATCGTCACAATCAAGGTAGAGGGGCCTGTGGCGAAATAGCTTTGCCCCCACTAAGGCCGCCACGCCATTGATGGGATGCGGCTTCCCCAAATGTATGACGTCGGTATCGGTCAGCAAGGTCCTGATGCCCATCCGCAGACTGGAAGCCAGAGCCACCCTCACCAGGCCGGGGGTGCTGAAATAGGTCTTTTGGCTACCCACCTTTCGCACATGCATTTGACCCACATAATGCACCTTGACTCCACTCACCTGTAATCGCCGCTGAGAGAGGCCATTGAGGTTAGGGTGTAAGGCTAAAATGTTCACCTCGTTGCCCAATCTGGCCAACTCCTTGGTCAAGGGGAAGTAACGCCCCAGCCCCGAAGGGTCTTCTAAGCTCTGGGTAAGGAGAAAGGTGATCCTCATAAAGCTCAGAATCCAAAGCTTAAATCAATAGGAGAAATCTTCAATGAGACGCACTAGCGCTTCCCAGGACAAGGCATTTTTCTGAACCTTAACGTTGGCAGCAAATCGGGAAGCGCAATCTTCTCTGAAATATCTCACAATCGCTGCTGCGAGGGCCTCACTGTCCTTGGGAGGTACGATGAACCCTGTCTCTCCGTCGCTCACTACTTCGGGAAGCCCCCCTACGGCGGTGGTAATCACCGGCTTGTCGAAAGCATAGGCCAAAGAAACGATGGCGCTCTGGGTGGCATCAATGTAGGGCAATACCACCACATCCGCCGCAGAGAAGTACAAGCCAACCTCCTCGTTTGGAACATAGCGGTCAACGATTTCTATGTTCCCCTGTAATCCTAACTCCTCTATCGTCTTAAGATACGGTTCTTTGTCCTCCCAAAACTCGCCGACGATTAGGAGATTTACCTGAACGCTCCGCAACACCTCCGGCATTGCCCGAATCAGATACTCCAGGCCTTTGTACTTGCGAACGAAGCCAAAGAACAGAATCACGGGACCATCGAGCCCCAGGCTTCTCTTCGCCAAGACACCCTCCATAGCCTTTGATTGAAAGGCATCGTAGAGAGGGAGCGCCGTCTTCCGGACTTCGGCATTGGGCAACAGCTCCTTTAAATCCACCTGATCCTTTTGAGACTGAACGATGAAGCAATGTCCCTGTCCCAAGGTCATTTTAGCCGAGAGCCTATCAATGGCGCTTCCCTCGTGGGGCAGGACATTGTGGCAGATGAACAAGACTTTGGTGGGCGTAAACCTCCGCACCAAAAACGCGATGGTGGCGAACATTAAGGCCCAGTACGGCACCCACCACTGGAGGATCAAAGCATCCGGCCGATCATCCCTTATCCTACGAAAGGTCTCCAGCCATGTTAAGGGGTTCGAGGGATCGAGAAGGTACTCACAGTCGGCCCACAGAGGGAAGCAGCTAGGATCTTTATCCGTCCTGCCGGGAAACAGCAGAGCAGGGTATTGCCTCTTAAAAGAGTACAACTTCACCTCATGGGCAGCACTCAGGTGCTGATAAAGCAAAGTGGTGTAGTGGGAGATGCCACCTCGATAAGGATAAGTTGGTCCTATCAAAACGTATCTCATCGGGTCCTCTTAACGATCAGATCCGCCAATAAGCCTATCGCCCCCACCTGGATCGCCGTCAGTATCAGCATCAGTGTGATCCCAGGGACGTAGAGGCCGCGATAGTAAATAATGTCCCGAAGCAGCTTGATTGCTCCCACCACGATAAGAGTCAGGGCTACCGGCAGGAAAACCTTGAGGGGATTGAAATACATTATCGTCCGCACCACCAGGAGGAAGTAATTCCAGGCATCGCGGATAGGGTGGATGGAAGATTTGCCCTTTCTTTTGTAATAGTCAATGGGGATGTACTTGACCATGTATCCATCGCTCAGGAAGGCGATAGTGATAGTGCCCACCCAGGAGTGGGTGGAGGGCAAAATGGGCAGGAACTTCTCGGCGATCTCCTTCTTGAAAGCTCGGAAACCGGAGTTCAGGTCAGGGATCTTCACCCCCGTTAGATACGAGGCTAAAAGGCGGACGGATAGTTTAACCAATGCCCGTAACCACTTAAGACTGCCCGTCTCGCGCTTCCTAGCCCCAACGACCATGTCGTATTTGCCGATGTAGGCCAGGAGGCGGGGAATCTCGTGGTTGGGATAACTCCCGTCACCGTCAGTCATGACGATGACCTCTCCCCGCGCTGCTCTCACCCCCGTAGTGCGAGCCGCCCCTACCCCTCGATTGTAGGGATGCTGAATGAGCCTGACTTGCGGCCTTTGCCGCACGATATCAGCGCTCCTGTCGGTGGAGCCATCGTCGACTACAATGATCTCATAATCCCAATCGCTGGCCTCCATGGTCTCGATGATAGTGTCTAAGTCATCGCCGATGGCGGCCTCCTCGTTGTACATAGGGATAACGATGCTGATCATTTCCACCTCAAACTCTTCATCACTGTCCGGCCTGGTCTGACTCGGATATCTCGAGGAATACGGGCTTCTCTCCCACCTCAAACTCGACCATCCCCATCTGGGCTGGGATAACGGTCGATTTATCTCCATCCCGGCTTATAAGAGTGGCATCGGTTGTAGAAGGGATTCTCACTGTCTCAGTTATCGCATTGGACCATAAAATGTAAAGCGAGCGTTCTGAGCCGATGAATTTATAAGCCTCAACGTCCTCAGGAACGCCCCTATAGGGCCCAACGCAGTGCATCCCTTCAAGCTCTCTTGCAAGGTGCTGGAAGGTACTATAGCCATTGATAGGTTCATGGTTGATGCTGATCAGCCAGCGATGCACTGCACCCTCTGAGGTGGGATGCTCCCTCGGATCGAACCAGAAGATGTTATCCACCCCGGCGCCGAAGCCACGGGCGAATTCCCGAACGATAAAATCGCGCTGGAGCTCTACACTCCCATTTAGGTTAACCCACATACCCGTCTCCGTTACCCATATCCTCTTGTTGTGAACTCCATTATTGGACATCGTATCGCGGATCTCATTCACTTTGTGGGCCATGGTAGGGAATTCCTCGGGATTTATAGGGTAGTAATGGAGGCTGACACCGTCGAAATACCGCCCTGCCCCGTTCTGCAGTGCCTCTTCGAAAAAGCCCCTTTCAAAGTGTGCCCAGTTATCGTAGGCTAATCCGCCGAAGAAGATCAGAGCATCGGGATCCAGATCTCTAACTTTGGAGTAAAAGATACCCAACTGCTGGGCGTATTCAGTGGGATGGAGGCCCCAACATCCTATCACTGGCCCATATTCGTGAGGCACCCTTCCATCTGGCTCGTTGATGAACTCCCAAGCATTTACTGCCTCAGCATACCGAGGGATAAGGGCATCGAGGAAATTCTCCAAAGCAACCGTGTCCGAGATAGGGCCGCAGTTCTGCTCGGCTGCCCAATCGGGAGCTCCGTAAACCACCACTATGCTGTTAAATCCTAACTCCTTTAAGGAGTCGAACACTGCATCGTACGTGTCCCAGCTGTATTCCCCAGGGGCCTTCTCTATCTCAAGCCAAGGGAGGAAGACTCGCACCCACTGTGCTCCCATCTCTTTGACCAGAGGGAGATCATTATCGAGCACATCGGTGTCCGTTATCAGGGCTCCGAAATCCACACCTAATTTAGCTTGTGGCGGACCGTGCTTTATGATCAGGGGAAGAAAAGCTGTGTATGTGCAGGAGCGAGATGGCTGTGCCGCCATCGTGTTGGCCCCAGGGAGCACCGTGGTGCCGCTTACTTTGGTAACTGGGTCATCGTATTCCTTGACCTCTTGCCTACCTGCCTCTATATGTGTTATCGCAGCTTTTTCATAATCGACCTGAAAGATCCATACCCCGTCTCGATGATAAACCAGCCGATAGCTTGGGTGATCGATAAATTCCTGGGGTCTGAGCTTCCAACTTCGTTTTCCGATGTAGATGTGGGTTACGCCATAGCGCTTTAGAAGTGGCAGGATCTTCTCGGCATCCGCTGAGGCTGAGATATCCTTGGCTAAGGCATTAATCGCCTTAACGTACTCCAGCGTTCCCTCATTGACATATGTCATCGGCGGAACGATGGTCTCTCGCCCTGTCAGTAAAGGTATCCACAAGCCAGCATCAGAGCCGATGATGGCGTTAGGGAGCCAAAAGGACGAATCGCTGAGGAATTTGGCCTCTTTAGGGACATTCCTTCGGATCCAATCCATGGCTTGCATATCCGATTTCGATATTAGAGCATAACTGGGCTCTATGATGTCCAGCATCCTCCTGGCACCCAGCAGGGCTGCTGATATCATCGCCAAAGCGATCGCCACTTTGCTTAGCCTTAACCATTGAGGACGCATTTTAGCCAAAACCTCCTTAGTTAAGCGATCCAGAAAATACCCGCCCAGTATCGAGCCCGGCAGATAGAGGCCTACGATCACCGCCCCATTGTTCACCAAGCCCGAAAAGGGCAATTTTAACAGATAGAGATTGGCCATTACGAAGAGAGCGATCAGCCAGAGCACTATCAGAATGATGGGTTCTTCCCGTTCGATTATCCCCCAGATGCAGCCGAGTAAGGAGAGGGCGATGAGATAGCTGTTGAAGCTGAGCAGAACCAGCCTCGTTGGGAAGCTGAAATATTGGCGGATGAGAGGATCCGAAAAGATATCGTTGCCGTTTGCCAGGCTGTGGTAGGCTTGGAGTTGCTTGGGGACGAAGTTGGACACCACATTCCATAACCAGGGGAGAGTAAGCAGAACTGCCAAGAGGGAGATCAGAAGCATCCTGAGGACTAATTCAATGAGCTTCCCCCTTCCGCTGGTTAGCCCTTGATAGAGGAAATAGACTACCATGAAGCACAAATAGAATGCGACGACTCGGTAATGGGTAAGGAAAAGCCCAGCCAAGGACACCGCTGCTATGATCAGGTATTTGAGGCTCCTCTCCTCATTTTCAAGGCCCCTTAACGTGATGATTAAAGCGGTCGGCAGTATGAGTTGCCCTGTCAATTGGGTATACCGGCCCCAATTCACATAATAAGCGGGCATATTGGAAAGCAAACCAACGATCAAGGCGCTGAACAAACCTGCCCCGGAGCTCCTGAGCAGCTTAACTGCCAGGAGATAGGCGGTGAGCGGTGATAGGGCGTTTACGATCTGCCCTACGAGTATGACTGAGCGCACGATATCAATGCCCGTTAGCCAATGGAAGAAAGCCACCAAGGTATGAAAGCCAAAATGGTAAGTGAAAGAGGGGAGATGAGCGTAAGGCTCATATGAGTCCGGGATATAACCCCGCTCGATGATCAGCTGTGAGATCAGGGTATGATGGTAGGAATCCGTCCACATGGGAGCGGGCAAATCGCGGACGATGAACAAGCGCACCCCGAGGGATAGAGCGAAAATGAAGAGCAATAGAAAATAGATGGGGTTTATCGCTAAGGATTTGAAAGGGGCTTTAATCGGCTGACCCCTCTTCTCTTTAACTAAACTCCATAGGACTATCCCTCCGAGAATCGCCAACATCGCTGCGGCTCTAAAAGCATCCATTTTAAACTTGACCAGGGTGCAGGCGAGGAGGAGTAGAGGGTAAAAAACGATGCTCAAACACGTTGAGATGATAAGGCGTTGAATGACGTCGAATTCGGATTTGGACAAGAAAAGGATAAAGAGGACATAGCCTGGAAGTAGAAAAAGCGCTATAGTGAGGAGGATAAGCGGAATGCTATGCATAGTGCCGTTCCACACGTCCCGCGCCATCGCCTCCAGGGTGTAATCATAATAAGTCCTGAAGGCCAGATCGCCTTCCCGCGGCTGGCCATCTATGTAGAGCCTCCCCTCCGCATAAGCATCATAGGGGCTGTGCCAGACGGTGATGGCATTGCCGGGCTCTGACTGCGGAGACTCGAGGAAGAAGTAATAGGATTTACCCTTTGAGTCAAGAAGGGGCGAGAAGCTGAACCGGTGATAGGCGTTGTCCTTGATCGCTATTGCATCCACAGTAATAGTGACTATATCGTCAGGGCTGGAGGGGCTCGACTTCAGATGGAAGATGAGGGGTTGGGTATTCTTCCTAGCGTAGGTGGCCAGGAGCACGTCCACCCTGCTCAGGCGCGCCTGGTGGGAAACGAAGGTCTGCCCCACCGTGTGAGAGCCATATATCTCCCCTACCGGCCTACTGCATTGGCTTTGTAAATTATCACTCAAGTGTACATGTCCTACGATTGAAAAGGATACAATAAGGAAAACAACACTCAAAATCAAAGCCTTAATTTTCTTCATTAGAGGCCTCTGAAACCATACTTTGTAAATGCTGATATCGTCTTAACACCTTTATAGGGTTTTCGATAGGTTCGAGATATCGCGCTAAAGCGGAGAAGGGGATTATCCTTCTGCTTTGAATCTCTCTCCTTTTTCTCAGAAATCGAACCAGCCCTCGCAACCCCGCTATCCTTCCCCTCAGGGGGTTAACATCCCTTCCGATTATCAGGGCGTAGAGGACCGCACCGAGATCATAGAATGTGATAAGGGGCAGAAACAGAAAGAGCTCGGGAGATGGGTAGTTCTTGACGATCGTCCATATTTTGTTTCGACCCAAAAGGTAAGTTTTGAGGGGAGAACCCTCTATCCCTGTCGCCGAGTGAACGTGATAGACCTTTGCTGTAGGGACATATAAGCATCGCCAGCCCATGAGTCTTGCCCGCCAGGCTAAGTCAACGTCCTCTAAATAAGCGAAGAAGTCCTCATCGAATAAGCCGACCTGCTCGAGCATCTCTCGCCGATAAAGGGCCGCCCCTGCACAGGGCCCAAATACCTCGATCGGTTCATTTTCATCGCCCTCATTTCGCTCCCCTCCTCGCCGATCCCAGGCGATGCACGCCTTGTCCAGGCTGATGCCTGTGGAGTTGATGATCTCAGGCCGGTGGAGGAAGAGCATCTTGGAGGCACACATGCCTATCTTGGGGTCGCTCTCAGCAGCGCTGACCAGCTCCTCCAGCCAATGCGGATCAACTTGAGTATCGTTGTTTAAAGTGGCGATATACTCGCCTTGGGTCGCTCTAATGGCGATGTTATTCCCCGCTGCGAAGCCCAGATTCTTCTCATTGCAGATCACCTTGACCTCTGGGAATCTCTCCCTGATGAACTCTACAGAGCCATCGGTTGAGGCGTTGTCAACGAGGATGACCTCGAAGTTAGGGTAGGTCTGCTTCAAAGTAGAGGAAAGGCATCGCTCTAAATAATGCTTGCCGTTCCAGTTTAAGATTATAACCGAGATTTTGCTTCGCATTACCATCCAAGGTTCTTGAGTATGAGGGGCAAGAATATCTTGCTGGAGTGCACAGAGCTGTTGCTCAGTGCGCCGGTTTCCTGTTGTTTATGACACTGCGCTGCTAGATCCGGCGAGAGATACCAGCCTTCTTCAACTTTCACATAGCTTTCCTCCAAATAACTTTGTAGACTGCGCAGATAGTCTCTGGTCTTATAACGTCCCCATATCTCAGCATCCGCGATATAAACTACTGCAAGTCCCTTGTCTGAGAGCGTGTCTGACAAGCAGTTTATCACATCAGGTAAGGCAATCTCAGCCACCCACGGCCACATGAAAATGTATTTTGAAACAGGCTTCATATCCGTGAACCAGTAGATGTATGGATTGCCAGGATAATAAGCAAGTAGCACATCGGAGCGACCGCAAGCTAATTCGGTTTGAATCCTTGCAGCTTCAGATTCATAAACTCCGAAATTGGCTTTATAGGAAAGCATCTGGCGATTTTCAGCAGTGTGTGCTGCCACACGAATCACTAGCCAGATTAGCATACATCCAACCAAGGCTCTGAATGCCATTTGCGATATCGAGATGAAAGTTATATGCAGTTGTTGCCGCATCCATTGCTTAACAATCAGTCCCGCTGCGGCAACTAAAGCGACCATAATGAAGCTAGCAGCACGAAAATCCCATTCGTTGATAACTAATAGTGCTGCGGCAAAAAGATAGATAAATCCGGCTGCGCGAAATCTTTTTCGTATTACAAAAGCCAAACTGGTTAAAATTACCGAGAGCCTGTAGAGGAAGCCTGTAAATATCCAGCGATCAAATTCGGTGTAGGAATTGCATATTGGTTTCATTGGATCGGTATTCATCCAGGTAGCATCAAAAATTTTAAGTCCTTTTATAGACATTTCAAAGAAATCATGGAAACGCACAGGGTTAGTATAAACATACTTACTATAAATTTGCGAGTTAAATGTGATTGCATCTCTTATAAAATCCGTAAACGCTCCTGAGATAAGCAAGTATCCAGCATAACCAGCGAGTCCGACCGCTATGATCAATCCCATGACAAATCCTTGCTTTAACCCTGTGGGTGGAGTGGATAAAAGGAAGATGAGGGTAACAGCAATAGCATAAATCGAAAGCGGATCAGACAATATGGCAATCGTTGAAAACAGTCCAATCGCAAGGATGCTCTTCCAGTTTCCGTCAATTTTTCGAGAGACAATGGCGAGTGTGACCGAGAAAACAACTACAAGCGATGCACCACAAAACATGTTGTAAAGTAGCATGTTGCCTTTGTATAGATGTCCAATAATGTTCCAAACCAGGCTCGCTAAACCTAATGACAGACGAAAGCGACTAAGCTTCATAGCAATTGCAAACGAAGTAACCTGGAAAAGCAGTACAGATAATCTTGCCGCGAGAATAGATTTTCCAAACAGGCTCACCACAGCTGCTGCCCAGTAGTATGCGAAAGGGAAATGGTGAGAGAAGATATCACGGTATAAGACATAACCACGTGTAAGAAGTGAACCAACAACAAGGTTGTCTGCTTCGTCTCCGAAGTTACCCCAGTATAGGACAATGCAACCGGCAAAGAGAGAAACAATTAACAGTACCCAACCTAGCCAATTATATGTCTTCTTTGTTTTCACCTTATGTATGCAGCCTTCATCATTGGTAATAGTGCGGACAAGGAACTAGGCACCGTCCAGCAGATTCTCTAGCGCTTTCAGCCAATTGTGGGCACAGCGAGCCAAGATACGCTCCATGTAGAGATATCGGATAGCGTTCTGAGCCATTTGGATTCTGAGGCTATCGTTAGAAAGCAACTCCTCCAATGCTTCTACCCACGCGTCAACCTCATTTTCAGCCAGCCACCCTGTTTGCAAATGACGCACGCTTGACTCATAAGCGGGGATACGACTGTAGATTCCCACTGCCCCAATCGCGCTGTAATCTAGGAACTTGATATCCGATTTACAGCGATTGAAAGGAGTGTCCTTTAGAGGTGAAATAGCAATATCCCAGTGGATACGGCTTGAGAACCACAGCATGAAAAGGGGATATTCTGTTTCTTCTGGCCTGGGGTTAACCACGCGCACCGGCAACTCTTTCAAAACCTGGAGGGTGTCTGCACGCCCTACACCACCCACAATCTGGAACTCGATCTCGCCGCGATGGCGCTCCCATATCGTTTGAAAGACAGGCAAGATCATCATCAGATCATCATCATGCGTCAGGGTGCCCATATAACCAATTATTTTGCGCCTTTGTCCAAAGGGGGAATCTACTCGAGGTGGCCCTCCTCCCACTAACAGGCGTTCGTCGAGCGCATGGGGCACGACCACAATGTTTGGATTAAAGTCCAAAAGTCGTTCCCGAAGCGCTTGGGCCGGCACTATGACGCCATCCGCCTGACGGAGGAAAAATTGCATTACCCAGAGATGTCTTTCTTTGAGCCAATCCTTACGTTCTGCTGGGAGATCCAGGAAATTATCGTCCAAGGCATAGATCAATCGCACCCCTGCCCGGCGAACACTCTCCACCAGGTTTTCGGCTAACGCCGGTGAGATATCCGGCCGCCAGAGGCGATCTACGATCACTGCGTCTACATCTTGGCCATCGTAGCTTAAGCCAGAGGTAACCTCCAGACTCTCACGGAGAGTGGGGTGCGTCAGCGGGCGGAGCAGACGAATATACGCGCTGCCATGAGGGCGCAGGTCAGTACCATATTCAAAGAGGATATGGATTCTCCGTCGGTTCATGAAACCTTAGGGTCCCCAGACTCGAAGAGGGCGTTCAGGATATTAAAAGCAGGGCGCTCGGGGAAGAGATCACACACGTCAACAAGCGCATTTCTTTGAAGACGTAAACGGAGATCGTGGTCCTCAATCAGACGCTGCAGGGCGCGCCAACACGCCTCAGGAGAGGAGGTATCTATCACCAAGCTGTTCTCCTCGTGTCGGGCAAAACTGACAGCCCCTCCTCGTTCAGGGACAATGACGGCGGCCCCACAAGCCATTGCCTCCAGAGCAGTCAATCCCATCGCTTGACGGGAGGAAAAATCCACAAAAATATCAACCTCGTTCAAAAGGCGAGCTACCTTCTTTTGGGTAAGCACACCAGCGAGATTCCAGGCAAAGTCACGGGGCAGCTCAGCAAATCCTGGATCGTCCAGAGAGGTCCCAAAGATCACTATTTCTACACCGACACCATAGTGCCGGGATGCCTGCCGCAGAAGTTCCATTGTCAATTTGGGGCTGCGGTAAGGGCTCTCAGGGCGAACCATGGCCGCAATCCTGAGAGGACGGTCCGGCCACTCCGGCCCGGAACGCGGACGCGGCCGAAACAGGTCAATATCCACGCTGGGCCCCACCACGCTGCACTCCACATCAATTTGTCTTTTCACCTCCTGGCGCGTCCATTCTGTCTTAACGAACCGCACTAGGTCGGGGAAGAGGGTGTAGGAGGCCCAGGCTCTCCGAAAATCCTTCGTCCCGAGTTCATAGAAGTAAGGTTCAAAATCCTGAACATAGTATCCCCTCACCGGATAGCCGTCCTGGCGATTAATAGAAGCCAGCCATTCCACAGAGGCATTATGGGTAGCAATGACTGCGTCATACTCACTAGCCAAAGCATTAAGGTGCTCTATTCTCCCATAAAGCACGGGTACCTCAAGCGCTGGATAGGCACGCTCAAAGCCCTGGCGGTGGGCCTCCAGGTTAAAAATCCTCGCGTCCACGCCCATTTCGCGCATCGCCATCGCTTCAGTGATGACCACGTTACCCCCACCTCCAGGGGCAGCGATCGGTAAGAGGAAAAGCACACGCCGCCCAGCAAACCTCTCACGCCCCTTCTTAATCCATTCCTGCCGGGCGATCATCACTCGACTCCGTGCTCGAATGCCCTCCAAAATTCGCCCCCTCCGACAGATAGCCACTCCCTCGCTTATAATTTGCCGCCCGTGCTTTTTGGCCAGAAGGGTATTAGCTCGCTTGGCCAGACGCTTCCGAGCCTCAGTGGAGTAACTGCGGGACTGCGCATGATAAACATATGCATCGTCAGCGAGGGCAAGCGTCCATCCCGCTTTACGAGCCCTAAGAGCATAATCGTTCTCCTCACCGTATCCCGCCCCAAAGGTCTCTTCATCAAAGTAGCCAATATCTTCAATCAATTCTCGTCGGATCAACAAACAAAAGCCGTTCAAAAAAGGCATGGAGGGATATAGGCGCGCCGAGTATCGAGCTACTAACTTCCCCATCTCTTCTATCGTCGTCCCTGCTGGCAGCGGGTTAACAGCCCAATCGCCCTGAAACTCCACCTCCGGGATGGATTGCCACGAGGCTGTGTTGGAGAGGGGCCCAACGAGTCCAATTCTAGGATCGGACTCGGCGCAAGCGATAAGGCGGTCCAGCCACTCCGGTGTAACAACAGTGTCGCTGTTCAGGAGAACTACGTAATCCGCCGAGGATCGCCGCAGGCCCTGATTCGCTGCCCTGGTATACCCCTTTGCCTCTTCATTTCTCAACAAGGTAGCTCCGTGTGAATTGGCGAATTCAGATAGATAGTTGTAGGTCTCTGACTCGCTGCCGTCATCCACCAGGATAAGCGAATATGGTGGAGTGGTGTAACGAACGACTGATTCCAGGCAACGCTGCACATCAGGTAAAGCATTGTGCACGCATACAATGATATCCACGCTTGCCTGATGAGTCTGCACAGGAGGACGCTCTTCAATCGGATTAATCCGAACCAGCTGCCCCTGAGGTCGGCGGTTAGCAAACAATTGTGCTTTCCGTGAGAGCATCCTTATCTGCCAGGAAATACCCCGCACGATAAGATGAACCAATTCAATGAATGCCTCTCGCTTCGGCATTTGTAACCCACGGAATACTGCATCCAGCAACTGATCCCTCCTGCTGCCAGGTGGAGCAATGCGCGACCGCAAATATTGAAGTCTCCGCAGGAGTGCCCAACCGATGCTCCTTTCAAGATGCGCCCAGCGCGTCTCCCAGTTGCTTAGCTGCACAGTTAGCTCTTGTACCTTCTCCCTCAGCGCTTGCAGTGCTTGCTCTTTCTCCGCCACCTGCGCTTTTAGCGTTTGCAGTCTCTGTTCTTTCTCCGCCAATTCCTTACGCTGCTCAAGCCCGAATTCACGGCGTGCCCGGTTTTCCTGCAACAATTGCCAGAAACGACGTTCGTAGGCAGCGATCACCCGTGCTATAGGCTCGCGCGTCCTTCGAAAGCGCACTGCCCAGGGAGTGATGAAAGAGGCATCGAAATCCACATCGCGGAAGAAGCCGTAGCGTGCAAACAGCTCGGCCCAATACTCCGGGGGTTGAACATTACAGTGGGTTGGCTCTTTATAATCAAACGGCGTGGAGGAAAATAATATGTCATCGCTATGCTGACAGAGGTTCTCGACCGCCTGCTCCGCCTCGCGGGACGGTAGGTGCTCTAATACTTCAACACAAACGATCAGGTCGTATTTCCGGGGAAAGGGCTCAGTCGCCGATCCTACCCAACAGTATGGCTGGATGTCTGGGTGCACGTTTTGGATAGCATATTCTGAAATGTCTACCCCAAACGCTTCTACCCCCCGCTTGCGCAAAGCCTCCACCAGGAACCCCATAGCGCAACCAACATCCAAGACTGTGGAAGGTCGGATATCTCTTGCAATGCGATCGGCGATCGAATCGAAGAAGCGCAGCCATTCCTCATCACGACGGTATGGTCGTCCGCAGCCGGTGGCAAAATAATAGACATCGTATAGATCCGACGGATTTTGTGGATCCATCTATTCACCTCTCCGGTCAGTAAGTCGCCATCTACAGGGGATGTAAAAGACCCCATAAGCATCCTTCACCCGGCCCCGTCGAACCTCAAAAGAGTACATCCTCTCATGGTGGTCATAGGGATGGGTGCAGGAGTAATCATATATTGCTGCTGAAAATCGGTACTCCCCCTCCAGAAGAGGAAGCGAGTCCACGATATAGTCTATGCTCCCTTCCCCTTCAATGTGGTCGATCTCGTAATTGGAGGCCTTAGTGTTCGGCCCGTTGATATGGACGCCGTCGCTGCGGTAGATGGCCACGCCGAAGACCGGCCTCTCGATCCTGCGGTGGGCCAGGTAGTGTATCCTGGCCAGCATCCGCTCGCCCGTCCTGAAAGTATGACAGGGGTTTCCCCTCTCATCAAGGAACTCCACCCTGGTGATCTCCACCTCGCCACTGCCCCAGCGGCTGGGAGGCTGCGAGGCGGCCCCCGCTGGTTCCTCTATGGGCTGGACAGTCTCCTCCTCCACCGCCGGCCCCACCTCCTCGGCTGGAACGGCCGGCTTAAGCGGGGCCTCCTCGCCGATGTCCCTCAGATATTGGACGATCACCTCGTCGGGCCTACCCCTGGCCCTGATGACGCCTTCGTCCAGCCAGATGACCCGGTCACACAGCCTCCGCACGGAGCCCAGATCGTGAGAGACGAAGACGATGGTCTTCCCCCGATGTTTGAAATCAGCGATCCTTCTCAGGCATTTTCGCTGGAAAGCCTCATCCCCTACCGCCAGGACCTCGTCGATAAGCAGGATATCCGGGTCCATGCTGGTGGCGATGGCAAAGCCCAGCCGCATCTGCATCCCGGAGGAGTAGTGCTTCAAGGGCATATCGATGAAGCGTTCCAGCTCCGCGAACTTGACTATCTCCTCGAACTTCTCCTCCATCTCCCCCCTGCTCATGCCCAGGATGGAACCATTGAGGAAGATGTTCTCCCTGCCCGTGAGGTCGGGATGAAAGCCCGCACCCAGTTCGATCAGCGCTGAGACCTTCCCATCGACGGTGATCCTCCCGGAAGTCGGCTCTAGGATGCGGGTGATCAGTTTAAGGAGAGTGCTCTTGCCCGAGCCATTAGGCCCGATGATGCCTAAGGTCTCTCCTCGCTCCACAGCGAAGCTGACATCCCTCAGGGCCCACAGCTCCTCCCGCGAGGTATCGTTGCGCTTGAGGAAGCTCACCATCAGCTCCTGGAAGGAGCGAGGCTTTTCGCGATGGACGATGAATCGTTTGGACACGTCTTCGAATTCGATTGCTGCCGCCATGAATCCTCTCACACGTATCTCTCGAATTTCGAATCACAGTTGTGAGCATGGCCATCGCTGCGGGTGTGGAGGTGACTGTCATCGTGGGAGCGCTAGTGATTTTTCACCACGAGAGGCAGGTAGATCGTGTAGGTTGGCAGGTCCCCTGGGGTTGGGAATTCTTGATCAGTGAAGTCCGCGCTGCAGTCGTCGGTGTCCCGACCGGCCGGCACCCTCTCTAGCGAGTGGCCTGTGGACACCCCAGGGTGAGGAGTGACCCCTGGGTAGCTGCCGCCTTCATAGACCACGACATCCACAGGGTTATCCGAGCCGTCGAGGAGAAGCACCTCGTCCCCAGTGTTCCCCAGGGCGATCTTGCCCGTGGCCCAGGCCGAGTATTTGATCATGTCGGGGACGGTGGCATCAGTATCAGTAACCTCGTAGTCTGGGTTGAAGCCATAGAGGGCGTGAAAGCCGGTCGCCTTGAGGGCGACGACGATGACGCCTCCAGGGGATATGCTTGCCCCGGAGGGAAATTGATACATCCCCTCGCTCCCGCCCTGCTCTTCCTCGTCGCCGACTTTGTAGTCGGAGAGGGGGATGGTGGAAAGGGTTGGATTGTATATCTCGATCCACTCCTCGTCCGAATCCGTGCCGGGAGTGTCGTAGAAGACCTCGCTGATGAGGAGGGGCGAGGAGGCCTCAACAATGAAGAATGGGAAAAGCGAAAGGAGCAGCGCCAAGACGAGCAAGCCAAGCAAAATCACATTTCTTAGGTCTTTACTATAGCTCATCGGTACATCTCCTTGTGAGTTTGATTAGACAACTCGATATCCATTTTTCGCCCTAGCTCCCTACACCTCCTCGCCGAAGACAGAGCTATAGCGGCCGAAGAAGAGGTATCCCACCACCAGGATGGCCAGCGCGGTGACGAAAGTACGAGCTAAAAAGTCGAAGGCTGGGGGCGCACCGGAGTAGAGGATGACCCGATAGGAGGATACGAGCGAGGCCATCGGGTTCACCCAGTACATTAACCTGGCATAGCGAGGAAGGAGGTCCTCAATGCGATAGAAGATGGGGGTGAGGAAGAACCAAGCCAGCATCACCGTCTCCATGATGATCTTCGTGTCCCGATAGAAGACGTTCAATGCGGCGAAAAACAAGGATAGGCCCAAGGTGAAGATCACCTGGATGAGGATTATCGCCGGCAGAAGCAGGGCCCAAATGGTGAGCTTGACTCTGAAGGCGAAGAGCACGGCGAAGAGGACGATCAGGGTTAGGAGGAAGTCCACTAGATTGGAGAGCACCGTGGAAAGGGGAAGCACCTCGCGCGGGAAATAGACCTTCTTGATCAGATGAGCATTGCCGACGATGCTGTCGATGGAATCCGTCACTGCCCTGGAGAAGAAGTTCCAGGGCAGGAGGGCGGAGAGGAGGAAGACAGGGTATTTGGGGATATCATTAGGCATGAGAATGGTGAAGACCACAGTGAAGACGGCCATCATTAACAGGGGGTTGAGGAGGCACCAGAAGAAGCCGAGAACGGAATTCTTATAACGGGCCTTGAGGTCACGGGCCACCAGGTTTCTCACTAATTCCCGGTATTTAATCAATCCAACCACCTTCTCCATGCATCACCTCAAGGCTATAACAGGAAACCAATAAAGAGTATACTATAACCTCCCTTCCCTTGCAACTTCCCCCTCTGAGGGTATCGGATGTTTAGCAGAGGCGCACTGACCCTATCAGCGTTCGACTTGTTCAATGTCTATGGATCAGATCGTATACTTCCACGATCTTCCGGCCTGCCCTCTCCCAAGAATAGTTCTCGATCGCTCGCTTGCGCAGAGCCTGGCCCAAGGCAGCCGCCCTCTCCTCATCCTCTAAAAGCGTGACCATCGCTTCGGCTAAAGCCATATAACTGCCTCGTTCGGCGTAGATCCCTAGATCGCCCAGATATTCCCGGCTGACCGGGGTATCAAAAGCCACTGTGGGCAAGGCCATAGCCATGTAATTCAGGAGCTTGCCGCTGCCCTCGGTGGCTGAGAGTTTAGGAGCCACGGCGATGTCGCCTAAAGCCAGGTAGTGCGGTGCCTGCTCATAAGGGACTTTACCGGTGAATGTGATATGATCGGCCAGCCTTAGGCTATGGGCATAGGCACGGTAGTTCTCCACGCCAGGGAAACCCATGATCAGAAAGTGCACTTCAGGATGGGCCTTGACCAGCTCAGCCGCTGCCCGGATAAGGAGGCCTACGCCTTGGTATTCAGCTAGGAGGCCTAAGTAGACGACCACCTTGCGTTTGAAGGGGATGCCCAACTGGCTTTTCAAAGCAAGCCTCTCCTCTTTAGTCAGCACATCGGGCCGGAAGGAATAGGGGTCGACGCAGTCGGGTACGACGTGGATATCCTCGGGGCTGCAACGGAATTCCCCGCCGAGAAGATCAGCGGCATGTTGTGAGTTGGCGATGATGGCGTGAGGGAGGCGGTCAATGACCTCCTCCAGGCGGCGTGTGGGGCCATAGAAAGGGCCATGGGGATTCAGAAAACGATGGTCAACCATCTCCCCGGTGAGGCTGCCTTGGAAGTCGAATACCAGGGGTATTCTTAACAGCTTCCCAACTGCATACCCGATCAGGGCGCCTTCGTGGAGGTGGCCATGGATGACATCCGGCTTTCGGCGTAAGGCCACCTTCAGCGACTTAATCAGGAGCAGGATATCGAAGGCGATCTTATGTTTGGAGCAGCCAACCTCATAGTCGTGCCGCCAGGGAATGGGCATCGTTCGTTCGATGGCCAACCCATTTAAATCCCGCCCTTTGTAATAGGTGACGATGGTGACTTGGTGGCCCATCCTTTCCAGGATCCGAGCTTCCTCAGCGATGCGAACATGGCAGCCGTAATCGAGGAAGAAGCTCGTTGGGGCGATCATCAAGACATTGTAGGCTCTTAAGCCCATCGGCAGCTCCTTGGCCTTTGACGTCCATGCCGAATCCAGGGGTTTTTAATTTTACACAATCCCTTGCATAAAAGCAAATTCACAGCCGTTCATTTGGCATCTGTAGGGATCTTGGTGTATAATAATTTTACATTGTAGATCCTCCCCTCCAGACCTGGAACAGGGCAAGTTTGCGGATGGCCCTGGACCTTGAAGGAGTTAAGCGTAAACCGTGGGGGAGCGATGCTTAAAGCCGTAAGGTTCGCTTTAATAGCAGCCATCGGGTTGGCTCTCTTCGGCTGCAAGGTGGCCACACCTGTGCCAACGAAGCCGCAACCTATTGTCCTGACGGTCTTACACACCAATGATACGCTGGGTTTCACTGAACCTTGTGGTTGAAAGCCGCGCAAGGGCGGGTTGGCTCGGCGAGCCACCTTGGTGAAGGAAGAGCGGAGGAGGGCGGCCCATGTCCTGTTGCTGGATGCGGGGAACGCATTTTCTGATTCGCGCTCAGCCAGGGGAAAGGTCATCGTAGAGGCCATGAATCTTCTGAACTACGATGCCATGGCCCTCGGCGATCGAGACTTTAGCCTGGGCCTGGAGGACCTGCGCCAACGCATAGCCGAGGCCGAATTTCCCATCCTCTCAGCCAATGCGATGTTGACCGCGACGGGGGAACTCTTCGCTAAGCCCTATGCCATTAAAGGGATCGGTGAGCATAAGGCAGCTATCATCGGCCTGACCAACCCTAAAGCGGCTCTGATGGCAGGCGGTGGGAGCATCACCGTCCTCGACCCCTTCGAAACGGCCCGCCGTTACCTGGCCGAGCTCGGCGAGGAAGCGGATATCGTCATCGTGCTCTCGAATCTGGGCTTGAAAGAGGACAAAAGACTAGCCTCCGAAGTGGAGGGCATCGACCTCATCGTAGGGGGGAATTCACGGACCGTCCTCAATCCACCGTTGCGCATCGGACCCACGGGCACTATCATCGTCCAGGCCGGTTATCACGGCGAGTGGGTGGGGAAGGTCGAGCTTTCCATCGACGAAAAGGGTAAGGTGACCAGCTATAAGGGCAAAACCGTGCTCCTTGGCCCCGATTTCGCCGACGACCCGGAGATGAGAACTCTCCTGAACGCATCCAAGTAAGCTCCGGATCGTGAATAGGCTTGACCTATTAAAGGTTTCGGCAATTCGTGAGAGATCGACTTGGCATTTGGAGGATTTTGTTGTATAATGCAAGCGATTTTGGAGTTGGTTTCAGCGGTGTGAGGAATCGTTAACGGGCATAACCCACAACCGAGCTTGGATAAGGCGGAGGGAGAAAGCGAGGAGATTAACGAGGGGTTGAAAAGCATAGAGGCTACCACAAAACGAGCCCCTCTTTTTGACGTTTGATGGTGTGATATCAAATTCATAGAAAGGAGGATCGATATGGCTGAACAGGAGATCACGGATGAGGAGGCCATCGAACATTTCAAGAGGAGGGTTCTGGCGGAGGCCTCGCCAGAAGAAGTGGAAAAGTTAGAGGTGGTGATCGAAGACCTCGTCTACCCGTTCAAGGAGATCCTCGCCCATATGGAGGCCAGAGACGAGATAGGCAGGAGGGAGATCGAGGTCGAAAAAGCCTATATGCGAGCGCTCCGACGAAGGGGGTTAGAGTAACATGGCCACTCTCGTGGTTGTCCAACGCCCGGACTGGACGGATACAGCCTGCCACTGGGGCCAATATTGGATGAAGGAGCACGTGGTGAAGCCGGCTGAGGAGGCTGGGTTTGACCTGGTCGACCTCTATGGGGACGACGCCGTTCGAAGCAAGGTCCTCGAGGCTTGCAAGCGCGAAAACTTCATCTACTTCAGCGGCCTGGGGCATGGAAACGCGACCATATTTACTGGCCAGAGGAGGGAAAGGGTCTTCTGGAAAGGGGATGAGGAGACGAAGGCCATCAGCAATGGTCACCATTTCAATTTTCTGTCCTGCGTATTTGGGAGGGAGGGTGCCAGGTGGATGCAGGAGGAGGGCAAAGCCGTAGGGGTGCACGGATACGATGAGAGCTTCATATTTGTAATTGAGAGAGGGAACTTCCCGGATAAATACGCAACGCCCTTCTTCGATTCGCATACCACCGTGGACCGCGAGCTGTTTAAGGGAGCGACCCACGGAGAGGCGCACCAAGCCTGTTTGGACCGCTTCGATTATTGGCTTGACAACGCCCCCCAGGCTTGTCGACGTTATTTAGCTTGGGATCGAGAGCACAAGGTGTTCTGGGGCGACCCCCAAGCGAGATTGCTGCCCTCCAAGCCCCCCAGCATCTGGGAGATCATCCTGCGCTGGATTCGTAAACTCCTGAGGCTTCTCGGCTTTCGTTGAGTGGGAGCAGGGAAAAGCACAGGCGGCCGCATAAAAATCTAGCAAAGCGTTGCTCAGCCCTCTTCTGAGTGCAATCTAGAGGCAACGGTTGTGCCTACTCCGCGCAGAGTGCCAAGCATTAGAGTGGAGTTTTGTTATAAATTCGATCGAACAGCGGTGATATGGACCTTAGGGACAGGGCATTTCCCAAAGAGTGCCGATGGAGTTTAACGGTGATGAGGGTTAGAGGGTTGTACCTTCTACTGACTTTAGCCATCGGCCTGCTGGCTGTAGCTGGGACGTTGATTCTGCTGGGGATGCTGAGCGACTGGCCGCCCACGGTTAAAGCCCAATCGGGCGCAGGGATCATCCGTGTGGCCCCCACTGGCGTCGATACCCCCGGCTGCGGAGGCGAAACCAACCCCTGCCGTACGGTGCAATATGCCGTGGATCAGGCCCTCCCGGGTGAGGAGATAAGGGTGGCCACGGGCGTCTACACCGACATCCATTTCCGCAATGGCATCACTCAAGTGGTCTACATCACCAAGAGCGTGGCCATTCGGGGCGGCTACACCACCGCCGACTGGGAACATCCCGACCCCGAGGCTAACCCTACCACGCTTGATGCTCAGGGGCGGGGGCGAGTGCTTTACATCGCTGGCGACATCAGCCCCACCATTGAGGGCCTGCGCATCACCGGCGGCAACGCCTTTGGGTCGGCATCAAATATCGGCGGTGGGATATATATCTACGAAGCCGAGGCCACCATCAGTGGCTGCCGGGTGTTTAACAACACTGCCCGGTCGGCCAAATTCGGCTTCACTTACGGTGGAGGGGTGTGTCTGAGGCACAGCGACTCCACCTTGATGGGCAATACCATCATCTCCAACAGCGCCGATTATGGTGGCGGGTTGTATCTGTACGAGAGCGATGCTGTGCTCAGTGGGAACGACATCGTCTCTAACACTGCTCCAACCTACGGTGGCGGCGGTCTGTGCGTGAGCCATGGTGCCCCTCAACTCAGCGAAAATACCATTATCTCCAACACCGCTAGTTATGGTGGCGGCATGTGGCTGTGGAGAAGCCCCGCCCTGCTTAGTGGAAACACCATAGCCGCCAACACCGCTGCTGCATACGGCGGCGGGTTGTACGTGCATGAGAGCAATGCCTCGCTCAAGAGGAATCTTGTCATCTCTAACGTTGCTAACTATGGCGGCGGACTGTACCTTCATGGGAGCGATGCTCTGCTCGATGGGAACATCATCATTTATAACTCCGCCAGCCATGGCGGTGGACTGTTTCTGGTCGGCAATGAGCCCAAGCTGCTCAATATGGTCGTGGCCGATAATCAGGCCCACATGTCAGGCAGTGGCCTCTTCATCTGGGGTGAGTCGCCAGAGCTGCTGAACACCACCCTCGCCTACAACAGCGGCGGCGACCGCACGGGGGTTTTTGTCCGCTCTGGCAGCGCCGCCCTCACCAACACCATCCTGGTCGGCCACTCAGTGGGCGTCTATGTCTACAGCGGTGCAACGGCCAGGCTGGAAAGCACTTTGTGGTGGGCCAACGACACCAAGTGGACGGGTACGGTTTATCATAGCAACGATTACCCCGGAGACCCAGCCTTCGTGGCCCCCGATGAAGGCGATTATCACATCAGATCCACTTCGGCGG
>CAYYKQ010000001.1:0-60987 GCA_964440965.1 uncultured Anaerolineae bacterium | reverse complement strand
AGCTCAGTGGCCAGAAGATAGCGACGAGGCCCAAACCCAACCAGCCATGCCAGGGTTTGGCCCTCACCTTGATGCTCCTGTGGCTATCCATTAAGGTCGAACGCGAAATCGAAAGAAACCTCATCGTCCTCGGCTGCCTTTGTCTCGCAGGATAGGCATCGGCATATCCGTCTCCACACCTTCTATCTGTGAGAAATCCGTGTAGGGTTAGGCGAGATCGGGAGATCTCATACTTCGGAGTCTAAAATGGCGCCTATCCTGTGCTCCCGGGTCGTGCGCTCCACCGCCTCGGCGTCGCAAAAGTTGGGGCCAATGAACCCGGCCCCGCCGGTGACCAAGATGTTGCGCATAAGTAGCTCCTCCCCTTGTTCGGACCTCCGAGGTCTCGGTTAGAACATGCTGTAGCACACGTCCGTTTCCCCCACGGCTCTGATGTCCGCGCGGGGGAAGACCCACTCCACGGCGAAGACTTCCTCTGCTATTCTGCCTCGCCTGATGCCCGCTTTCCAATGAAGAGAGAGGTCCAGGTATTCGAGGGGCAAGACCACCACCAGCGCCTGGCGTCGCAGGTGGTGCACGGCCTGAGGGTTGTAAAGGGCTTGCTGGATGACCCTGGCGGCCTTGCGCCTGTCGGCGGCGCGGTAGAGGAGCCTCTCCAGCCCGATGACGCAGACCTCTTTGGGAAGCTCTTCCCTTCTCCGCACTGCTCTCAGGAAGGCGATGATGCTCATCGTCTCCTTAGGCCTGGGGATGTCCTTCCCCAGTTGGCTCTTCTCAATGATGTAGAAGCCGGGCGCTAAGGCCATTTGACCTCCTCAGACTTCCGAGGTTTCGGAAACCTCGGAGGTCTTTGTCACATCAGCACCCCTTGTTTCTCCAACCGCCCTAAAATCCCGCGCTTCCCTCAGCCTCCTCACGAACTTGGGAGAGGCAGTAGGCTTTGGCTTCTTCAGACACCCTCTAAAACAACTATGGACGCCTGATGCGGATGCGGCCTACTTCTACGATGATCAGCGCGCCTTCTAACTTCTGCCCTTCTAATTCGGTTAAAACCCGCAGTAGCTCTCCATTTACCGCTTTCGTTGGCAATACACCAGGCACTCGGACTACGATAATGCCGGAATGGCTTCCAAGAGGGAATCGTAGCACGTTAGCAAAGCCTTTATCAGCGGTTACTAAGATAGCTCCCTGGGATTGGGCGTAATCAAAGACCTCCTGGTCGCTACAACCGCGAAGCCCAACATCTCTGACGTCCTCCGCATAGTGTCCTGCCTCGCGGAGCATTGCCGCTGTAGAGCGGGGCATATCTTCATCAACCAGGAATCGCCATTTCATACCACCGCCCTTATCTCTTCGCTGGCTATTAGTTTAGCCGCATAAGCGAGGGCAGCATATATGTCCTCTGCCGTGATATCGTATTCCTTGGCCACCTCTTCAATCTTCATCCCCCCGGCCAGCTTTGCCACGATCAAATCCACGGGCACCCGCGTGCCTTTGATGACCGGTTTGCCAAAACGGACGGTCGGGTCAACCACAATTCTGGGAGCAATTTCCAAGGCCATATACCTTACCTCCTATTGCCGCCCACTTCGGTAGCGAGCGTTAAATCTTTCAAGCTTTTTGCAGAGCTTGTGCACTCAAAAATTACATCAACGCCATCTGCTCCTTCACTCGCTTTATCTGCCCGCCGATGACCTCGTAGGCCCTATCCCTTGTGATGCGATACAGGGCATCGCAGACCTCCTCCAGCCCCCTGGTGTAAACCCTGGGAATTTCGCCCCGCAGGGGCCTACGTGCATTGTAGAGGGCGTAGAGGTAATGGGCGCGGTCTATGGGCGAGAGGTCCTCGCCCTCCTCCAGCCTCTCCTCCAGCCACCTCAGGCGCTTCTGGGGGGAGAGGACCTCGTAGAGGCCGGCCTTCTTCGCCCTTTTGATGTAGTTTGCCCCCTCCAGCTCGGCGAAGTCCAACCCCCTGGTGCGGCAGGCTTTGACCAGTGTGTCCTTGGTCACCGCCTTCCTGCGGGCCAGGTGCTGGAGGTAGACCCGGGATAGCACGTCCAGCCAGGGAGGGGTGACCATGCCGAAGTAGGCGTCAATTTGCTCGTCCACCAGGGACTCGATGTCCTCGATGGCCTGGGTGAGCCTGACCTCCTGGCCGTCGTGGAGCACCTTGGGCCAGTGGCGGGAGTAGATGGAGAGGGCCTTGCCCATGGTGATGACGAAGACGTCCTCGGTGGATAGTGCCGCTCCGTTCTCCAGCAGCCGCCTCAGCTCCTCCCTCACGGCCAGCACGATCTTGTCCCTCAGCTCCCCCCACGCCGCCGGCTCCGCCTCCTCCAGCCGCTTCCGGCAGACGATGATGGTGTCGAAGCGAATGCCAGCTCCATGTGCTCCGCCGGTTTTTTCCGAGTGGTAAGTCCATACTGCCTCTATGTCAAAACCGGCTTCTAGCACGGCCTCCAAAACAGCACCCCAGGCCTTGGCCTTCTCGTGATGGAAGGTGAAAGCCATTAATCCTTCATCTTTGAGCACACGATGACACTCTTTGAAGCAGCGTAGCAATCCTTGACGGAAATGCTCATCTGTCTTGCCTGCCTTAACATTGACCACGATTTCCGTTTCTTTAGGGACAATGGGCGCATTGAATTCTGAGTACGTGCCGGCAAGCGCAGCCCGTAGCCAGACATAGAAGAAGTCTGAGAGTTCCGCGTATTGAACATTTGAGTAATACGGTGGGTCGGTGATAACCGCATCTACGGATTTGGATAGGATGTAAGAGAGGTCCTCGGCACTGCGAGCAGAAAGAAAAGCCCGTTCTGAGCCGTTGGTGACTTCATCAATATTGTTGCTAACCCAAGCGCAAGCGGTGTCATCAGTAGGTACTCTGTCACGACTGTTATAAGCCCTTTCGCTGGGGTGGAGTGCCCAAGTTAGAGCACGGCGAGTTTTGTTAAAAACTGCCGAAAATGTGCCTCGGCCAAACTTGGTACCCCAAACGTTGTTCTCTACAAATTGGTCAGAGGGCCAGTAGGCATGTCGCCCAAACATTCGCTCTACTTCCGAACGGGGTGCCAAATAAGTGCAAAGCGTATTGTTAGTATCAGCTGCATCCGACAGCGTCACCACCATCAGCTCCCGTACGGCTTTGTCCTCTATCTCCAAAATGGCCGCTAGAAGCCTCCCCAGACACAGAAGCTGGCGGGGGTTGAAGAGGTCTGTCCAGTGGCGCATGCCGAAGCTGATGGGGCGGGGGTCGCTGCGCCCTTCGGCGGGGATTTCGCCTTCCGGCAGGGGCAGCTTGGCCTTCTCCCGCTCGAACTCCAGGCAGGCCTGGCGGTAGAGGTCCCGGTCAAACTCGTCGGCGCCTTTGTAGCCCCGCACCTTGCAGGTGGGGCACCAATACTCGATGGCGAACATCTCGTATTCGGGAGCCTGGCCCGTGCGCCGCACCCAGTCCACCAGCCTGTCCATGTGGCCGCAGTGCTCGCAGCGGAATTTCCCCCGCCCGGAGTAGCCCTTACGGGGCGCGAACTCGTGCCCGCAGTCGGGGCAGACCACGCGCGGCGTCCCCTCTTCCACCTCGCCCACCCAGTAGCAGCGGGGGCAGAAGACTACATCTTTGCCCTTCCTCGTCGCCAGGCGGAAGGAGTTGAAGAGCCTCGTCTTCCGCCCGCAGCTTGTGCAGCGCACCTGCTTCACCCAGAAGACGTACATCACATCGGCCTCGTGGTCGCCATGGGGACAGCGGGTGCGGTAGAAGTGAAGGATTTCGGGAGCCACCTCCTCCCTCAGGCGCTCGAAGGCGGCGTCCAGTTTGTCCAAGTCCACTGGCTCGATGGACTTCTTGGTGATGAACCAGGCCACGGGGTTCACGTCCACCCCGATGACCTTGCATCCTAAGCGGAGCGCCTCCACGATGGTGGTTCCCCCGCCCATGAAGGGGTCGAGGACGATTTTGTCCTTAAGGTAACGCTCGATGAGGGCCTTGGCCTTGGGGTGTTCCCGGTAATAGAGGGCCGTCCAGGCATCGAGGCCCGCCCTGCGCACCTCCTCGTCCAGCCGTTTCCATTCCTGGGCGGGGATGAGACTGGCCAGGATGATGGTACGGAAGACGCAGCCCAGCCGCCTGGCCCACCACTTGTGGAGCATGGCGATGGGTCGCTTGGCGTTGGCCTCCCGCTGGGCCAGGGGGTTGAGCTTTTCGATGGGGAAATCGTGCTCGATATAATAGATCACAATGATACCTCTCGATTTATGAGCCAAAAGTCATTTCAATTTCGCAATAGCCTATTCCCACTTTGCAATAGTCTATTCCCACTTTGCAATAGCTTGCGCTAATCGTGCTGTTTTGACGTGGGCAGAACATAGCGTCGCCACCGTTTTTCGCCAACTGGCATTAGCTTTCCTGACTTAGCCATTCGGGACAGCAAGTATGAGGCTTGTTTTAAGGCGAGTCCGCACAGTTCTCGGCATTCCGCATTGCCGATGCTGCCTTTTTCCCTCACATACCTCAGCACCATCTCTTCGTGGCGGATCGCTTCGATCAGCTCCTTCTTGCTTGGCAGACCCAATTTTTCGGCGACTTTTGTCGTAAGGTGATAGACGGCTCCTTTTTTGACACCTCGTTTCTCCAAGAAGCCCTCCCTCACCATGCTTGATAGGATTTCGCTTGCCTCCCGGTCGCTGCGCTGTAAGAGTGCCACAGCCGTTGAGCGGTCGAGTTCCAGATGGCGCTTCAGATGAGCGAGCACAAGCAGGTAGTCAAGGGGAAGGGATTTGCCGCTGCGCAAGGTGTCCTCCACGAAGCTAACAAATCGCTCATCGAAGGAGGCATTGCGGATAATCACTCGCACGCTATGAGCTTGGGCATCGAACTCCGGGGGTTCCTTACCCAGGCGCAACAATTCCTCGAACATCATATCCACCCCGATGCCCGCTCTTTCTACATATCCTATCCGATGCAGGGCATCGGCCAAGAGCCGATTGCGAGGGACGATTTGGCGCAGGATATTCGCTACCGAAACCCCTGTTGGAAATCCCCCAGGGCTACTCACCTCTAAACGGTCGGGGAAGTGACGGATGACCACATTGCCGGGCAGGGCATAATTACGATGACTCACAGCATTAAGAATCGCCTCCCGATAAACCCGCTTGGGAAAATCGGGGATGTCAATGCGCAAAAGGCCGTACTGAATGGAGCGCATCTCATTGGCAGCTTCGATGAGTTCCTCCAACCTTTGGAGCAGGAGAGGTAGGGGTAAGTATAAATGCTCGGAAAGGCTGATTTCTGTCTCCCCCTTCTGACGCAGGTAGGACACCTCTGCTTGAGGGAGATACTGGCGAATGCTGTCTGATTTCCCCAGGAGCAGCAAGGCGGCGACGGTGAGAGAGTTGTTCCTTATCAATCCTAAATTCCGAAGAAGCTCCAAATCCGAATAGGCTGCCAGAGCTGGATTACGCCGCCCGATTTCCGTCCGGATCGCTTCCAGCGCTCTTGTTTCAACATTCTCGGGATAACTTGCTTGATCCAGGGAGCGGGCACTGTAGTCAAGGGTAGCTCGCTCGGCTTGCTGAGCGATGACCTCCTGAGGGGAAAGGGGTAGACACTCACGTCCCACGCGTTTCCGATAGACGCCTCCAGTGGTGGCATGAATTAACGGGCTGCGGGGCACATGGATTGCTAAGACCATCCCTTGAGGGGTGGCGACTTCTTCGATTTCAATGGTGATAGGAGGCTCAGTGCTTCGATAGACGCCAGAGACTAGATCGGGGATGTTGTATTGAGAACAGCCTACGATTTGCCCCTGCTTATCCACGCCTAGGAGAATCTTTCCGCCTTCCGCGTTGGCGAAGCAAATGACCGTGGAGGCTAAATTCTTGATCGAGGGGATGCCCCGTTTGAATTCAAGCCGCTGGCCCTCGCCTTGGGCAATCAGCTCAAAAAGTTCCTCGGCAATCATCCGGAGGTTCTCCTACTCAGCCTCAAAATCGGCACCAAACACTCCACGAAGGACAGCCCTCCGTGGGCGGTGCATCTTTCGTTGGGGCTGGCCGTGCCCCACCAGTAGCGGCCCCGCACGGCCACGTGGGTCCGTGTGAAGGCGAAGAAGCGCTGTTCCCTCCGGGGCGACTCGTGATTTCTCAGCCCTCGCGCTCGTTCGTGTCCGGCCTCCTGAAAGCGGCTAGCCCGGGGAAAGGTGGAACGGGCTACTTCTTCGACTTTTAGGGGCATCCGCCAGTAGTGGGCCGGGGAGCGGGCGTAAAGGTAGCCGTGGTCGCTGGTGAGCAAGGCTTCCTCCCGCCCAGCCGCCAGCACGCGCTCCAAGGTCTCGACGGTCAGGTCAAAGGCATCGGCAACGGTATGGGTCTGGGCCAGGGTCACCTCCTCCAGCGCCGTATCCGGCAGGCGCATCCAGACGAGAAGCGGGCCTGCCGAAGGCATGTGGGGGATGTGCTCTGGCCCGGCCACGTAGCAGTAATCGAATCCCGGTCTGTTGCGCCCCAGCGCTGGGCCCTGGGTGCCCAGAAGCAGGCGGCTCAGGCTCTCGGTTGTGGGAGGGAAGGGGACGACGGCGAACCCCTCCATCTGTGCCTCCCACCCCCCGCCAGCCCAGCGCCTCTCTAGGAGCGCCGCCTCCCGCACACTCAGCGAATCGGCGATGACCACCAAGGGGCAGCGATCGAAAAGGGAGAGCACATAGCCTGCATCCTGGGCCTGGGCAGCTTCCAATAGCTGGTCGTAGGCCTCGAAGAAGCCATCGTACACGGCCTGTTCCAGCCCGTTGAGCTGCTCCTCCCTCTCGTCCATGAAGGCCCTCAGGTCAGGGGGGAAATCCTCGACGGCGTAAATTCGCCGCATCTGTTGCCAGATGACGGCGAGCGGATCCTCTCCTTCGATGAGCTCTTGGATGAAATGCTCGTCAACGGCCATGTCTTGGCACCTCGCCAGACACTTCGACGCTTAATAACACTTTACCCACCTGTTCCAGGCGCTCCACTAACCGCCGGCTGACGCTGAGGAAAGTCGCCTTGCTGGAGGGGTGCGCAAGGGTGCAAATTAGCTGGTGCTGCGTCGTTACTTCCGCTAACTCTGCCAGTTCTTCGTCCCGGCCGAAGATGGGATCTGGCGTATCCTCAGTGGGGACAACTTGGAAGGTCGCAGACCGGATGCGAACCTCTTCAGGCAACCGGGCCTCCAGGTCGCGCAGGAATTGGTCGAGCAGCCGGTAAGGGCCGAGGGAAAGGGAGAAAGGTTCCCATTCCGGTGGCAGGGGCGGGGGTGGCCCCACTACAGGGAGCCTGATAAGCACCTCGTCGGTGAGCAATGATGGGTCGTGGATGAGAGTGGGGGCCTCGGGCTCCCCCATCAGAGCCGCCACTTCACGGCGCAGAAGGAGCTGCTTTACCCCTCGTTCGATCGCCGCCTCTTCGATTCCCTCCAGGCTCAGGTGGGTCTTGAGTTCGCCCAAAGTGATGCCGTCCGGCTCCGCTGCCGTGACCAGGTGCACGATGCGTTCGCGTGCCTGCCGGTCATCGGGCGGAGCGTAAGGGGAGAGCCAGACCTCGGCATTGTCGGCGATAGCCTCGCTGGATAGGTGCCCGTCATCCGGGAAGCGCTTCTCGCCCTGCTCCAACACCGCATTCATTTCGTTGACCAACTCCGCCAGGGCTCGCAGGACATCTCGGGAGGAGACCCCTAGATGGTAGGTCACCTCGCCCTTAATGCTCTGCACCGCCCTGCCCTCTGTTGCCGACTCCGCCAAGGCTTGTCGTACAGCGTGCTTCACATCCTGAGGAGCAGGGGGTTCAGGAGCATAGGCTCGTAACCACACCCGGGAGTCGTCGGTCAGGGAAGGCAAGGGGCGGGCATCGTAGCCATAGAGGGCACGTCCCACTGAGACAATGGCGCCGGTGCCGGGATGCTCGTCTCGTATCATACTTCGGAGAGCCTCGGCCAATTGGTCCTCCGGCTGCAAGAGGATAGGTAACCCCGTGTGGCGGCGAAGCTCCTCCCGCAGTTGACCGAAGGTTGGCCCGGCTTGTTCGGACCCCTTAGGCGCGCTCCGTCCGTAGTAGCGCAGCACCTTCCCTATCCCGCCCTTGACTACCTCCACATCGTTTTCCCGGAGGATGGCCCCTTTGATGGCATCAGGGGCAAGGGCACATCCTATGGCTCGCACTACGTACTCGGGCTCCTCGCCCAGCTCGTTGGTGCGGCTGATGCGCATCCAGCGCCCGTAGCTTTCCCTGAGCGCCTGTTTAAATTCGCGCTCGAAGCGCCCCTTGTGTCGGCGCACATCGCTTTGGCGCTTGGTGCCCCGTCCCAGCAGATCCTCGCACACCAGCACCCGCGCAGCCCGAAGGAGCATCTCCCTATCATGGGTGAGGCGGCCTCGCACCGAGAGTTTAGGAGCGATCAAGATAACGGTGTTTCCTCGCCCCTGAAGCATCTCCAGGGCATCTTCCTCCGAGAGGGGTTTCAAAGAGACCACATACCTCAAGCCCTTCCCCGCCAGGGCCTCGGGTAAGGGGTCCTCAGGATACAGAAAGACCATTTCCGGGGCCATGAATTCCCGCAGGGTCTCCATGATGCGCTCGGCGGCCCGCTGCCTGCCCTCTGGGGTCTCCAGGAGGGCGCGGGCCTGCTGCTCGATCCTCTTGAGCAGGACCACCTCTTTGGTGACGACGAACCTCTCCTCTATCTCATCAATGAACCAGGCTTCCTGGAAGACGGCGTCAATCTGGCTCTGAAGGTCAGTGATGTTGAGGGTGGGGCGGAAGTTGCCCACCAACACATCCTCCCTGGTAGCACCGGCGGCCTCGTAGGGGGAGAAAGAGTGCAGGAGGATGGTGCCAACGATCCCGCTGGCGTGGTCAAGGCCCTGGCACCTCCGAGCCAGATCTTCGTGAGCATTGGCTACCAGGTCCGGGTCCAGCTTGCGCAGGTCGCTGGCCACGCTTTCGTCCGTTATGTCCAGATCGCCGGTGAGGAGCAGATCCCGTTGGCGGGCGTAGCGACGGAGCAAAGTGGCTCCCAGGAAGATGATTCCCCTGGTGCTCTCATGGTGGGGCGCTGCCGCGTAGACCTGGAAAGCCTGCCTAAGGAAGGATGGATGGAAGGGATAGGTCTCCAGCATTTCCCTTTGGAGGTCGGCCAGGCGGGAGGAGATGAGGGGCAGTTCGGATTGGGCTTCCTGGTAGGCTTTGGTATAACGGGCGATAACTGCATTGGCTTTCCCTTCGTCTATGGCCTCCACCAGGCGATGGCGCACGATTTTGTCGCGATCCTCCGCCGTCCCCACATCCCACGATGGAGGCTGGGTTCGGTTAATGATGCCCATAAGGGCAAGGTCGCGCCCGTAGACGGAGATGGCCACCGCAAGCGGGACATCGGGCAGGTTCGCGGCCTCCAGGAGGTTTTGCAAGGCGGCCTTAGTGCGCTCCTTCGGGAGGCCGTTGGCCAACTGGCCGAACCAGAGCTCCAGCTCGTCAATGATGAGCAGCGCGGGGGCCTCGGAGGCGAGGGCGGCCCATTGCTCCCTGGTGGGATAGCTGCGCACCTCCTGGTTCAGCTCCGGCCTGCCAGCCCGCTCGAAGAGGAGTTCCCAAAGCGTCTCCGGCTGCTCGGCGACCAATTGCACTAGGGCTGCTTTGGTGTGAGGGAAGCGGGCGCTGATTTTCCACCGCTCCAGCCATCTCCCCGCTTCTTCTCCTGCTGAGGCCAGGTGATAAAGGGCCAAAAGGGCGTGAGATTTGCCGCTTCCGTAGTCGCCGCGAACAACCACCGCGCCTTTAGGGTGTATCCCGCTCAGCTTCTGGGCTATATGCTCCACCAAAGCCCGTAAAGGATAAGTAGGATAGGTAGCCTGCAAGACGAATTCCCTATCCGCCTCTTTGGAATCGGGGTTTTTGATGGCCTGATCAATGAAGACTGCCTCCAAAAGCTCTCCAGTCTTCACCTCTTCCGAGAGACGGCAGATCTTAGAGATGTTCATTAGGGATTCCTCCGCTTTTGGAGTGCGCCTATTTTTGCACTCCAAAACCTGCTAACCTCTTCGCCTTCCGCCAGGCTTTCCGTGGGTTGGCGTAGCGCTCCCAGTTGCGGCGCGTCCAGCGCTTGAAGGCGTTCCAAGGCTTGCGGCGCCGCGACTCCTCGAGCGCCCACATCAGAAACTCATAGTCCACTCCCTTGATCTTCGGCTCCGTAGGGTTGCGCCGATAGCTGGCGTGATCCTTGATGAGCGAGAGGTCGTGTTCCATGCAATACTCGTAAAGGTCGCTTCCCGGATGGGGGGTGTAGAAGGCCGGGCTGTAGTAGTCGGGGTCTATCTCCTTGAGCATGGAGATGGTATCCATCACCTCCTCTTTCGTCTCGGTGGGAATGCCCAGCATATAATTGGCCCAGATGGAGATGCCATACTTTTTGCAGATTCGGGCAGCTTTCAGGTTTATCTCCCGCGTGGTTCCTTTGCGTAAGAACCTCAGCACCCTGTCGTTGCCCGATTCGAAGCCGATGAAATAGAGCTTGCATCCGGTGTCGGCCATGAGCTCCACCATATCCTCATGGCGGACGATGATATCCGCTCGCGATTGGCAGGCGAAGGGTTGGGTGAAGCCCTCCTCCTTATAGAGCCGACAGAATTCCTTCACCCATTTCCTGTCCTCGGTGAGGCAATCGTCGTGGAACATGAAGCTGGCGAAATGGTATTTGTCGCGCAGCAATTTCAACTCCTCGATGACGTTGCCGGGGCTGCGGGAGCGCACCTTCCGGCCGAAGAGGATGCGCTCGGCTGGCTGGCAGAATCTGCAGTTGTACTTGCAGCCTCTGGCGGCGATAATGGTCAGGAAGGGGGGCGGGAGTTCGGGAACGAAAGGCACCTCTGGCGAGTCCAGATCGTAACCCCACTTGCGCCACTCCTCCAGGAAGAGGTCGCGGTCGGGAAAGGGAAGCTCGTCCAGGACGGGCCTCTCACCGACGAGCACCTTCTCCTTAGGAGGATCACCCCGCTCGATAGCCTCAAGCAGCTTTGGGAAGGTTATCTCCCCCTCGCCGGTGACGATGTAATCGATGTTGGGGTTTTGGGCCACCTCATCCACCATCAGGGTGGGGTGCGGCCCACCGACGACGGTGAGGATGCGGGGGTTGAGCTCCTTAACGATGTCCACGCACTTCATGACGGGGCTGTAGTCCACGCTCATCATGGTGAGGCCCACCACGTGGGGGTCGCGCTCAGCGAGCACCTGGCGGAAGTGTTCCCAGCTCTCCAGCCCCCTCAGATCGATGAGGTCGACCTCAAAGCCTCGGGCCTTGGCGGCGCTGGAGAGATGGGCTAGGCCGTGGCTTATCCACCCCGCCTCCATCCCCTTTCCCAGGCTTTTAAAGCCGTAGCCGGCGATGCCGGCATAGATCAGGGTCGTTTTCATGGCCTTTTCCTCTGACCGATTCCCCCAGCTCAATGGAGCGAGGGTAGCCTTCAGGATTCTCGGCGGTAACTTCGCCGTTAACTTAGCGCTCTAAAGCGGGCGAGGACGTCAAGGTCCCGACGTCGATGCGATAAATCATCGCCTCATCAAAGGAGGCAACCCATAGGTATTCGCCATCCCATGCCAGGCTCTCAGGGCGCGAAAATGGGGTCTGCATAGAGGAGATCACCCGTCCATTTAAGGGGTTGATTTTGAGGATCCTGCTGCCCTGGGACAGCCACAGATAAGTCCCATCGTATGTGAGGCCTTCCCCTTGGATGTCGAATTCGGCCACTATTGAGCCGTCGCTGGGTTCCAGTTTATACAGCTTTCCCGACGTATATCCGCACACCCAGAGATAATTGCCATCCCATGCCAGGTCATTAAGGTACATGTCGGGGCTTGGAATGGTGGAGACCACGGAGCAGTCAGCAGTGTTCAGCTTGTAGATCCCTCCGCCGTAGGAATCGGCCTGCCAGAGGTAGGTTCCATCGAATGCCAGGCCACCGTACCCTCCATATTGAGCCGTTGGGGGCGTGCACATCTTCAATACCGAACCGTCCGATGGCTCCAACATGTATATCCCCCCGTTCGCCATGTAGGAGGACATCCACAGATGGCTCCCATCCCATGCCAAGCCGTTTGGTTGCGTGCCTGCAGGAGCGGGAAAAGACCTGGTCGGAGGCGTCGGGGTGGGTGTGGGAGTGATAGGTGGCTGGGGGCCGGGGCGGTAGTTTTTCAGGATGAGGGGGAGGTAGATGGTGTACTGTTTTTGAACGTATAGTGCAATCCGAACAGTTTGCGGACTGTTGGCGGCTCCTGGAGCTGTGATAGTGATTTTACCGGTATATTCCCCGGCTGGCAGGCCTGTTGGGTCTACGGCGACAGAGATTTCGCTTGGAGCGGTGCCTTCCAAGGGGCTTGCCAGAATCCAGGACCGATCAACGACCGCCGACCACATCAGTTGGCCGTCACCGCTGTTTCGAATCGAGATAACCTGCTCGGCAGTTTGTCCGCCGCCTTCCACAGCGGTGAAGAGTAATGTCATAGGCGCGACTGCTAGGTTGGGGGGCAATGTGGGCCTTTCTCTGTAGACTTGGACAGTGACAGTGTCTGTACCAACTTGTCCATCGCTATCTTGTGCCATGAGAGTGATGATGTGGATGCCTTCCGTTAGCGTAGAGGCGACGACTGCTAGAGAGCTTCCTGTGCCCAGAATGCCATCTAGGTTGGAACTCCAACTCAGTGCCACATCGCTTAGCAACCCGTCTTCATTGTCATATGCATAGCCTTCCAAGGTAATGGTTTGATTGCCTACGTACAGCGTGTTGTCTTCTGGAGACCAGATGTTTGCCTGAGGGGGATGCTTGGCAACGCTGAACGTTCCATCAGACTGGTCCTGGGCGGTGTGGAATCCATCGCTGGCCAATACGCGCAGCAATCCCTGGTCGGTACCGGCTATCATGCCCAAGTTAAGCTCATAGGTGGTCGAAGTCCAATTCGTCACCAGGGTCTGCCAGCTTGCTCCGCCATCGGTGCTGTACTGGACCAGATACTCCAGCGGCTCGCCGTCCGGATCATGGGCAGTCCAACCGAGTGTTGCGGTGGAGCCGCTCAGGAACTCTCCACCATTGGGGTACAGCACCGTCACCGTAGGCGCGTGAGCCGATGCAAGGCGGGAATCCAATTCTTGCCCGTTATGTAACAACACAATGCGGGCGGTACGCGAGTCCCATGGCAGGAGCAATACGAAGGTCCCAATCCGGTTCTCGCTGTCATCGGCACACTGTCTGCAAAACGCCACCATAAAGTCAGGCTCAAAGCTGTACGAGGCCAGCTCATTCCCCAGACCATCTTCAAAGCGGATCACGTACGGGCCAGGCTCTGGAGCGGGGACAGGAGCCGGGGACTCGATATTAAGCACCGACGCTATCCTGCCACTGCTTGTGGCGGGGGTGACGACACCGCTGACCAGAATGGCGGGTTCCTCAGCCATCAGGACCAACGAGGGAGAGGAAAGAGAGGCCGCTCCGAAATGATCCGCCAGATGCTCGCGAATACCCTCGTACGTGTAGTCCGAAGGCCATCTAGGGTCACAGTAGCTCATCAAATCGCCGGTAGTTTCGTGATAGATTGCCTTTGTGTAGATATCGAAGCCAAAGAAGGTTTCTTCATCCCATTGTGAATAAAACCAACGAGACGGGGGGTTGATTCTACCGCCCGGATAATACGGATAGTTGTCGTCCGGATCGTCTTCATCACCTTTACACTTCGTATGTTTGCGACCGGCACAGTGACCGAGTTCGTGAGATGGTGTGCGGTTAACATCCACATAGGCCACAGCTACCTCGGAACCAATTGTAGCTGTTCCCATAGTGCCTTCTTTTGGCGGGTCAACCAGCACAGTCAGATAGTACCGTTTACAGTTCACAGGCCATGTTGTGAAACAACCGTCGGTCGCGCGTATCGTACTTGTGCTCAGGTTTATCTGCTTAAAGTCAGAGTCTGTGCTTGGTGGACCGGTACCAATCCAAGTGCTTCCAACGCCTATCTCGAAATCTAGTTTGGGAATGGGGAAGATGGACATGATTTCCTTGGCTAATTCAGCCAGATCATTGCTGTTAGGATAGTGTTTATTGAGATCAAGGTCAATCCATGAATACAGAAGAAACTTGATCTGAAGCTCAGGGGACTGGGTGAACGTCACCTCAACCTTGCAGTCATTGGCAGTTCCGCCCTGTTCGGCCGGCTCCCTGCAGTCGAAGTCATGGCTGATACCCTCGAACTCTAACTCGATCGTTCCACTTATCCACCCGTCGGGCAGCCGGAAATAGAAACTGTCGTTCAGTTGGGCGCGCTTGGGGTTTTGTTTTACATGAACGCTCATCCCAATATTGTCGGGGCTCAGTGGTGAGCCCGGAAGTGGAGCGCCGTTGCGCCTGCCGATCAGATGGGCTGTCACATACTGCACCGTGCCCGAATTGCTCCGGACGTAAGCACGCACATAAGTGGGTTTGCCTTCGATCAGCGTAACGCTGTTTCTTAGGTTCTGGATGCCTTGGGTTACCTCCAGACCTATCAGCTCAAGTTCGCAGGCATCCCCTATCCCATCTCCGTCTTGATCGCTCTGATCCGGATTGCTAACCTCAGGGCAATTGTCATCCTCGTTAGGGACCCCGTCACCATCCTTATCGGGGTCGCAGACATCCCCTACTCCATCTCCGTCCATATCACCTTGACCTGGATTGGGAACCTCAGGGCAATTATCGTCCTCGTTGGGAACCCCATCGCCGTCCTTATCGGAGTCACAGACATCACCTATCCCATCTCCATCCATATCGCTTTGATCCGGATTAGGATCATACGGGCAGTTGTCCTCACTGTCACTTATCCCGTCCTTGTCCCAGTCATCACACCAATGTGTGCATCCGGTAGTGCCGATGTCATCCCAGTTATAGGTGTTATCACAGGTGTTTTCGGTGCCAGAATTTACATCCAGAACCTCAGCATGAATATCAGCGTAGCCCTGGCTTGACTGATCGTTGGAGCAGACAAAATTCTGGCTTATCGTGTTGCCTGTACAATCGCTGCCGATATATAAACCCTGGTTGAGGTTAAGTTCTACGGTGTTGCTTAAAATCAGGTTGTTGTTAGACTCCTGATAGAGGTCTACCCCCAGGTAATTCATCGAAGCGGTGTTGTTTAAGAGTTCGTTGCCGCTCGATCGGACCAGTCCAATCCCGCTGTAGTGGCCCTGAGCGGTGTTGTCGGTGATCGTGTTGCCATCGGAGTCCATGAGGAAGATCCCGTCCAGGTTGTAACCAAGGTCATTGTTCACGACGGCGATGCCGCTGGAATTGATGAGGAGGATTCCGTAGTCCTTGTTCCTCCAAAGGCTGTTACCCTCTATTCTGCCATTTTCGACCCCGGAAAAGCGTATGCCGATATCCCAATCTCCCGGAATACTGACGTTTTTAACGATAACATTGCTCAGTGTGCCCGAGCCACCGACGCAGATAGCACACCTGTCCTCAAGCCCATCTATGATCTCAGCAGCGCTTATGTAGTGGCCATTGCCATCAAAGGTCACATCGCTGGCTGTTATCTTTATGCATTCCTGGGCTGCGCTCTCGTGTATGTCATAGGTTAGTTTATAGTACCCTGGAGAGTCTATCTCTGTGCAATCATCAATGAATTTATCGCTGTAACACTCTGAACAATCAGAGATTTCTAGGATGTCGTCGCAATTAGAAATGAGGGGAGTATTGGCATCAACATAGCCCTCGAAGACGACTGAACTTAGTAATACCCACTCGCCATCGTAATCTTCGAGCCTATCGTGCAGTCCATATCCATCGGTACTTACATAATACACAACATCGTCGCAGCCTTGGATGGATGCCCACTCGATTCCCCAGTCAACCTGTCCGCAGACGGTGCCGCCAACCAGGTGCAATTCCCTTTCAATTGCCGGGCAGTCTGGTGCGCTCACCTCTATTGTTTTTGTTCCGGGCTCTCCAGCTAGCACAGTCGCTCTATAGATGCCTTTGGTATACCGGTAGAAATCGCTCGTTATGTCTGTTGTGGTATCAGGCGGCTCATGCAGCAAGACGGTAAAGGATGCTGGATCGCAATACTCGCGTTCGCAATCGGAACAGTTGGAGATCCGCTCAATGGAGTCATACCCGCTGATAAAAGGGTCACCCAGAATGCCATAGCCCTCGATGACAACGCCGGTCAGCCTGACATAGTCCCCAACATAGCCCGATAATTCATAGTATGGGTCCGGATTGTGTGCCAGCACGTAATAGTCAATACCATGTATTCCACACCCTTTGATGTGCACCCAGGGATACGAGCATCCAGCAACCAACCCGCAGACGGTATCGCTGCATGCAGCAGAGAATTTTACAATGATGTCTGTGTGGCGGGCAGGGTTAGGGTATCCTAATTCCGCGGTTATGTCCCGAGTGGTTAATTCGCATGGGCAACATTCAGGCGAACCTACCTGCAAAACAGCCCAGGTCTGGACGATGGGATCCGGGCCATCTATGCAGTCGAATTCGTAGTACATCGGTATCTGTGCATCAGCAGGATACAACAGCCGATTCTGGCACCCGCCAAATGCACAGTGATCTGCCACATCAATTACCATGCCGGCCGACTCCCCTGGGTTGCCCACCAGAGGGCCTTCTAGGCCAGGCTCATCCACATGGAGGGGTATCTTCAGTTCATATTGGACATTCCCGGCCGCATCGTTGACGGCGCCTAACCCGCTCTCCACCACCATGTGATGACAGATGCCCCATGGTGACAATAGCTCCGCCACTCCCTTCGCCGCCGGGGCTCCAAACTTGACGAGCCAGTCGGACAGCAGATTGCCATCGTTGCCCGCGTCGAAGGTGATCCTCACCTCGTCCCACCAGGAGTAAGGATCGCCCTCGTACGCCTCATCAAACACGGCATCAATGGCCACGTAGAGCCAATCTCCATCGTTCTTAAAGTAGGCGTAGGCCTCCCTGCCGCCTGAGCTGATGTCAACAAATGTGGCGTCCTCCCATTCCCCACCTGCAATCACACCGTCAATTGAGGGTGTGATGGTGAGCCAACTGCTCACCACCGTGGGGCGGTCGCCATCCATGGCGAAGGCCGGAAGCAGCGCCGCAGTAACCAATAGTCCCAGGATCAGCAGGGGAACCCATTGCTTCAGATCGATTCCACAGCTTTTCATTCGATCGTACCCTGCGAGGGATCGAGACCCCTGACGGAGGCCGATCCCTCGCTCAGTCACAGCCCCTGAGTCTATCCGTCGGTTCCCTTTAGATTTTGGAGATTTCCGAAATCCAAAGGAGGGCGGCGAGCCCATTGCCTAAAGTATCCCCACCTTGCTGTGATCCCCCAGCATCATCTTGTAGGCTCTGGGCTTGATGGGGGAGCGGATGATCTCCACGTTGCGTCCTATCAGGCTCTCCTCGATGCGGTAGGGGATATCCATCACCTTGCAGTTCTCCATGAGGATGGAGTGTTCGATCTCGCAGTCGGCGATCAGGCAATCGTGGTAGATGGAGGTGTAAGGGCCGATGTAGGCGTTGACCACCCGCGTCCTCTCGCCGATGATGGCTGGGCCACGCACGGTGCTCCCTATGACCTCCGCGCCCTTCTCAATGATCACCCTGCCGTTGAGCTTGGATTCAGCATCGACGGTGCCCTCCACCCTGGGTTCGATGGTCTCTAAGATGAGCCTGTTGGCCTCCAGCATGTCCTCCATCTTCCCGGTATCTATCCACCAGCCCTTATGGATGTAGGGGTAGACCTTGTAGCCCTTGTCGATCAGATATTGAATGGCGTCGGTTATCTCCAGCTCCCCCCGCCAGGAAGGCTTGATGGCATTGACCGCCTCGAAGATATGGTGGTCGAACATGTAGATGCCTACTAAGGCCAGATTACTGGGCGGTTCCTTGGGCTTCTCCACCAACCTCACCACCCGCCCATCCCTCAGCTCCGCTACCCCGAACTGGTGGGGGTTGTCCACCTCCTTGAGGACGATCTGGGCGTTCCAATCGCTCTCCTTAAATCTCTCGACCAAAGGGACGATGCCCCCCTGGATGAGGTTATCGCCCAGGAACATGATAAACCTGTCGTTCTCCTTCAGATAGCCCTGCTCTCGGGCGGTTTTAACCGCATGAGCTAACCCCAAGGGCGGCTGGGGAATGTAGGTGACCTTGATCCCCCATTGAGAACCATCGCCCACAGCTGCCTGCACATCGCTGGCATGGGCTTCCTGGCTGACTGTGATCCCGATGTCCGTGATCCCCGCCTCGACTAAGGTATCGATCACTCGAAATAGTACAGGGCGATTGGCCACCGGCACTAACTGCTTGGCGCTGGTGAAAGTGAGGGGCCGAAGGCGGGTCCCTTTGCCACCGCTTAAAATCAACGCTTTCATAGCCTATCCTCCTTAGCTCCGATCGATGAACCGTTGGCAGCGCCGGGATAAGCCGCTGTGTCAGCTTGCACTGCCCTTCGGCCTGCCCCGGAGTGGATCATGCCGCTTTAGCCGTCCTCCGCTGGACATGAACAACGCGCGCTCCCTTGGCCACATCGCCGGGAACGCCGAGATCGATTTCCCCACCTCAGTGGGCCTCGATTTGTAATCCATACTACTTTTTCTTCTTCTGCCGGTCCCTCTTCAACCGCTTCTTATGCTGGTGTTTGGCCATCTTCTTCTTGCGCCACTTCTTAACGGAACCCATGAAACCTCCTGTACTCTCCTAACTAAGCCCGTTTGGAATAATAGCGATGCAAGCCGACCTCTAAGGGGACGTTGTTGAGGACCGCTCCCACCAGGCGAGCATTGACCTTCTCCAAGCGGTCCTTGGCGCGTTGGACATGGTCCCGCCTTGTCCCTCCAGCCTTGATGACCAGCAGCACCCCGTCCACTTTGGAGGCCAGCACAGCGGCATCGGTCACAGCTATAACGGGCGGGGCATCGAAGAGGACCATGTCTGAGCGCGCGAGCAGCACCTCGATGATCTCCTCCATGCGGTGCGAGCCCAGGAGCTCCGAGGGATTGGGTGGGAGGGGACCGCTCGGCAGGAGCCACAGGTTAGGGAGGTCGGTCTCCTGCAGGGGGGGATTCTTCATGGCCTCCTCATCGACCATCATGGTGGTCAGTCCTACCCCGTTGCTCACTCCGAATATCTGATGCAGGACAGGGCGCCTGAGATCGCAGTCCACCAGAATGACCTTCTTCCCACCCTGGGCTATGGTGACGGCCAGATTGGCTAAGGTGGTGGATTTGCCCTCCTCAGGGCCAGCCGAGGTGACCAGCATGGTCCTGATGGGTTTGTCTAAGCTGGAGAACTCCAGGTTGGTGCGTAGGGTGCGAAAGGCTTCGCTGATGGGCGAAAGGGGGTCGGTTATGGTGATCAGAGGTTCAGGCATGTCCACCTCCTTACAGCAACCTAAGGGCCAGGCTCGCTATCCCCGCCCCGACCAGGAGGCCCGCGATGAACACCAGGATGGTGCCCAGGCTGGGACCGCTATGGAAGAGGAGCGACCAGCGGCGCCTCCCCTTGACCGTCCCTAAGGGGTTGGCCTCAGACATGGCCGGGATGGTGCCCAACACCGTCACGCCGATAAGGCGCTCCACATCCTCTACAGTGCGCACAATGTCCGATTCCAGCCATTCCAGGAAGAAGACGATCAGCCCGCCCAGCAAGGCGCCGAAGAGGGCCCCGGCCAGCGTGTTTACCTTCGTCTTAGGCGAGAATATCTCGGCATAGCGAACGTCGTCCAGGATCTTCACCTCGATGCGGTCCCGCTTGTCCTGCTTCTGATTCCAACTGTCCCTGTCCTCAACGAAGACCTCGGCCATGGTCTGCGCGATCTGCTTGGCTACCACCGGATCCCTATCCCTGGCCACGATCTGAAGGGTGAAGGTGGAAGGCTCGGAGCTGACGAAGAGCTTCCTGAGGAGGTCATCGGTGGTCATGTCCAATTGAGCCCGGTCTATGACCTCCTGGGCCATTTTGTGGGTGCGGATGTTCACCGCATAGTTGCGAAGCAGGTCCTTGACAGTGTTGCTGAGCCCCCAATCAGCCCTCGCAGGGTTGACGCTCAACCTGATCCTCGCCTGATACACCGGTATCTGCACTTTGCTGAAGCCATAGGCGCTTACAGCGGCCACTAAAGCCACTAAGACGATGATCCAGCCCCTCTTACGTGCCAGTTTAAGATAATCCCTTAGCCTCATATCCTCCTCCTCGATCTTCGACTCCCTTGTTTTCCCTAAGCATCTGCCCTCTCTCACGCCCGATATGGTAGCACGGCCTTGGAGTTTATGGTGAGCAGTCCTTAAGCACCATCGGCAGGAACACCCGATGGGTTTCGCCCAACACCGCCCAGGTGGAGAAGCGATTGGGGGCGGCGGTGACGGTGTTGTTGACCGTATCCACCCGGCTGGTGGGCTCTTCCACCCACTGCAAGCCGTCCCAGCGGTATAACGCCAGCGTCTCCTCGATGGCTGGGCCCTTCTCGGCATCGGTGTATTGGATGGTGATGGTGTAAGGTAGGTTAGGTTCCACTGGCTGGCCGGTCACGTCATCCACTGCTGAGACCTGGTAGGCATGCTGAATCCCCACCAGGTTGCCTGTGGAGGGTGTATCCTCGGCAAGCAGGTAGGCGTGCGTGACCGTCGTCGTGTGGGTGAAAGTGCCCGCTGCAAAGGTGTAACTGGTGTTATCAAAATTCGATGCCAGGTTGCCACCAGAAGGGGGAATGGACGCTGATATGCTGGGGACATAGCGGAAGACCATCAGCCCGCTGTCCCGCACAGGAACGTACGCGTAACTGCCGGCCACCGCCAGATTGTCCACTCTCCCAGGCAGCTCGAAGAAGCCCGCCCCGGTGGGGTTAGACAAATCATGAAGGTCCACCAACCGTAGGGTATATTCCCACTCCCACATGGTTCTCTCACTCCACTCCTCTTCCACCATATAGGCTTCATAACCTGCTACCGCCACTAGAGCTGGCGCGCGGTCGCTATATGGGGACCTGGGCGTGGGATAATAGCCCACTTCGGATAGGTCCGTCAGAGATAGAATGCGCAGCCCACCATACTGGTACTGATAACCCTGCGAGATGGGAGATTCGGCTACGTAGGCATAGAAATCGGAGAAGGGATAGCTGGCGACCACTGCATCCTGGGCGTATCCTGGGATGTCCTTGCAGCTCACCAGCTCTGGATTAGCGGGGTCGGCGACATTGACGACGCAAAAATCATAGCCACAGGTGGTGTAGAGGCTGGTCCCCAGCACAGTGGGACGCGACAGCCCAAAGGGATGGCCGTCAAAGTTATAGGGCGAGCTGGTGACCAGCGTTGGAACGGCCGGGTTGGAGACATCAAACACCAATAACCCCTTCCACTCCGCCGTCACATAGGCGTAATTCCCCGCCACAGCGATATGGGTGAACCCACCCGACGGGTCCTCATAGCTGCCCACTTCAAAGGGGGATGCCGGATTGGAGACATCGATGATGTGCAATTCAGAATCGTCGAGCACATAGGCGTAATCTCCCGCCACATCCACATCTATCGGCCACATCCAGGGGTCGTTCTTGTCCCACAGCCCGACCACCTGCGGGTCGCTTGGGTTGGCAACATTCAGGATATACAGTCCGCGGTTGTAGTCAGTAACATAGGCATAGCTGCCGACTACCCTGACGCTGGTGGGGTCGGCGACGGGACTTTCGTAAGAGGCGATTTTGCTCGGATTAGCATGGTAGGTGATATCCACGATATGCAGGCTATTTCTATCTATCACCACATAAGCTGTGTCCCCTGCAACAGCTACATCGAAGGCCGCCAGGTGTTCACCATGCGGGTCATCGGACAAGTCGTAGAATCCCACCTCGGTGGGATTGGAGGGATCAGCGATATCCAGGATGCGCAGTCCACCTTCCGTATCGGTGACGTAGGCATAAGGATAGGCCACTGCTAACCCGTAAGCGGTTCCCCTGGTGTGGTAGGAGCCCACCTGCTGTGGATTGGCAGGATCACCGACGTTGACGATGCGAAACTCATCGACAGCCCAGTTGGCCACGTAAGCGTAGTTGCCGACTACGACCAAATCTTGGCCGCTATCCACCTCTGAACAGGAGCCCACCTCGGAAGGGAATTCGGGGTTGGAGACGTCGATGGCGGTCAGGGCGCCCCAAAAGGCCACGTAAACGTAATCGCCCGCCGCAGCCACAGCCTGGGCAAGGTGGCGTCTATAAAGTTCACCGACCTCGGTAGGGGCGTCCGGGGTGCTGATATCTATAACCTTCAGGTAGCTCTCACCCTCAAAAATGGTGCCACGGGCAAAGATGACGTAGGCGTGATCGCCCTCCACCGCTACATCCATGGCGTGAAAAGCAGGTCCGTCATATGCGACGAACTCAAAAACGCCGGATTGGGTCAGGATAACTCTGAGGGGGCAGGTGAGGACCGTTATGCTGAAGATGTACAGTGCATTTCCAGCGGTAACATAGGCGTAGCTATTTTGGATGGCAATAGCGCTCACATTGCCGCGCAGCGCATCCGTCCGTCCGACGACGGCCGGGTGAGCTGGATCGGACACGTCCAAGACAACCACCCGTGGGCCTATGGCCAGATAGACGTAATCTCCCTGGATCACGACGTCGTTAAGCGTGCCCCCGATTTGGCTGAGCAATCGGATGTTCCGCTGGTCGCTCGCCGGATCTCGGATCGCACACGACCCCGGGCGTCCGGGCAGAGCGTTTGAGACGCTCGACATCAGCGTCAGGGTTACGATGAGAACGAACGGAGCAAGGCACCCCGCTCCTATCCCTCTGCTGCATGGTGGACGGAGTTCCATTCGATCGCCCCCTGGTTAAATCAATTCCATTCTACCATATCCCTCGCCTTTGGGCAAAGCAGCCCTCATCCGAACCACCTTCTCCTGGCCGAGGGGATCTCCCCCAGGACCTCTATCCCCATGGCCTCCAGATCGGCTCTGTCGCGCACGGTGTCGTCCAGGTAGTCCAGGAGGAAAGCTAAGGCCACCCCGGCCAGGAAGGCCAGGAGGAGGCGGATGGGCAGGTCTAACCTCTCCCTCAGGCTCTTAGGCGCCGGGGCGATAGAGGGGGGATCGATGAGTCGGATGTCTGCCCCTTTATTGCCTAACTGGCCGAAGAAATCGCCGCTCCTCTCCTGGATCACTTTAACCGTCGCCTCGGCGATCCTCCTCAGCTCCTCCTCATCCCCCCAGACGATGCGCACGGTCATGATGCGGTGTTTCCTCTCGGCCGCGATGACCCCTGCCCTAAGCTTGATGTCGCCCAGCTCCTGGCTGACTGCATCGGCGAAGGCCTCGCTCTTCACTACCTCGGTGAGGTCATCAATGAGGTATTCGGAGGTCAGCCAAGCGTAGTAACGGTCGTAGGAGTAGTAGTTGCCCTCGGCCTCCGGCTCAATGCTCACGTTGAAGCGCATGGAGGCCTGGAACAGGGCAGGGTGACGGGGATGGAAGGCCAGGCTCGCCCCAAGGACGATGGCCTCCAAGAGGACGATGATCCAAAGCTTTCTACGAATAATCCTCCAATACTGACGAAGCTCCATAAGGCCCCTTTAACGGCGGATTCGCCTGCGATGCTCAGCCAGCTTTTCCTCGACGAACCGCCTGAACCGCCGTTTGAACACCTCTTTGTCAAACCTCTCCGCATTTCGGCGAATGGCGAGGGGATCATAGCAGGTGTCGTCGAACTCCTCGACCACCCTGGCCAGGGCCTCAGGTGTTTGCTCGTGGAAGAAGGCCCCCGTCACCCCCTCCACGACGGTGTCCAAGGCCCCTCCGGCGGCGTAAGCTATCACCGGCCTGCCGGCCGCCTGGGCCTCCACCGGAGCGATCCCGAAGTCCTCCCGCCCAGGGAAGATGAAGGCCCTGCAGCGGGCCATGACCTCCCTCACCTCCTCCTCCGGCAACCGGCCCAGGAAGCGGATGTTGGGCTTGGCCATGGCCTCTAAGGAGCTTCGATCCCTCCCATCGCCGACTATCACCAGGGGCAGCCCCAGCCGATTGAAGGCCCTGACGGCTATATCGATGCGCTTGTAGGGGATCAGCCTGGAGACGATGAGGAAGTAGTCGTCGTGGCTCGAGGCCGGTTCGTACCTGGATGTATCCACCGGGGGATGGATGACCACCGAGTCTCGGCCGTAGAACTTGGCGATGCGGCGGCGCACCGTCTCCGAGATGGCCACAAAATGGTCCACCCTCTGGGCAGCGACATAATCCCACAGCCTGAGGAGGCTCACCAAGGGCGGCAGGGCCAGGCGGGCGATCCTCCCTATCCGCTCGCGCTTGATGTAAACGTGATAATCCCAGAGGAAGCGGGTGGTGGTCAGGCAGTAGCAGATGTGCAGGGCTTCGGGAGGGGTGATGACTCCGTGGCAGAAGGCGCTTTTGTTGGAGATCACCAGCTCGCAATCGGCCAGCTCGAAGCCCTCGAAGGCCAGGGGATAGAGGAAGAAGAAGAGACGATGGTGGCTTTTGATGAGGGGAACTCTGTCCATGAAGGAGGTGCGGATATCCCAATCTCGGTACCCCTTGGGCATAAGCTCCGGCCGGTAGATGGAGGTGTAGATGGGCGCATCAGGGTACATCTCCACTAATGTCTCTAAGACCTCCTCCGCTCCCCCCCTTTGGTTGAGCCAATCGTGCACCAGCGCTGCCCGCAAGCCATCGCCTCCCTCAGCGCACAGTAAAGGTCGCCTTCTGCTGCAGTTTATCGCCGATGTAGAGTCTCACCTCATACTCCCCGGCCGCAAGGCCCTTCGAGGACTCCAGGAAAATCCAGGCGAGGCCCTTCTCCCTGAGCCGCCACTTCTTCGTATGGCTCCAGATTTCCTCTCCCTCTTTATACCAGGCTTGCGTCCAGACCACCCCCTTGGCCATCCCTGAGTACTTGAAGAAGGCGTAAACTCTCTTCGTCCCCTCGGGGAACACCGTGCATGGCTCCACAGGGAGGTTATCTTCGGTCACCCCTTTAGCCAGGATTATCCCGTCGAAGGAGGCACTGGGCCCAGGGGGCAAGGCCCCCGGGATAGGAGTGCGGGCCGAAGTGGGGAGCTGAGGCGTAGGGGTGGGAGTGGACGTGGGAGTAAGTGTAAAGGTTGGAGTAACTGTCGGCCTGGGGGTGAAGGTGGGGGAGGGGGTGAAAGTAGGGGTTAAGGTAAGAGTGGGGGTAGCCATAGGGCGAGGGGCCTCTCTGGGCAACTGCAGGGCCATGCCCACGTTGACCGCCACCAGGAGGAGCGTTACCAGCGCAAAACGGCCGGCCTTGATAGCTGCTGCCTCCCGTGAAAAGAAGTAAACGGCCCTCTTCGATGCCACATAAGCTTTGATGGTGGCCAAGATGGCGATCAGAAGGGCTGCTAAGCAAGCACCCTGTATCCAGATGTAGTAGCGGGCGATCGAGGGAAAAGGCATAGGCCAATCTTCCAAGCTGAAAGGATCATAAGCTATTATACCATAAAACCCGAACTTTTGAAAACCGCTCTGATTCCCCGATGAAATTTGATAAACCTGCCTGAGAGAATAGTATAGAATTGCCAAGGGTGCCTAAAGCGGGCAATCCGCGGGGGAGAAGGGCATGGACAAGGCCGTGCACAGGAAGAGCCATCCGCCCGATTGGCTTGGCCAGGCGAACGGCTTTTTATCCGGCTGGCCTCCTTAGCCTAAGCTTCATGCCTTAATCAGGCTCCGCAGGACGGTCAGGTTTCTGATGTCCATTCCATGCCCCTTCGGCGTCTCCAGGATCATGGGTAGGGAGCGGAACCGCTCATCATTCACGAGCATCCTAAAGGGCTCCAAACCCAGGCACCCCAGGCCGATGTGCTCGTGCCTGTCGATGCGGCTTCCCAATCCCCCCCTGGAATCGTTAAGGTGCAATACCTTCAGACGATGGAGGCCGATCAATTCATCGAGCTCCCGCAACGTCCTCTCATACCCTTCCTTCGTGCGCAGTTCATACCCTGCGGCAAAGGCATGGCAGGTGTCGAAGCAGATCCCTAAGCTCCGGTCATCCTCCACCAGCCTGGCCAAGTGCTCGAAGCGGTAACCTAAGCTCGTCCCCTGGCCGGCGGTGTTCTCCAGGAGCACCTGGACCCGGAAGCCCTCGGTGCGGGCACGTATCTCTTCCAGGGCCTCGGCTATCCTCCGCAGCCCCTCCTCTTCCCCTGCCCCTTTGTGAGAGCCAGGATGGGCTACCAGGTAGGGGATGCCCAGGGCCTCACAGCGGGCCATCTCCTCGATGAACGCCTCCACCGACCTCCGCCAGAGGTCCTCCTCAGGCGAGCTCAAATTGATGAGGTAGGAATCGTGGGCGACGACGGGGGCGATGCCCGTCTTCCTCAGATTGAGCTGGAAGCGCTTGATCTCCCCCTCGCTCAGAGGTCTGGTATGCCACTGCCGGGAATTTTTAGTGAAGATCTGGATGGTCTCGCAGCCCAGCTCCCACCCCCGTAAAACGGCTTTGTCCACCCCTCCTGCGATGGATACCTGAGCGCCCAGAGGCATGATGCTCCCCTCCGAACCCATTATGCAATGCTTAAGCGAGGCTGTCAAATCCACCCGTTGGTCAGGGAGGGCTTTTCGTGATATAATCCAAAGTGGAGTGGTTGCTTCGAAAACCCTCGGGTTCGATCGGTAAGGCGGTCGTATGACCACAGTTTGGCGTCGTTTTAGTAAACCGAGGAGGCTTCGATGGAAGAGGTGAAGGCGAGCGAGATCCGCCGCTCGGTCATCGCCGGCAGCTGGTACCCAGGCACAAAGGACGAGCTGGAGCAGATGCTGGATGGCTTCCTGGCCAGGGCCGAGAGGGAGGAGCTGGAGGGAAAACTTATGGGGCTCATCGCCCCCCATGCAGGCTACATCTATTCGGGACAGGTGGCAGCCTATGCCTACAAGCAGCTGGAGGGGCTGAGCTTCGAGAGAGTGGCCGTCATCTCCCCCGTCCACCGCATGTACGTAGGGCGCTTCGCAGTCACCGATAAGGCTTACTACGAAACTCCCCTCGGCCTGGTGGAGGTCGACGGCGAACTGGTGGACGCCATAGACGAGGCGATAGGGCTGAACCGCTTAGAGAGGGACAACGAACACTCCTTGGAGATCCAACTCCCCTTCCTGCAGAGGATGCTGGGTGGCTTTAAGCTCATTCCTATCATGATGGGCGATCAGTCCATGTCCTCCTGTCAGACCTTGGGCAAGGCCCTGACGGAGGCATTGAAGGGGAAGGAAGCCCTTATCGTGGCCAGCACCGACCTATCCCACTTCTATCCCTACAGCACAGCTGTGCGGATGGACAAGGTCGTTCTGGAGGACGTCGAAAGGTATGACCCGGAAGGGCTGATGAGGGACATGAGGGCTGGCAAGTGCGAGGCCTGTGGAGGTGGCCCCGTGGTGGCAGTGATGCTGGCTGCTCGGGCATTAGGAGCTGATAAAGCCAAGGTCCTCAAATACGCTAACTCCGGCGATGTGACAGGCGACCTCTCCAGCGTGGTGGGCTACATGGCAGCGGCCATCTACAGATCGGGGTGATTGGGCGGCGAGGGCATAAACCTTAGAGCTGCTATGGTGGCAAGATGAAGTACGCAGAGGTAGTGGTTGACGTGCCCATCTACAAGCAGATATTCCCCGAAGAGGAGCAGCCTGAGGGCGAAGAGGGCTACAATCCCTTGGCAGTGACCTTTCATTACTCCATTCCGCCTCACCTGATGGACAGCGTGGCTGTGGGTCAACTGGTCAAGGTGCCTTTCGGCCCCCGCAGCCTGCAGGGCATCGTGGTGGGCCTGAGCGACACCTCCCCTGTGGCTGAGACCAGGGACATCGAGGAGGTGCTGGAGCCCAAGCCAGTCCTCACACCGGTTCAGATCGAACTGGCCCGCTGGATCAGCAGCTATTACCTGGCCCCTCTCAGAGATTGCCTTCGCCTGATGCTCCCGCCCGGATTGGCCCGCCGCTCTAAGCTTCTGGTGCAATTGAAAGAGGAGGGCTTCCCCAGCGACCTGAGCGAGGAGGAGCGCGCCGTGGTGGAATTCCTGCGCCGCCGGGGCGAAGTGGAACTGGAGAGCCTCAGTCGAGATCTGGGCATCCCCGAACCACGCTCCCTGATCGACGGGTTGGAGCGCAGGGGGATCGTGACCAAGCGCTGGGGGTTGTCCGAGCCGGAGGTGAAACCCAGGAGGGAGCGCTTTTTGCGTTTGATCGCCAAGGAGGACGAGATAGCCGAGGAGCTGCCCGATCTGGGCTATCCGTCCAAGCAGGCCAAGGTTTTGGAGGCCCTGGCGGCCAGCGATCCCCCCCTCCTTACCCTGAGCGAGGTGCTCGCCCGCGCCGGTTGCTCTGAGAGCCCGGTCTATGCCCTGGCTGAGAAGGGCTTGGTGGAGATCACCGAGCGACGCCGACTAGTAGCTCCCCTCATTCCCCCATCGGCCTTGGATCGGGCCATCGCCCAGGACCTGAGGAATGCCCCTAAGCAGGCGGAGGTGCTCTCCTACCTACGCCTTCAACCGGCCCCGGTTGAGGTATCCCGAATAGATTGCCCCCCTTCGGTGTTAAAGGAATTGGAGAGGAAGGGCTACGTGCAGCGCATTGAGCAGGAGCGGATGGTCATCCTGCGCCTCTCACACCCGCTAAAGGACAAACTGATCGAGCTTCGCCGGCTGGGATACTACATAAAGGTGCTGGACTTCCTCAGGGTGCGAGGGGGGTTGGCTCCCCTGAGCGAGGTGTACGCCGAGACGGGTTGTTCCCTCCACCACCTTCGCAGATTAGCCGAGCGGAACCTGGTGCGCATCGAGGAGATGGAGGTATGGCGTGGGCCACTGGTGGGGAGGGAATTCGTGTTGGCCTCTCCTCCGAAACTCACCCCCGACCAGGAGGCCGTTTGGGAAGAGGTCAAAGAGATGATAAATCAGCGGACAGCGAGGGGCAAGGGCCGGCCCTTTGTTGCCCTCCTGCACGGGGTGACGGGGAGCGGCAAGACGGAGATCTATCTCCAGGCCCTGGAGGAGGTCTTAGCCCTCGGCCGCCAGGCCATCGTCCTGGTGCCCGAGATCTCCCTTACCCCCCAGACCATCCGCCGCTTCGCCGCCCGATTTCCAGCTCGGCTGGCGGTTCTGCACAGCAAGCTCTCCCCAGGGGAGCGCTACGATGAATGGCGTCGCATCAGAGATGGCTTGGCGGATGTGGTCATCGGCCCACGCTCCGCCATCTTCGCCCCCCTCCCCCGTCTGGGCCTGATCGTGGTCGATGAGGAGCATTCCGACTCCTATAAGCAGGAGAAGACGCCGCGCTACCACGCCCGCGATGTGGCCATTAAGCTGGCCGAGCTCTCCGGTTCGGTGGTCATCCTGGGAAGCGCCACCCCCGACCTGGTCTCCTATTATCGCGCCCAGAGGGGGGAGTACAAGCTCCTACGTTTGCCCAAACGCATCATGGGCCACAGGAGGAAGATCGAGGAGCAGAGAGAGAGGTACGAGGTGCGGGCAACGCGCTACAAGGAGGTGGGCGAGGGATACAAGGATGCCCTCTATCTGGAACTTCCCCCCGTTCAGGTGGTGGACATGCGCCAGGAGCTCAAGGCTGGCAACCGCAGTATCTTCAGCAGGGCCCTCCAAAAGGCCATGAAGGAGACCTTAGACAGGAACCAGCAGGTCATCCTCTTCCTCAATCGGAGGGGGGCAGCCACCTTCGTCATGTGCCGCGATTGTGGATATGTCCTCAAATGCCCCCGCTGTGAGGTGCCCCTGACCTACCATGCTACGGAAGAGGAGCTGATCTGCCACCACTGCAACCGGCACTACCCCACGCCCGAGGTCTGCCCTAACTGTGGCAGCTCTCGCATAAGGTACTTCGGATTGGGCACCCAGAGGGTGGAGGCGGCGGTGCGAAGGTCCTTCCCCCATATCCGCACCTTGCGCTGGGACAGGGATACCACAGGGGGCAAGCTCTCCCACGAGGAGTTGCTGGCCGACTTCGTCAACCATGAGGCCGATGTCCTGATCGGCACCCAGATGATTGCTAAAGGCTTGGACCTGCCTTTAGTCACCCTGGTGGGCGTGGTCAGCGCCGACACCGCCCTTCACCTTCCCGATTTCCGGGCCGCAGAGAGGACGTTCCAGCTTCTGACCCAGGTGGCGGGGAGGGCTGGACGCAGTATCTTGGGGGGCAAGGTCATCATCCAGACCTATACCCCCGAGCATTACTCCATCCGCATGGCCAGTCAGCACGACTACCAAGGCTTCTACGAGAGGGAGCTGGAGTTCAGGCGTCAGCATGGCTATCCTCCCTTCAAGCGGCTGGCTAAACTGGTCTATTACCATTCCAATCGAGAGCGCTGCCAAGAGGAGGCCGAGAGGGTGTATCGCATCCTGGCCAACAAAATCGCCAGATTGGGCCTGCCAGGTGTTGACCTGATAGGTCCTGTGCCCTGCTTCTTCTCTAAGGTTCGGGGCAGGTATCGCTGGCAGATCGTGATCCGCGCTCCAGAGCCCCAGGTTCTCCTTAGGGATATGGTCCTTCCTCTGGGATGGCAGGTGGACGTCGACCCTCTGAACACACTTTAGGACAACAGAAGGGGATTTCACATGGGTCAATTTCTGATGTCGCTCATCCCCTGGGGGACGGAGGCCATCATCTGGGCTCAATCCTTCCGCAACGGCTTCCTGGACCTCTTCTTCCGAGGTGTGACTTTGCTGGGTGAGGAGGAGTTCTACCTCCTTTTCCTGCCCCTCATCTACTGGTGCGTGGACAAGGGCATTGGGATCGGCCTGGCTTACGTTTCCCTCTCATCCGTCTACCTCAACTCCGTCCTCAAGCTCATCTTCCGCATCCCTCGCCCCTCGGATCCTCGCATCGTCCACCTCTGGACAGCGAATGATCCCTCCTTTCCCAGCGGCCATGCCCAGGATGCGGTGGCTAACTGGGGATACCTTGCCGCTCGATTTCGCCGTCGAGCTTTCACCGCACTGGCCGCCGTCCTGATCCTCCTCATCGCCTTCTCTCGTCTCTACCTTGGCGTACACTACCCTCAGGATCTGGTGGGTGGCCTGCTGGCGGGCGTCGTCCTCCTGGCCCTCTACGGCCGACCGGCCGCGACTTTAGGGCGGAGGCTGGCCGGCCTTCCGCTGGCAGCCAAGCTGGCCCTCTCGGTGATCGTCCCCTTAGCCCTGCTCTTCCTTCATCCAGCGGACACCGGAGGGGCCTATCCAGCCAAGAGGGCAGCCACTACCATGGGGGCCATCCTGGGGATGAGCGTCGGCTTCACCCTGGAGGAGAAGTACGTCGGGTTCACCGTTGACGGTTCCTGGGGGAGGCGGGCACTCAGGTTCGTCCTGGGCATGGCGGTGGCAGCCACTTTCTACCTTGGGCTGAAGGCGCTGCTCCCAACCGGAGTGGCATATCCCCTGGCCATCGCCCTGAGGACGCTTCGTTACAGCCTGGTGGGCTTGGCCATCGCCTTCCTGGCCCCCTGGCTCTTCATGAAAGCAGGGGTTTAAAGTTAGGGATGCAAAGGAGGAAGGGATGAGAAGGGAGCTCTTTTGTCGCCTCTGCGGAAAGCTTTACAGGATCGAAACCAGCGGGGAGGAAAACCTCGAAGGTCTGAGGGAACACCTGGAAACGGGTTCCGCCATCGTCTGCTGGAATCATATCTGTGACGACGATCTGCCCATCCTCCTCACCCCCTTCCTCTCCCGAGTGGGCAAGTGGATCAGGAGGATGATCGTCCCTGTCTCCAGGTGGCATTGGGATCTGAAGAGGGACCCCCCTTCCGCCCTGATGATGCGCCTCGCCCCCATCATAGGCCTCCAGATCCTCCCTGTAGTCCAGCACTATGAGAGGGACCTCTACCCTCCAGAACATATCTTCTCCCTGGATCGCCGATTCGTTAAGGCCTCGCATCAGGTGTTAGCGATGCCCGGCGGGGTGATCCTGTTTGCCCCGGAGGGCCATCGGAGCGAGGATGGCCGCCTCCAGCAACCGCAGAAAGGGGTGGAATTCCTCCTGAAGCTCGCTGGGAGGAAGGGCTTCAACACCAAGCTATTTCTCATTGGAATCGAACCTAAGGGGAGATACACCAGGGGGATCAACATCGGCAGGGAGTTTGCCGTTCACTTCGGCCCCCTCCTCACTAAGGAGGAGATCAACCGATTGGCCTCTGAGCTCAACTCCTCTTTGGCCCAAGTGGTGATGAGGGGTATCGCCTCCCTTCTTCCGGAGAGGATGTGGAATCCGCAGCTCGATCTCATCCCTCTGCCTGGAGGATGACCGTGGTCCTGCATCCTGTGATGCTTATCCACGGCTTCAATGGGAGCCCTCAAAACTGGGTGGAAGACGGGTTCGTGGATTTCCTGGTGCGGGAAGGGAACTTCGACCCCGACCTGATCCACCTCTTCCATTACGGATACGACGAGGAGGGGAGGTACAACAATCGGGGCGACATCACCCAGATCGCCCATCGTCTCAGCAGGTACCCTTCCCATGCCGCCTGCGATCTGGAAAGTCAGATCGTCCGTCTGAGCGAGAAGAGCCTGGCTAAGGGCGGGCCGGAGAAGGTGGACATCGTAGCCCACAGCATAGGAGGGATCGTAGCTCGCTATTATCTGAAACAGCAGAAAGCGGGATTGTGGGATGCCCAATACGGCCTGAGAGTGGGGAAGCTGATCGAATTGGGTTCGCCGAACCTTGGGCTGGGGATCCTGAGGCTTTTCAACCTCATCCCGAGGGATTCGTTCCTCTGGAAGATCATCGAGTGGCTCGAGGGCATCCCCTTCGCCCCTCTGAAGATGGCAAGCGCCGTGCGGATATTAGAGTCAGGATTCCAGGAGATGCAGGCCAAAGCCCAGGAGGAGTTCTACGGACGGATAGCCGCCTCGAGGGAGCTATCCCCTAAGGAGAGGATGGAGCGCCTCTCGCTGCTGGAGAGTCCAGCATTGAACCAGGTGGCCGAGGGGAGCGATTTCCTGGCCGAGCTCAACCGGCCGGAGAACACCCCCACGGAGGTGGAGTACCATTGTCTCTACGGGGACATCCGCTTCGCTATCGTTCTAAGGCTGTGGGGGCTGACGGCCTACAGGGATGAGGTCTCCTTAGGAGACCTCATCGTGCCTGTGGAGAGTGCCTCCACCATCCCTGGCGCCGAGCCTGGCCGTTACCCTTTCGTGTATGAGCGCCAGCTAAGGCTGGATGTGGAAAGGGCTGTCCCTTTAGCCGAGGCCCAGGCCCTGGAGATAGCCGACTACCTCCCGCCCAGCTACCATGGCAATCTGCGACGCAACCCCGACATCCAAGAGCGGGTGCTGCGGATATTGGAAGCTTAATCTTTTAGAAAAGATGTGTTAAAGTGAGAAAAGAAACCTCCATGGCCGAGGTGAAAGGGCAGGAGGAAGTACCAGAGGGGATTAGGGAAAGGCTATCGAAGATCAAAGGGATACTCCAGGAGCTCAGGAGATCCATAGATATCACAGATAAGTGGATCGATGACCTCAGGAACGATGTCTCTGAGAATCGCGCCGAAATCAGGGATCTTAGAAGTGAGATCGAGGAACTGAGGGGGAGGCTTTGGTGGATCATAGGGATCCTGTTCTCGATGTAGGTGACCACAATCTTGACCATATTCCTCAGAGGATGAGCCTTAGGGAAGGCTTGCCTCCGCCTGATCGTGGGCAAACCCGGCGGATCCAGTATGCCCTGCCTCTGCAGCTATGCTCTTGGCGACCGCTGGGTGCACTCAGGCAAAGGGAACCTCTCCGATGTGGAGGTGATCATTGGGCCGGAGGACAATGGTAAAAAGGTAGTAGTTAACGTCGGCGGCATCCTGCGCCTGGGCTTTCTCTCCAACCCATCTACCGGCTACACGTGGGAGATGGCGGAGCAGGACAGAAGTGTGCTGGAGCTGCTTGACCAAGGCTTTATTCCCTCTGACCCATCTCGTGTAGAGGTGGTGGGAAGCAGTTCTGGCGCCTTAAGGCCGTTCCTGAGGGCAGGACCAAGTTGAATTTGGGCTATCGCCGGGCGTGGGAGGAGATGCCAGAAAAACTTGCACCGAAGGAACGCCGACGCGTCCACCGCTGGAGCCGCCACCCTCACGCACAGGCTTCATACCGCCGGAGATGGACCCCTCTCACCCGACTGGGCAGAGCATGACAAAGGAATTCACATGCGAGATCGAGGTTCGAGGCCAAAGGTGAGCATCGGGCCATCATGTCTGAACCCAGAGCCAAGCGGGAAATGCATCAGTCGGCAGGCTTTTGCCAAGCGATTTACTGGCCAAGGCAAAGCTGGAGAAAGGAGCAAGTGCGATGACATAAAGTATGCTTTGGTTTGGCAGCTGATCCAAAGTATCATCCTGGGGAGTGACCTGGTCATCGACTCAACAACGGTTTTGTCCTTCTCCCAAAAGGACATGGAAGCCGCCTGGAGTTATGCCAAGAGTTCGGCTACAAGATCCATATGGTCATCTGCCGCGATTCGATGTTCCTGGTGACCCCGGCCAATCGTAACGATGCCCCTTTGGCGGTGCCACTATTGGCCTTGGTCCAATGGCTTTTCCATCTGCCAGTAAGGGTCGTTCGGGCCGATTCCGCCTATTTCACCATGTGAATACTTTATTCTACAGGGCCAGCCCATTATCGATTTCAACCCCCGAAGGGCGGGGAAGAAGTTCCTGGTTACACTGGGATGGGTCAAGTGATGGGGAAAACACGGGGCAAAAGGGGCTATATTGAGCGCTTCTTTGCCCTGCTGAAAACGATACTATGGATTAAACGACTTCCAAGTGATGGGATTAGCTAAAGTCTGGCGGCATACGTTATTCGTCTACATCGCTGTGCTCATCGTCGCTTGGACAGCCGTCACCGTGGGAAGATCCGACCTTATGCACTCGCCATCACGCCTCTTGGCCCCTGTTAGAAGGTTATGCGATAGTCTCGTATAATATTTAATGACGCGGGGTGGAGCAGTGGAAGCTCGTCGGGCTCATAACCCGGAGGTCGTGGGTTCGAGTCCCGCCCCCGCTACTTATTAGTAGATAGCGAATGGCAGATAGCTTATGGCGCGCTTAAAAAAGGGACAGGTTATCTCTGCCATCGGCTATCAGCCAAACGGCGGCATAGCTCAGCGGTAGAGCAGGGGACTCATAAGCCCTTGGTCATAGGTTCAAGTCCTGTTGCCGCCATCTATGGCTCACTATAAGCCGGGTGCGGCGTCCACTCAGCTAGTTTGACATTTTTCAGCGCTTTGTGGTATAATGTAACTAAGAATTAAGTCTACATAGCGCCTGCCGGAGATTGGGTTTTAGCATGCAAGGAGGCGTGAAATGAGCGAATGAAGCGCCAGCTATGGGAGGGGATCCTTTACCCGAAGCTGGCGCTTTGCTTTTTCGGTTGGGACACGGCAAAGCCGAAAGGGCTAGACGATGGGGATTCATTGTCTTCTGTCTATAGGCCATTGATCTGGTAAGTTTTCTCTGTTAGAGCAAGGTGTATCATAAGCGCTAGCTCCCAGTCGTCTTTGCACCTGGGAGCTAGCGCTTTGTTATCAATCGAAGGAGGCAAAAATGGAAAGCAAAAAGATGAGAAATAAACTCATTGGGGCTCTAGGCACAGCGATTCTGATCGGTGTGATCTTGCTGACAGTGCTGAATGCGGGCGAGGGGGCCTCCGCTTTCGGCTCATTGCCCGCGCCTACTGGCACGGTTAGCCAAGGTCCATATATCCGCCTAGCCAGCGGGACATTCGATCCTTTAGCTGAACCAATCCCTATCTCTCTTCCCAGCGATCTTAAGCTGGAAAGTTATCCTGCTGGTGAGGAAGGGTACTACATCCTGCAATTCAAAGGTCCGATAGTGCAGGCTTGGAAGGATGCCATAACGGACGCTGGCGCAAAGATCTTCGACTACATACCGGATTTCGCTTTCATAGTGAAGATGAACGCAGCCACAAAGGCCGCTGTCGAGGCCATGGAAGAGGTCCGCTGGGTGGGGATCTATCAGCCAGGGTACAGGATAGAGCCGCAACTGATGAGCACCTATGCCCTGGCTGAGGGCCCTGAATCGGTCACCCTGATCGTTGTGGTCTTTAAGGGGGAGGACCTCACTGCGATCTCGAATCGGCTGAAAGAATTGGGCGGGACGATCCTGGATGTCACAGAGACCAGGTGGAAGGGGAAGATCAAGGTTGAGATAGATTCTACACAAATTGGGGCCATAGCCAATATCACAGGCGTGAAGTGGGTGGAGCTTGAGCCCAAATGGGAATTGCTTAACAACAAAGCGGCAGACATCATGAATGTGCGGGACGTCTGGAACACCCATAGGCTTTATGGCGCGGGGCAGATTGTCGCTGTGTGCGATACAGGTTTGGATCGGGGCTCCACCGATCCTGCTAGCCTCCACGATGACTTCGAAGATGGGAGCGGAGGATCGAGGGTCATCGCCATCTACGACTTGGTAGGCGATGGAGCGGACGATGTCAATAGCGGTCACGGCACTCACGTGGCCGGATCAGTTTTAGGAAATGGAAGCAGGTCAGGTAGCACCCCTTCAACTCACACCTATCCCAGTAATTGCTATGCGGGAATGGCACCCGAAGCCAGCCTTGTCTTTCAAGCGGTAGAGGATAACGCCACTGAGGCACTCTCGGGCATCCCCACCGATCTGAACATCCTTTTCGACCAGGCGCGCACCGCTGGGGCAAGCATCCACACCAATAGCTGGGGTGGTGCTGAGAAGGGCGTGTATAGCTCGGGTTCAGAGGATGTCGACGAGTTTATCTGGGACCACAAAGACTTCACCATCCTCTTCGCAGCTGGCAATGAGGGTGTTGACAGCGATGCAGATGGTGTTGTAGATCTGGTCTCAATGGGCGAGCCGGGAACGGCCAAGAATTGCATCACCGTCGGAGGTACAGAGAACGATAGGCCGGATTTCACTGTTACCTGGGGCCAAGGTTGGCCCGACGACTTCCCGGCCAACCCCATCAAGGATGACCGAATAGCCGACAATCCCAACGGGATGGTGGCCTTCAGCAGCCGCGGCCCTTGCCTTGACGGGAGATTCAAACCGGATCTTGTGGCTCCTGGAACGTTCGTTGCATCTACGAGATCGTCAATGATCAGTGGAAACGGCTGGGGGCCGATTAACAGCTACTACATGTACATGGGCGGCACTAGCATGTCCACCCCCCTTGTGGCCGGCGCTGCCACCCTGGTGAGGCAGTTCTACACCGATATTGAGGGTATCACCCCCAGCGCTGCCCTGATCAAGGCAATGCTCATCAATGGGGCGCGCGACATTACTCCTGGCCAGTATGGAACAGGGGCTTACCGGGAGATCCCGCCTCCGCCGCCGCCCAATAACGTCGAGGGCTGGGGCAGGGTGGATCTCGAGAACTCTCTTTTCCCCGCGGCTCCGAAAAGGATTTACTATTTTGACGAGACCTCAGGGCTTCACACAGGTGGAAGCAAGACCTACAATTATACCGTTAATAGCTCAGTGGTGCCGTTGAGGGTGACGCTGGTGTGGAGCGACTGGCCTGGCAGTGCTGTGGCCGCCGGGGGCCTGGTCAACGACCTCGATCTCACCGTCACCGATCCGTCGGGGACGGCATACTATCCTAACCATGCCAGCCAGCGGGGAGTTAGCCAGCTCCTCAGCTATGACGATCGCACTCATGAAGGCCGTTGTCGGATGGCACGCGCTAACCGTGGATTTGCAGTCAGATTTACACCTATCTCCTATCCGGTGACTTTAGACAAAGCGCGTTTTTTGTTGTCTTTGAAAGATGTACCTTCGCCTCGGTTCACTTGTAACGTATGGGATGACGATGGAGCCGGCGGCTTACCAGGCACCAAACTATTTAGCACCGACGTTACCCCTGTCACCAGCGGATGGTTTACCGTTGATATCTCTGGGGTGACTATAACTGAAGGCGATTTTTACATTGAACTGCACTTTACCGGAACGTTAAGTACTAACCCCTGGCTATATATTGACTGTACCTCTCCCGCTGGGCGCAGTTACCTATATGATGGAACCTCATGGAATACTTTGCCGTATGGTTCAATACCCAATGGAAATTGGGCTATCCGAGCTGTCGTAGTCTCACCTGATTACAGCACTTCCGCGGACAGGGTGAATAACGTGGTGGGAGTAGACATAGACACCCCATCTCCTGGCAACTACACGATAAAGGTTGAGGGATACAATGTGCCGCAAGGGCCTCAGCCTTATGCCCTGGTTATTTCTGGTGATGTCACTGAGACCCAGCCCCCTACCCCTACACCGACCAGCACTCCCACCCTTACGCCAACACAGACACCTACGCCAACAGCCACCCCAACGGCCACGCCATCGCCAACCCTCACCCCCACGCCGCCCGGCTTCAAAATCTACCTGCCTATCATCCTAAAGAACTACAGCCCTGGCGCTCCTACCCCGACGCCCACGGGAACGCCAATGACTCCTACCCCAACACCCACGCTTACAGCCACGCCAACACAGACACCTACGCCAACAGCCACACCGACGGCAACGCCAACTCCTCCAACGGGCTGGATAAACATCATGGCCGAGGATTTCGAGGGAAGCTTCCCGGATGGCACCTGGGAGGTCCGCGATAACGACCCGGACAGCGGTCACTATTACTGGGGCAAGCGAGACTGCCGGAACAACGGGGGCTCCTACAGCGCATGGTGTGTCGGCGCAGGTGACACCACCCTGAATTGCGGCAGCGACTATCCAAACGATGTGTTCGCTTGGATGATCCATGGCCCCTTCAGCCTGGCCGATGCCACAGCGGCCGAGTTGACCTTCGATTGGTGGAGCAAAACCGAGTACGGATACGACCTCTTCTTCTGGGGCGCTTCCATCGATGGGGAAAACTACCATGGCACACTCGTCACTGGCGATTGGTCAAGTTGGACGACGGGTGAGTTGCTGGACCTGAGCGATGTGCCCGAGTTGGGCAGCCTGCTGGGCGAGGAGCAGGTCTGGATAGCCCTTGTATTCGGCAGCGACTCCAGCATTACTTACGAAGGGAGCTATGTAGACAATGTCCTGCTGCGCAAGAGGACGGGCGCAAGCGCAGGCAAGGGCGGCTCTCTGAGACCGCCTTCCCGAACCCTAGGGGCGAATCAGAGCATGGAACCCGCCAAAATTCGATTGAGCCAGCCGGGCATCTGGTATCCATTGTCGAATCGGCCGGGGTCTTCATAGGGGCAAGTGCGCTGACTGAAAGTCTGTGAAATGAAAGGCCATTCGCCCGGCAGTTGACCAAGCGAATGGCCTTTTACGCCTTCCCAAGGGTTTTGGGATGCGCAGGGAAATGGGTTATTCCTGGACGGCTTCCCCAGTGCCCACTAAGTACCTGGCCCGCCAGGGCTTGTACCGGCTGAAGAACTTCTCCCTCTTAACCACCTTCCCACCTTGCTTGATGACCCTATAGATGGTCACATCCATCCCGTTGCGCGCTCGTTCCACCTGCTTAATCGTCCCCTTGGGCAGAGTGGGGTCCTCCTCATAGATGGGAGGTCCATGGGGCACTTCGTTCTCCACGATGGGCCCCTCCATCTCCACCTTGCGGCCGATGGATGTGCTGTAGAAGCGGAAGACAAGGGTGTCCTTCTCCACTCCAGCCTCAATGAGGATGTGGTAGGGGGTATCGTTAACGAATTTGAGGTCGATCCTGGGTTGGAAAACGGTAGCGTCCAGGCCCAGGGGTGGTTCATACCGGTAAACCCGATAGGCATGGGGATGGCGCTCGAGGATAGGGTAGCCGCCCCAGAAGGCAGCTCGGAAGCAGGTGGTGGCCACCTGGCAGATCCCCCCTCCCACAGCCATCCTGGTCTCCTCGGGGAAGATGGTATACCACTCCTCATAACCTGCTTCCTTGCTCACCTCGCCCAGATTCTCATTAAAGGAGAAGACCTCGCCGGGAGGGATCACCAATCCGTGGAATTTGGAGGCTGCCAGGCGGATGTTATGTGCCCGCTCCTTGGGCCAGTTGGTGAAGGAGGTGGTCCCCTCACTGACCAGCTCTTTGATGCCCAGCTTATCGGCATCCTCCTCGGCCACCAGCGGTTTGATGGGGAGGACAGGGAGGGAGATCTCCCGCCCCTCGGCTGCCGCTTTGTCCTCGATGAGGCGCACCGCTGCCTCCACATCCAGCGCTCTTCCCCAGCGGCTGTGGACGATCGGCTTGAGCTTCCCGGTGGCCTCGTCGAACTCGAAGCGGGCACGCACAGGGGGCCGTTCGATTTCGTGGGCGATCTGCTGCATCAGGGCCTCCAGCTTGCTCCGATCGAGCCCCACCTCCACCTTTATCTGACCATCGCATTGCACTTGGCGGAAGGTGAGCATATCCACGATGTCCGTTGGGCTGAGGATCCAGCGGCGCTTAACGGCGGGCTGTGACGAACCTTCAGCATCGAGGTAGGTCAGGATCAGGGGCGATCCAATCATCCTCTCCAGGCGGGCTTTGGCTTCACTGACATCAGGGATGAGGGGTGGGATCTCCCTTACCACCAGCTCCACCTCGCCTCCCCTGAAGGTGGCGATGAGGGGACGGATGCGCTCCCACGTCGCGGCTATCTCCAATTTCCATCCGACCCGGCTGGGGGTGGCTTCCACCTCCGAATCGCGCAGAATGAGGCCCGCATCGCGGGCGGGACTGTCGACTTGAGAGGCCAACTGGCTAAGGTAGCTCAGAGCCACATCTTCATCGAAGGCGATGATCCTTTCGATGGAGCGGCCGAAGCGGAGGGCGTGGAGCTGATCGCTCAGATTGTCCAGAAGGGATTCCCCTCGACCCACCTGGTAAGCCGCAGTGGCCATAGCCCGGGTGTCAAACCTCGCCCCTAATTCCTTCGGGGTGACGAACCAGGTTCGATCCTCATGGCGCAGGATCAGGGGCTCCTTCAGGTAGGGTTCGATCTCCTGCGGCAGGAGCCTCTCCGTGTCCTCAGGTCTCAGCCCTCCCAGTTCGAATCCCAGGGCGTTCACGCCCGGGTAAATGCGCCCTTGGAACAAATACTCGTAGAAAGCCACGGTGGAAGCCGAGGCCAGGATAAGTACCACTAACAAAAAGGCGAGGGCCAAACCGAGTTGCATCCTCGCCGATAGCAAACTTTGAGGATGAGAAACTCCCCTCTCTCCGCCTGCCATTTCGCTGAAGGAGGAAACGCTGCTAGCTCTCCCTGCAAGGGAGGCCAACCTGATCACTAGAGTTGTTGCATAATAACCATAAGATACGAGATATCGGCCTCAACCGGCCATCCCCCAAGCCCCTCCGGTAAGGGGCCCCCTGCCAAGCCATGGATGATCGGAGCATCCTCGTCATCAACCTTCCTTGGGCCTAAGTTTTCTTCCTCAGGGCGGGCTTTTCCTCGATCACTGAGATGAGGTGTAGCAGCTCCTCGAGCATTTCATCGTCGGCCATCTCGTACCTTGCCCCTATCAGCTTGTTGATGGCCTTCATCACCCTCCTCACCCATCCGACGCCCGCCTCGATGGCTGAACGGGCCTCCTTTTCGCTCAGCCCCTCAGTGGTGTTAGCGAAGGCCTCAGCCCTCTCCAGTCCCCAGTCCAGGAGGGCCTCAGCCTCTTCGTCCTCCAATTCATCGGTCAAACCCTCGCTTTGGAGGATCATCTCCGCAGCCAGTTGCTTTCTCCTCCTCATCTCAGTTTCAGAGGCCATAGTAACCTCCCTTTGTCCCACAACTGCACTCCATTCTTTATCCTGACCTGAATTCGCCGAGGCCCCCTGTTATAACGATGCGAAATGAGCTCTCTCGTCAACGAACGCTCTCGAGCATACGCAATAGCTCCTGGTGGATGAGGCCATTGCTGGCCAGGCATTGGGGGGAATCGAGATGCCAGGGCCGGCCGGCCAGATCGGTGACTTTCCCCCCGGCTTCTCGGATGATGAGGGAGCTCGCCGCCCCATCCCAGGGCTTCAGGGTGATGTTGAGGTAACCATCGAGCCAGCCGCTGGCCACATAGCATAACCCCAGGATGGCCGAGCCGGGAGTGCGCAGGGTCCTGACCAACGGAGCGATCGCTTCCACCAATCTGACGACTTCGGCTCGCTCCTTCGGCCGACGAGCCCAGTCCAAGCCGATCAAAGCCTCACTGCAGCTTTCCCTCCCGCTCACTCTGATCCTTTCCCCGTTCAGATGGGCGCCCTCGCCGCGCTGGGCGCGGAAAAGCTGATCACGGAAGGGATCGTACACCACGCCTAAGATGACCTCCCCTTTGAAGCTGACAGCAATGGAGACGGAGAAAGAGGGATAACGGCGGGAGTAATTGGTGGTGCCATCCAAGGGGTCTATGATCCAGCAGTAATCGGAGTGCCTCTCGGGCTTATGGGCCAATTCCTCCGATAGGATGTCGTGGTCAGGGTAGTGGGCCTTGATGATCTGCAGGATGGCCTTCTGCGCCGCCAGGTCGGCATCAGTGACGATGTCTCTATCCCCTTTGACCCTAATCTCCCTCGGCTCATTTAGTTTTTCCATTAGGATGTAGGCGGCCTCGCGAGCCGCCTCGATAGCGATATCGATCATCTTCACCTCCATGCATGGACGCCAGGTAAATTATAGCAGAAAAGGGATGTTCTGGGCAAACTTTACTAATCGCCCCTCTTGTGGTATGATTAAATCGGTTCGACTGCGCGGAGGCTCTGATGCATCCCATCCTCTTCCACATTGGCCATAGGGCCATTTACTCCTACACTGTCCTCCTGACCCTCGGCTTGATCTGCGGATCGGGCCTCGTCTGTTGGGAGTGCAGAAGGATGCTGGGTTCGCCATGGCTGGCCATCGACGCCATCCTCCTCTCCTTGGTGGGGGGAACGATCGGCGGCAGGCTGGGCTATGTAGTTCAGAACCACACCTACTTCGTCGAGAAGCCATGGGAGGCTCTCCTCTTTTGGCGGGGCGGTCTGGCGTTTTGGGGAGCTTTCCCCCTGGGAATGGCAGCGCTGGCCATCTACGCTGCCTACAAGGGCTCATCTTTCTGGCTCTTTGCCGATGCTGCTGCGCCCGGCCTGGCCTTGGGACAAGCTTTCGGCTGGTTGGCTTGCCTGGCTCACGGCTGTGTTTACGGCCGGATGGACATGGGCCCCATCTGCTTAGATTTGCCCGATATCTATGGGATCAGCGCCCCTCGCTTTCCTACCCAGGTGATGGGAATTGCCCTGAGCTTAATCATCTTCGCCATTCTGTGGCTTCAGCGCGGACATTGGCCTTTCCGCGGGTTCAGCTTCTCGGTGTACATCCTCCTCGGTTTCGGCGGCCAATTCCTTTTAGATTTCACCCGCGGCGACGAGGCCTTCTATGTGGGCCCTTGGAGGGTGAGTCAGTTCGTGGACTTAGGATTGGTCGCCTGCGCTGCGGGCTTACTGGGTTACCGCTGGCGGAAGAGGGGGAGAAGATTTGAGTAGTCGTTGGCTTAGATTCGCTATCCTTATCTCGATCATCGGCTTCGGCCTGATCTTGGGCTGCAAGGCCCCCCAGGCCCTTAAGGCGATCGCTGTGCCCACCTCCACTCCCACCCTCGTCCCCACTTTCACCCCCGTGCGCACCCCTCCGTTGACCTCTACCGCCCTGCATCCTCCATCGCCAAAGCCCCTGGCCGAGATGGAAATGCCGGAGCGTGACCTCTTGGACGTCGCCACTCGCCTCAAACATCCCGAGGAGCCCATCCCCGTCGTGGTCAACCCCACTCCACCTCGATATAAACTCGGCGATAAGGAGACCTTCTGGGTCTGGAATGAGATCAGCAAGACCCATTTCACGGCCACGGCCACTCTGCGCTATATCACCCCTCACCTCTACATGTGGGTTGAGGAAGGCTACAAGGTCGATGAGAATGCCTTAAAGAGGTCGGCCGAGCGCTTCGAGAACCGTATTTACCCCACTAACCATCGCTTTTTCGGAGAGGAGTGGACCCCAGGTGTGGACAACGACCCCCGCATCCATGTCTTCAACGGACACGTCCCCGGCTTGGGCGGCTATTACTCCAGCGCCGATGAATACTCCCATCTGATCAACCCCTATTCCAACGAACGGGAGATAGTCTATATCAACCTGGATTCCCTCCAGCCGGGCACGGACGAATACGAGGGGGTCCTGGCCCACGAGTTCCAGCACATGATCCACTGGAGGGTTGATAGAAACGAGGACACCTGGGTCAACGAGGGCCTTTCGGGGCTGGCAACTCAGGTCAACGGCTATCCAGTAGGCGGGTCCAGCTACGCCTTCAGCCGTTCTCCGGATACCCAGCTCACCTCCTGGCCGGAGCCTGAGGAGGCCATCCCTAACTACGGAGCCAGCTATCTTTTCATGTCTTACTTCTTAGAGCGCTTCGGCGAGGGGTTAACCCGCAAGGTGGTAGCCAACCAAGCCAATGGCATCGCCGGCTTCAACGCGGTCCTGGCCGAACGGGGACTCACCTTCGAGGATGTCTTCGCCGATTGGGTGGTGGCAAACTATTTAGATGACCCTCAGCTGGCGGATGGCCGCTATGGTTATCGTAGGCTGGATGTAGCCACCCCTAAGCTCGATCAGATCCACGATCGTTACCCTGTCCGTCGTTCTACCACCGTCCATCAGTACGGAACCGACTACATCGAGCTCCTTTGCCCATCGAATAGGCGATCCGTTGACTTAGCTGTCGAATTTGCTGGCTCCACTCAAGTGAAACTCATCCCCAACGAACCTCACAGCGGACGCTACCAGTGGTGGAGCGGACGTGGCGACGGCGGTGACTCTCGCCTCACCAGGGCTTTCGACCTGCGAGGGCTGAAGCGAGCCACCCTCGAGGTCTGGCTCTGGTACGACATCGAGGAGAATTGGGACTACGCCTACATCGAGGTTTCCACCGACGGCGGGAGGACATGGAAGATCCTGAAGGGCAAGTACACCACCGATGCTAATCCTTATGGAAACAGCTTCGGACATGCGTATACGGGAAAATCGGGAGAGGGGGCGAGGAAGGAGGAATCGGGGCCCGTCTGGGTCAAGGAGACCGTCGATTTGACCCCCTATGTGGGCGGCGAGCTCCTCCTCCGCTTCGAATACCTCACCGACGATGCCGTGAACCACGTGGGCTTCTGCGTGGACGATATATCCATCCCTGAGCTGGGCTATACCTACGATGCCGAGGACGATGGCGGATGGGTGGCTGAAGGCTTCATTCGCACCGACAACTCTGTCCCCCAACGCTTCCTGGTACAGCTCATCGAGCTGGGAGCGGAGACGAAGGTGCGGCGGATGGAGCTGAACGAGGCCCAGGAGGGCCGCTTGGTCGTCAGGGGTTTGGGCGAGGAGGTGAAGAGGGCCATCCTGGTGGTAAGCGGACTGGCCCCCCTGACCACGGAGCTGGCCAGCTATGAGTATTCCGTGGAGCCGCTACCCCACAGAGGAGCCATTGACAGGATGCCCTGAGGGGGCAGACCATTGGAATAGAGGCGGGTGAGAAGGGCGGGGGTTAGGAGGCTGCTCTAACCCCCGTTCGATTTTGCAGCTTGAGCCGGCGAGGTGGACAATGAAGGTGAAATGGACTATAATAAGGTAGCTCACAATCGGGTACAAATACGATATCCTGTGCATAGGCGAGCAAGGCCGGCATCCTGAGGAGGTTCGTGGGTTTGTACAAGGCGCCTAGGGGCACACGCGATATTTTGCCGGAGGAGCAGCCTTATTGGCGATTCGTCGAGGAGAGCATCCATCGCATCTGCCAGCTCTACGGCTATCAGAAGATCGATATCCCTATCTTCGAGGAGACCTCCCTCTTCGAACGAGGGGTCGGCAAGGCCACAGACATCGTCGAAAAGGAGATGTACTCCTTCGAGGATAAGGGAGGAGAGTCCATCACCTTGCGACCGGAGTTCACGGCGGGGGTAGTGCGCGCTTACCTTGAGCATGGCATGCATGTCTTACCCCAGCCGGTTAAACTCTACTCCATCGGCCCTGCCTTCCGTTACGACCGCCCTCAGGCGGGGCGTTATCGCCAATTCTACCAGTTTAACGCCGAGGCCATCGGCGTGCAAGATCCGGCCTTGGATGTGGAAGTGATGTCGTTGGCCAGACAGTTCTATACTGAGCTCGGCTTCAAGGGGCTCTCCTTCCAGATCAACAGCATCGGCTGCCCCAAATGCCGCCCTAACTACCTGAGGGTTTTGCTCGGATATTACGAGCAGCACCTGGATGAGATCTGCGATGATTGCCGGCGGCGCCTAAAGCGCAATCCGTTGAGGGTGCTGGATTGCAAGAATGAGCGTTGTCAGTCCATCATCGCCGGGGCCCCTCCTATCCTCGATTACCTCTGCCAGGAGTGCAGAGAGCACTTCGAGGCCCTGAGGCGTTACCTGGATCTCCTGGGATGGCCATACACGCTCAATCCCCGTCTGGTGAGGGGCCTGGACTATTACACTAAGACCGTCTTTGAGGTCTGGGTGGGGGGCATCGGGGCTCAATCGGCGCTCTGCGGTGGAGGACGCTACGACGGCCTGGCCGAGGAGCTAGGGGGTAATCCCACGCCGGGGGTGGGCTTTGCTGTCGGGTTGGATCGCACCATACTGGCCATGAAGGCCCAGGGCATCGAGGTGCCATCCCTGCCAGCCCCCCAGGTCTCGCTGATCTACCTTGGCCAAGAGGCAAAGAAGACCGCGTTTAAGCTCCTGACCAGCCTGAGAGAGGCGGGCATCGGCGTGACCTGTGCCTTCGGCGATCGCAGCCTCAAGGCTCAGATGAGGGAGGCTGATCGCCGGGAGGTGGTTTATACCCTCATCATCGGCCAGCAGGAGTTGGAGGCCGGCCAAGTGGTCGTCAGGGACATGCTCAGAGGCGAACAGCGCCCAGTAGCTATGGGGGAGGTGATCGCTTGGCTAAGGGAACGGCTGAATTTAGTTGAGCGGGGGCGTGATTGGTGAAGGCGATCGGCTTGTTGCACCATCCCAAAATACCGGAGTCACAAATTTTAGCTCAGGAGATAGCCGATTGGTTGGAAGCCAGGGGGATCCAAGCCTGGGCGGGCTCAGCTTGGGACGAGGAGGAAGTCAGGCAGCATGTGGCCGAGTTCGATCTCCTGGTGACCTTAGGCGGCGATGGCACCATCCTTCGGGCGGCGCGGATGGCTGCCCAACACAAAGTGCCTATCCTGGGACTGAACTTAGGCCGCTTGGGTTTCTTAGCCGAGGCGGAGGCCAGGAGGTGGGAGGAGAAGCTCTCCCCCGTCTTAAGGGGGGAGTATTGGCTCGAGGAGCGGATGATGCTCCACGCCGAGCTTTGGCGTGGTGGGGAGCATGAGACTAAGCCATGGACCAGTGAAGCCCTTAACGACGTGGTGATTGGCCGTCATTCGCTGGCCAGGGTGGTGCATTTGGCCACCTACATCGACGGAGGGTACCTCACCACCTACACAGCCGACGGACTCATCGTCTCCACCCCCACCGGCTCCACCGCCTACGCCCTAGCTGTGGGAGGGCCGATCCTCCCACCGCAGCTGAGGAACATCCTGCTCATCCCCATCGCCCCCCATCTGAGCCTTGATCGAGCCATCGTCCTCCCCCAGGGGGCCACGGTCAGAGTTAAGGTCTCCACTGACCACCAGGCCGTACTCACCGTGGACGGACAATTCCACGTGGAGCTGGAGGATACCGACGAGGTGGTGGTTAAGGCCAGCCCTCATACTTGCTATTTCGTTCGGGTGCGAGATAGATCCTACTTTTATCGCAGCCTGATGAAGCGGTTGAAATAGGTTAAAAGGCTAAGGGATGGTTCGTGGGGCAGGGTATGTTAGCGGAGCTCTACATCAGGAACTTTGCCATTATCGGTGAATTGCACCTGAGTTTCCACCCCGGCTTTAATGTCCTCACCGGCGAGACCGGGGCGGGCAAGTCCATCATCATCGACGCCGTGAACCTGCTTTTAGGAGGACGAGCCCGCGCCGATGTCATCCGCTCGGGCACAAATGAGGCGCTAGTGGAGGGGATATTCATCCTGAATGAGGCCGCTCAGAGGGATATCCTTCCCCTTCTCCGCAGGGACGGGCTGGAAGGCGAGGATGAAAAGACCCTCATCCTGAGCCGGGAGATAAGGAGGGAAGGACGCAGCATCTGTCGGGTGAACGGCCGAGCCGTCACGCTGAAGTTTTTGGAGGAGATCGGCCGGCGTCTGGTGGATATCCACGGTCAGAGCGGGCATCTCTCCCTGCTCAGAGTGAAGGAGCATTTGGATTTCCTGGATCGCTATGGGGGCCTCTGGCCCCTACGGGAGAGGGTGGGGGCTAAGGTCAAGGCCCTGCGGGAGGTCAGACAAGAGCTGGAGAGGCTGCGACGGGATGAGAAGGAGTTGGCCCGCCGCGTGGATCTGCTGCGCCATCAAGTGGAGGAGATAACCGCCGCCAAACTCCGCATAGGTGAGGAGGAGGAATTAAAGGCGGAACGCACCAGGCTGGCTAATGCCGAACGCCTAACGGAGCTGGCCGATGAGGCCTATCAAGCCCTTTACGAGGGCCAGGAAGGGCAGCCCTCGGCCATCGACCTCTTGGGACAGGTGGTTCACCAGTTGGCGGAGCTGGAGAGGATCGACTCCGCCCTGAGGGAAGGGCACCGGATGGCCGAGGAGGTTTACTATCAGATGGAGGAGCTAGCCCGCACCCTGCGGACCTATCGGGATCGGATCGAATATAATCCCCACCGCCTGCAGGAAGTCGAGGAGAGGTTGAGTCTGATCTACAACTTGAAGCGCAAGTATGGAGACTCCATCGCTGAGATCCTCGCCTTCGGCAAGGCTGCGGAGGAGGAATTGAGCGCCATTTCCCACAGCGAAGAGCGGATTGAGGAATTGAAGGCCCGCGAGGACGAACTCCTCCACGAGATAGGCGAATTGGCCGCTCGGCTCTCCAGCGAGCGGCGCCGGGTCAGCGAGAGGCTGGCCGAGGCGGTGGAGGCGGAGCTCGCCGACCTCAATATGGAGAGGGCCCGCTTCGCCGTATCCATCGAGCAAACCCGGGCGAAAGATGGCGTCTGGGTGGGCGATGAACGCTATGCTTTCGACGCCACGGGGATAGACAAGGTGGAGTTCCTCATCGCCCCTAACGTTGGAGAGCCGTTCAAGCCTTTGGCCCAGATCGCCTCGGGAGGAGAGGCCTCGCGCCTGATGCTGGCCCTCAAGACCGTCCTCTCCGAAGCCGATGAGATCCCCGTCCTCATCTTCGACGAGATAGATTCGGGGATCGGCGGGCGAACGGGAGGGGTGGTGGGCAGGAAGCTTTGGACCCTCACCTTGGGGAGGGGTATGAATGGCATAGGCCACCAAGTCCTCTGCGTCACCCATCTCCCGCAGTTGGCCAGCTATGGCGATCTCCACTTCAAGGTGAGCAAGGCGGTGGTGGGAGGGCGCACTCTGACCAGCGCACGGGGGCTGGCGGAGGAGGAGCGGCTTATAGAGCTTGCCCAGATGCTGGGAGCGGACACCGAGCTGACCCGTCGGAGCGCTGAGGAGATGCTGAAAGAGGTTAGGAGATTCAAAGAAGCCGCCTTGAGCCAATCGAAATGAAAAAGGAGCGACCATATGGCCTCCTTCCATGGCCTCGATGAGCGGATCTCAGAGGCCCACAGCCATATCGCTTCCCTCTGGCCATCGCTTATCCGCCAGGATAAACCCGGCGAGGAGGAGCGCATCCCACTGCCTTACCCCTATGTGATGCCCAGTGTCGGCCTGTTCCCCTACCTCTTCTACTGGGACAGCTACTTCACCATCGTAGGGCTGGCGGTGGACGGCCAACGGGAGTTGATACGGGGCATAGTCGAGGACTTCCTCTACGAGTTGAGGGAGTTCGGTCTGGTCCTCAACTACTCCCACCCCGGTTCACTCACCCGCTCCCAGCCACCTTATCTAACCCTGATGATCAGAGAGGTCCTTAAGGGGGAATTCGACCTTGACTGGCTGGGGAGTGCCTTCGCCTTGGCCAAGAGGGAGTACGAGGAGGTCTGGCTTAGCAGGCACAATACGCCCATCGGCTTGGCCCATTACGCCGATCCAGGGGCACCCCATGACGAGAGGCGAGCTCAATACGAATCGGGTTGGGATTTCAGCTCTCGCTGGGCGGGTCGATGCCGATATTTGGCAGCGGTGGACCTCAACTGTAACCTCTACCAGTATGAGCGCGATTTCGCAGATTTCGCCGAGATATTAGGCGATCGAGAGGAGGCGAAACGCTGGAGGGCTAAGGCCGAGGAGCGCAGGGAGCGCATCGTTCGCTACCTTTATGATCCGAGGCAGGGGCTCTTCTTCGATTATGACTTCGCCGAGGGTCGCTTGATGGACGATAGGCCTTCGCTGGCGACGTTCCATCCCCTGTTTGTGGGCTTGGCCACCCCAGAGGAAGCCGCCAGGATGGTGGATAAATTGACCCTCTTCGAGCACCCAGGCGGCCTGGCCTGCACGGTGAAGGTGCAGCATTCCCATGCCGCGGGACGGGGTGCGGAATTCGTCGGACCGTTCCAGTGGGACCACCCCAACGGCTGGCCTCCTCTGCACTGGATAACGGTGATGGGCCTTAAGCGCTATGGCTATTTCGAGGAGGCAGCTCGCATCGCCCTCAAATGGTTGAGGCTATGCGCCGATGTCTTCGCCCGGACGGGGAGTATGTGGGAGAAGTACAATGTGGTGGAATGCAGCCCCGATGCGGTCAGCATCTACCCCAATCAGAAGGGCTTCGGCTGGACCAACGGCGTCTACTCGGCCCTGCTGGGCAAGGCCATAATCGGGCTGGACTACGATTTGGCGCGGCATCGCGCCGTTATCGAGCCTCTGTTCTGCCCCACCCTGGCCGGGCGGGACCTCTCCGCCCACTTTCAGCATTACCTCGGCGAGGAAGCGACGGTGGCCCTCTCCAGCGCGCCGGACCTGCGCCGCCAGGCTCTCTCGTTGGAAGCTTCCCCTTCCTTCCCCCATCTGGAAGTTCGGCTTCGTGACTATTTCCCCGCCGATCCGGTGCAGGTGACGGTCAATGGAGCCCCCTATCCCTACCGTAGAGAGCACCAGCCCTACGCCGCGGTGGTCGTGGAGATAGAAGAGGCTGCCGAGGTAAAGGTACGGGTACGCTGGGGCTCATGACCTAACGCTGTTGAGGTCGAGGGGGCTCCTCTCCGCTTTCGTAGCCGCCAGCGAGCGGGAGATTTGACACCGGCCTCTTTTTCGGATATAATGACTCAGGGTCAGTAAATTTGGGAGGCTGGGGTGGGCAGGTTGCAGCTTAGCGCCAGCGAGAGGGCCGAGAAGCAGCGGGAGATCCTGCGGGCTGCCAAGGAAGTCTTTTTCCAGAAGGGCGTCCATCGGGCGACGATGGACGATGTGGCGGCGCGAGCCGAGGTGGCCAAGGGAACCCTATACCTGTATTTTCAGAGCAAGGAGGAAATCCTTGCTCATTTGCTTTTAGAGGGCCTCTCCATTCTGCTCAACCGGCTCGAAGCCGCCTATGCCCCTGAGGATAAGTTATCCCCCAAGGAGCGCATCCGTCGGCTGGCCAAGGCTTATCTCGATTTCTCTCGGCTTTACCCCGACTACTTTCGACTGTTGATGGCCTTCGACAGGGGCCGTTTCCAGGAGCGAGTGCCGGCGAGGCTCTTCCAGGAGATCTTCGACCGAAGCATGAAGGGCCTGGAACTGGTAGCCAGGGCCGTTCAGGAGGGGGTGGAAGATGGGTCGTTTAAAGTGGATGATCCATGGCGAACAGCGGGCATGCTATGGGCAGCCCTTAACGGGGTGCTGGTGTTGATGGCCCATCCCCTCCGCCGCCAGATGCTCTCCACTGACCTCGATTCGATGTTCGAAGCCACCTTAGACCTGTTCCTGCAGGGGATCAAATCCCAAAGCTCAATAACCAAATCCCAATGAGCAAATCCCCTTGGTCATTGGTTCATTGGTCATTGAAAGGAGCCAAGCAAGATGAAAGAAGTGGTCATCGTCGAAGGTTGCCGCACCGCTATCGGGAGGCATGGCGGGGCCTTCCGCGACATCCCCGCCCAGAAGTTGGCCGCCGTGGTCATTGAGGAGCTGATCAAGCGCACCCAACTCGACCCCAACCTCGTGGACGACGTCATCCTCGGCTGCATCGGCCAGTACTCCGATGCGCCCAACATCGCTCGCGTGGCGGCGCTCATGGCCGGCATCCCTGACCATGTGCCCGGATACACCGTGCAGAGGAACTGCGTGGCCAGCATACAAGCTATCACCTGCGCCTACCAGGCCATCCAGGCCGGGGACGGCGACATCTTCATCTGCGGCGGGACGGAGAGCATGTCCACTGCCCCCTACTCCGTGCGCGGGGCCCGCTGGGGTCTCAAGCTCCGCCCCACCCAGTTCATTGACACCCTCTGGGAGGGGCTCACCGACCCCATCTGTGGGCAGATTATGGGCCGCACAGCGGAGAACCTGGCCGCGATGTACGGCATCAGCCGCGAGGAGCAGGATGAGTTCGCCGTGTGGAGCAACCGCAAGGCCTTCAGGGCCACGAGGATGGGGAAGTTCAAGGACGAGATCGTGCCCGTGACCGTGCCCAAGAAGGTGGCTGGCCGAGAAGTCCCTCCGGACATCATCACCGAGGATGAGTGCATCAACCCCGGCCTCACCGTCCAGAAGGCGGCTCTCTATCCCCCGGTCTTCAAAAAGGATGGCACCGTCACTGCGGCTAACGCCTGCCACATCTCGGATGGGGCGGCGGCGGTGCTGGTGATGAGCGAGGAGAAGGCCAAGGCGCTGGGCTACGAGCCCATGTGCTACATCCGCAGCTATGCCTATGCCGCCGTGCCGCCGGAGATCATGGGCATCGGCCCCACCAAGGCCGTCCCCAAAGCGCTGGAGAAAGCAGGGCTCACGCTCAAGGACATCGAGCTCATCGAGCTCAACGAGGCCTTCGCCGCCCAGGCCCTGGCCGTGGGGAGGGAACTGGAGAGGTACGGCTGGGACTGGGACATCGTCAACGTCAACGGGGGAGCTGTCGCCCTGGGGCACCCCGTGGGCTGCACCGGCACCCGCATCGTGGTCACCCTGCTCTACGAGATGATTAAGCGCGATCTAAGCCTGGGCCTGGCCACCGCCTGCGTCGGTGGAGGGCAGGGCGGGGCGATAATCATCGAGAGGAAGTAGATTCGGAATTCGTATATTCGTAAATTCGTTCCGAATCTCTGAATTTACGGACCTATGAATCTACGAAACTGAAGGAGGTTCCGAGCATGACCGACGAACTCCACTGGGAGAATTTCAACGAGCGCGATTTCGGCGTTGACATGGACGATTTCCTTGCCAGGAGCAAGGAGATTTACCTGCGCATCCGTGACGAGCTTGAGCCTGAGCACGAGGGCGAGATCGTGGCCATTGACCCGGAGAGCGGCGACTACTTCCTGGGCAGGACCCTGGGCGAGGCCGACGAGAAGGCCTTCGCCAAGTATCCCAATAAGCTCCTCTGCTTCGTCCGCATCGGCTCTCGGGCGGTTATGCCCTTGAAGACGTGGTGATCGGCATTAGTCTCCCGCAGGTTGCGGAACCTGTGGGGGGCTTGAAGGGGGAGGTAAGGAGATGAAAAGGAGCGATTTGCTCGAGCGCATCACGTTGAATCCCAAAGTTATGGCCGGCAAGCCGGTTATCAAAGGGACACGGCTCACCGTCCAGTATATTCTGGGGCTTTTAGCACAGGGTGCGACCATAGAAGAGATCCTTGAGGAATACGAGGGATTGACCAAGGAGGATATTCTGGCCTGCCTGGCATTTGCCGCCGAATCGCTGGAAAGCACTACCTTTATGCCTCTGCAGATGGAGGCCGCTTAGATGCGGTTCCTGGTGGACGAATGCACTGGTCCGGCAGTGGCCCGATGGTTACGTCAACGGCACCACGATGTATTCTCAGTGTATGAGGAAGCTCGGGGGGCGACTGACGATTGGGTTCTCCAAAAGGCCTACGCTGAGAATCGCGTCTTAGTCACGAATGACAAGGATTTTGGTGAACTCATTTTTCGGTTGAAGAAACCGCACAAGGGTGTGATTCTCCTGCGTCTGGAAGACGAGCGAGCGGCTAATAAGATTGCGGCGATAGAACGTCTGCTTGCGTCGTATGCTGATCGGCTTGTTGACCGCTTCACCGTTGTAACAGAATCAACTGTTCGCATCGTGGAAGGTTGGCAGAGCAGCCTTTGATAGGCGCTCTGACAAGTGGTTCTGCTTCATCCGCATCGGCTCTCGGGCAGTTATGCCTTTGAAGACGTGGTAGTTTGCATATGCCGGCTGCTAGGCGTAATTCGCATACAAACACAGCGGAAAGGAGTTGAACAATGAAAGCGCGATTATTCACAGTATTGGTTATTATTGTCGTGGGTCTGGCCTTGCCTCTTGCTCTGGCCCTGGCCGCCCAAGGGCCGGAGCCAGGAGCACATCCCAGTCGCGGCAGCCCGCCTGCCTCGCCAGTGCAGGGGTGGCGGCAGGTGAATATCGACGGCTTCGGCGATGCCAACAACTGGTGCGTAGGGGCCCTGGAGGAATTCAATGGCCAACTCTACGCCGGCACCTTCAACTCCGACACCGGCGCTCAACTGTGGCGCATGGGCAGCCTGTGGACGGCAGTATTCACCAATGGCTTTGGCATCAGCAACAATGTGGGCATTGACGACCTGATTGAGTTCAACGGTTACCTCTACGCCGGCGTCAGTAACGACACAACCGGTGGCGAGGTGTGGCGAAGCGCTACCGGCAATCCAGGCGATTGGCAGATGGTGGCCAGCGGGGGTTTCACCAACACCAACAATAGTACGGTGCTCCACTTTGCCGTGTTCAACAACCAACTCTACGCGACTACCTGTAACTGGACGAACGGTTGTGAACTGTGGCGTAGCAGTAGCGGTGATAGCGGCTCGTGGGCTCCGGTGGTGACAGGTGGATTTGGCGATGTGGATAATAATAGGATCGTATCGCTGGTCGAGTTCAATGGCCACCTGTACGCTGGCACCGATAACTGGTCAGGCGCTGAGGTGTGGCGTTCCAGCACCGGCGACAGCGGCTCGTGGACGCGAGTCGTGGCAGGCGGCTTCGGCGACCCCTACAACTGGAGCATCACTCTGGAACCCTTCAACGGCTACCTGTACGCTGGCACCTACAACTACAGAGACAGCGACAATCCAGGGCACGAACTCTGGCGCTGCCAACAGTGTGACGGCACTGACTGGCAGCAGGTTCCCATCGCCAAAGGCTTCGGGGATACCGAGAACCGGGCTATCCGCTCGCTGGTGGTCTTTGACAACGCGCTGTACGCCCTCACCTACAACCGCACTACGGGGATGGAAGTCTGGCGCACCACAGACGGCACAAACTGGGCACAGGTGGCGCCGGATGGCCTGGGCGACAGCAACAATTATTTGCCTAACTGGGACAACGCGGTAGCGGTGTTCAACGACAGTCTCTACATCGGCACCTGTAACTGGGCCACCGGTGGGGAGGTGTGGATGCAGCTACATCAAGTCTTCCTGCCGACGGTGCTGAAGAACTACTGAAGGTCAGCGTGATCAATCAGGCACCGGGGTGGGCTCCGGTTCGCCCCGGTGCTCTAACCTACAAACAACGGCGAATTGCGCCTAACACGGCGTGGCTGGTTTCGCCCAAATTGTTGTCTCCTTTGCAACCGAAAGGATAGGGCTAGTGAAAGCAACTTTGCAAAGAACGTCATCGGTGCGCGAAGGGTGGCGGCAACTTCGACCACGGTGGAAACGATAAACAATATGCTATCAGCGATAAGTTAAAGGAGGTGAAGCATGTACATTTTTAAAGCAGGAGTTGTGGGGGCGGGAACCATGGGCGCCGAGATAGCTCAAGTCATCTCCTATGCTGGCCTGCCGGTGGTGATCAAAGACATCGATCAGAAGATCCTCGACAGGGCTATGGAACGGATCCGTGCCATCTACCAGCGCCGAGTGGATAAGGGAAAGATGAGCCCCGGCACTATGCAGGAGAAGATGGACCTGATCACCCCTACCCTCTCCTACGACGATTTCGCCGACGTGGACATAGTCATCGAGGCTGTGCCGGAGAACATCGAGATCAAGAAGAAGGTCTTCGCTGAACTGGACGAGGCCTGCCACGAGGATGCCATCTTCGCCTCCAACACCTCGGCGCTGTCCATCACCGAGATGGCCTCGGCCACCAAGCGCCCCCACAAGGTGATCGGCATGCACTTCTTCAACCCGGCCCACGTGATGAAGCTGGTAGAGGTCATCCCCAGCGAGAAGACCTCTCAGGAGACCGTTGACGACGTGGTGCGCTTCGCTGAGGAACTGCGCAAGATCCCGGTGGTGGTCAAGGAGTGCCCCGGCTTCCTGGTCAACCGTTTGCTCATGCCCTACCTCAACGAGGCGGTGATGTGCCTGCAGGAGGGAGCGGCCACGGCCTCCGAGATCGACGAGGCCATGACCAAGTTCGGCTGGCCCATGGGCCCCTTCACCCTGATGGACATGCTGGGCATTGACATCTGCTACGACGTGGGCCAGTACCTCTACTCCAAGTATGGCGACCGCATGACCCCGGCCATCCTCTTCGAAAAACTCTACCAGGCCGGTCGCTATGGCGAGAAGACCAGCGCCGGCTTCTACGGCTATGGCGAGGAGACCGACGAGCCGGTCAAGGAGATGATCAGGGAGCTGCAGGAGTCGGGCCAGGTGCCCACTGGCACCGAGTTCAGCGTGGACCGGCTGATGATGCCCTTCATCAACGAGGCCGCCCGCTGCGTGGAGGAAGAAATCGCTAACATCAACGACATAGACATGGCCTGCATCGCCGGCCTGGGCATGCAGGTGCGCCAGCCGGATGGCACTTTGAAGCGCATGGGTATCTTAGAGTACGCCGACGAGGTGGGCCTGGACGTCGTGGTCAAAAAACTGGAGGAGCTGGAGAAGAAGTATGGGCCTCGCTTCCACCCTGTGGACCTCCTCTATAGGAAAGTGAAAGCCGGCGAGCTGGGCAAGAAGACGGGGCGCGGGTTCATGGAGTGGACAACCTAAAAGCTGAAAGCTAAAAACTGGAGGCCGGAGGATAGCTTTCAGCATTCAGCTTTTAGCATTTGGTGGAAAGGAGTCACAAAAATGGCAGAGTATCAATACGTTAAGGTCTCAGTCGAAGATCGGATAGCGACTTTGACCATTGACCATCCGCCGGCCAACGCCTTCAACCGGCAGGTGGTCGAGGAGCTCGACTCCGCCTTCGACGAGGTGACGGCCAACGACGAGGTGAAGGCCATCATCATCACCGGAGCAGGCCAATTCTTCATCGCCGGGGCGGATATTAACGAGATCTACGCCGTCAAGGATAAGCCTGAAGAGGCCAGGGCCTTTATCGAGCGAGGGAAGGAGCTCTTCAACAAGATTGAGGCCTCGAGGAAGCCGGTCATCGCCGCCATCAACGGCCGATTCTGCCTGGGAGGAGGAACCGAGTTGGCCATGGCCTGCCACATCCGCATCGCCGAGGACGGAGTACGACTCGGCCAGCCGGAGATCAACCTGGGGATCATGCCCGGCTGGGGTGGCACCCAACGCCTGCCGCGCCTGGTGGGGAAGGGCAAGGCCCTGGAGATGCTCCTCACCGGTGACCACATCACCGCCCAAGAGGCCTACCGCATCGGCTTGGTGAACAAAGTGGTGCCCACCGGCCGGGTGATCAGGGAGGCGAAGGGCTTGGCCAAGCGCATCATCTCCAAGAGCGCCTTGCCCACTGCAGCCATCATCAACGCCGTGAACGAGGGCCTGGAGAAGGACCTTCAGGGTGGGCTGAAGGTTGAAACCGAGCAATTCCTCTCCTTACAGGGCAGCGAAGACATGGAAGAGGGGCTCAAGGCCTTCTTGGAGAAGCGCAAGCCGGTGTTTAAGGATCGGTAAATGGTGAAATGGGAGATTGGTAAGCTGGGAGCTGGCGGATTGAGGCCAATCTACCAGCTACCGGTTTACCAATCTACCCTCCTATAAGGGGGGAAGCCGTGGACTTTTCATTAACCGAGGAGCAACGGATATTCCAGAGGATGATCCGTGAGTTCTGCGAGAACGAGGTCGCCCCCTTGGCTGAGGAGATAGACCGCGAGGAGAAGCCTCCGCTGGAGCTCCTCAAGAAGGCAGCCCAACAGGGCTTCCTGGGTGCCATCATCCCGGAGGAGTACGACGGAGCGGGGCTGGATACGATCAGCTATTGCATCCTGCTGGAGGAGCTGGCCAAGGCTTGCACCTCTACGGCCATAACCATCGGCCTGCACAATAGCTTGGCAGCGAAGACCATCCTGGACAATGGCAGCGAGGAGCAGAAGGGAAAATACCTGAGGCCGATGGCTAGGGGTGAGAAGATCGGCGCCTTCGCCCTTACCGAACCTGCGGCCGGCTCCGATGCGGCAGCGCTGGAGACCATGGCGGCCAGGAGGGGTGAGGAATTCGTGCTCAATGGCAGCAAAATCTGGGTTGCCAATGGAGGCATCGCCGACGTCTTTCTCGTCTTCGCCAAGACCGAACCCGAGGCGGGAGCTAAGGGCATCAGCGCCTTCATTGTGGAAAAGGGGATGCCTGGCTTTAAAGTGGGATATCGAGAGAGGACATTAGGCATAAGGGGGCTTACCTGCAACGCCCTTTACTTCGACGATTGTCGGGTGCCGGCGACCAACCTATTGGGCCAGGAGGGGAAGGGGTTCAGGATCGCCCTGAAGGCTTTGAACTTCGCTCGCCTGAGCCTGTCCGCCATCTGTCTGGGCGGGGCTCAGGCGGCGCTGAGGGAGGGGGTGCGCTTCTCCGCCGAACGCGAGCAATTCGGCGGCCCCATCGCCTTCAAGCAGGCTATTCAGAATTTCATCGCCGACACCACCGCGGAGATCGAAGCGCTGCGCTACCTCGTCTATCGCACCGCCTGGCTGGCCGATCGGGGGGAGCCCTACACTCAGGAAGCGGCCATCGCTAAACTCCTCGGGTCCCAGATAGCCATGCGAGCGGCCAATCGGATGATCCAGGTGCACGGCGGTTACGGCTACATGAAGGATTACCCCATTGAGCGCATGTATCGCGACTTCCGCGCCCTCCAAATCATGGGAGGGACGAGCGAGATACAGCGCTTCATCATCGCCTCCCACATCTTGAGGGAGAAGGGGATTAAAATCAAGCCATAGATTAGCGTCCCAGCGTCGCAGCGGCAGAGCGTCTTAGCGGAAGGACGCTGAGACGCTACGACGCTATGGCGCTAAGACGCCAAGGAGGGTGCCATGGACTTTTCTTTTCCCAAAGAATACCAGCTGTTCCGTAGGATGGTGCGCGAATTCGCTGAGAACGAAGTGCGCCCTCTGGCCAAAGAGATAGATGAACAGGAGAGGGTGCCCTTCGAGACGCTTAAGAAGGCGGCCAAACTCGGCCTGTTGGGCGTCCCCTTCCCCCAGAAGTACGGCGGCTGCGGGCTGGGAGAGATCGGCTACTGCATCCTTATGGAGGAGTTGAACAAGGTTTGCCCTTCGACAGCTACCGTCATCGGTGCCCATACCGGCATCGGGGCCATGGCCATCTACCTCGACGGCACAGAGGAGCAGAAGCAAAAGTATCTTGTGCCATTGGCCCGAGGGGAGAAGATCGGGGCCTTCGTCCTTACGGAGGCCGATGCCGGCTCCGATGCAGCAGCCATCAAGACCAGGGCTGTGCGCGACGGCGATTACTTTATCCTCAACGGCACCAAAACCTTTAATACCAACGGCGGCCACGCTGACATCCTCAGCGTCATGGCGGTCACCGACCCCTCGTTGGGAGTTCGGGGTGGGATAACGGCCTTCATCGTGGAGAAGGACTTTCCGGGCATCCGGGTGGGGAGGACAGAAAGGAAGATGGGCCTCCGTGGCACTCAGACCTCAGAGATAATCTTTGAAGACTGCCGTGTGCCCAAGGAGAATGTGTTAGGGGAGTTCGGGGCCGGCTTCATCACCTTCATGAAGACCCTGGATGTGGGGCGCCTCAGCTTGGGAGCCGCCTGCTTAGGTGGAGCGGAGGCGGTTTTAGAGGCCAGCATCAAGTGGGCCAAGGCGCGAGAGCAATTCGGGGTCCCCATCGCCCACAAGCAATCCATCCAGTGGATGATTGCTGACATGGCCACCGAGATCGAGGCCCTGCGTTCGCTGGTCTATCGCACTGCCTGGATGGTGGACACTGGCCAGCCTTTCACCAAAGAGGCTGCCATGTGCAAGGTCTACGGCTCCGAGGTGCTCCATCGCTGCGTCGATAAAGCCCTCCAGATCCATGGAGGGATGGGCTGCAGTCGCGATTTCTGGATCGAACGAGCCTTCCGCGACCAACGCATCACCGAGATATTCGAGGGCACCAACGAGATCCAGCGCATCGTCATAGCCAGCCGCATCTTCCGGCCCCTGGGGGTGAGGATAAGGGCATAGCTTGTCATTGGTTGCTTGTTGCTGGTTGCTTGTTGCTGGTTACTGGAGAGGAGGGGGCATGGCAATCCGGAGTTACCATGACCTGGAGGTGTATCAGTTGGCTTTCGATTTAGCCATCGAAGTCCACCAAGTCTCCCTTAAGCTTCCTAAATATGAGCTGTACGAAGAGGGTAGCCAACTGCGGCGGGCGGCCAAATCCATCCCGGCTAACATCGCTGAAGGGTTTGGCCGACGCCGGTATAAAAACGAGTATATCCGCTTCGTTGTCTACGCCTTGGCTTCATGCGACGAGACTCGGGTCCACCTTGATATCCTCAACCACACCGGCTCTCTGCCAAAAGCCCCGTATGACCATTTGACGGCGAAATATACCATCCTTGGCAAGAAGCTTAATAGATTTCTTCAAACGATCATCGAAAGCCACGAGGAACCTTACAGATAAGTCCAGCAACCAGCTTCCAGCAACTAGCAACCAGCTTCCAGAAAGGAGCTCGCTATGAAAATAATCGTGCTTTTGAAGCAGATCCT